>CACWHY010000044.1 GCA_902760805.1 Ruminococcus flavefaciens | reverse complement strand
ATTTATCCATTTTTCGCTACATGATCTCGTTTTTGCTTGATATTACATGAAATCAGCCCCTCTGCTCTCTCAGCAAAGGGGCTTTTTAGACAAGCTGAAAGCTCCCGATATGGGAGCTTTTTTATTGGAGATCGGGTGACCTGGGAACAGATCAGTGGCGGACACATGGTGTGCCCATTACTGCGCAGGTCATTTGATCTCAAAAAGCTGTGACTGGCGGCGTGGATCGAAGGGACGCAGCTTCAGCACGCCCTTCACCGGCTCGATCACCATGCCCTCTCGCTCACGGGCAGGCGCCAGGGTGAAAAGCCCGTCATGGCGGTGAGCGGCGTAAAGTGGCGTGCCGGTCACGTTCAGCCTGGACTGTGGACAGGGATTGACCCCGTGGAGCCTGATCCCCTTTTCGGTGATCTTGCAGCTCAGGGGAGCTGTCTTCTCAAGAAGCGTCACCTTTGCCTTGTTCCGGACGAAGATCGCTTCGTGCTCATCGGGAGCCGATGCGTCCTCAAAAAACCTCAGCAGCAGCGCCGCCACCTTTCTCTCGGTGTACAGCAGCCGCTCCCGGATCTCCTCAAAGGGCTCTTCTCTCAGCAGATCCAGCTCCTTGGCGGTGCCGGCTGCGATGTCGTTCATGGGAGCCCTGAATGAGGAGCGGTCAGCAAAGACCGGCTCGATCTTGTCCAGCTCCTGTTCAGGGACGAACTCCGGATAGATCACGTCAGAGAGCCCCTCATAGGCTGTATGGACTCGCTTTTTCGGCGAAAAATAGGTCATTTTCGATGCGTGTGGAACACAGCAGGCGTCCGATACCATGTGGACGGCTCTGCCCAGCAGCTTTGCGCTTTCCTCGGTAAAACCGGCGATATACATGGTGAGGGCCATGGTGTAGTCCTCCTCCAGCATAGTGCGGGCGCTTTTGGCGAATTTTCCCATGCCGTTGCGGTAATAGCCCTCAGCGGACTTCAGTTCCCTCCCGGAGGAGTTCACTGCGCAGTAGTAATGCCGGCCAAGTCCCTTCTCACGGTCGCCTTTTTTGTCGGGGCGCTTGGCGTAGGGCACCATGGTCTTAGCCATGGGAGTGAACATGATCTCGGTGTCCGGATGGGCGTTTTTCAGCAGAACAAGAGCTCTCAGCAGGAGGGTCTTGTGGGCGTCCTTAGGTTCTTCGGTGCGTTCTGAGATGTATTTTTGGGTCAGTTCCTTCAGCGTTTTCACGGCGTTGTTCCAGGTATCGGCCATTGCAAAGCTCCTTTCGGCGGTATGGGGAAAACTCCTTATACTACTATTATACTGAAACCGGCAGAAGAAATCAATAGCCATTGACAAAAAAGCTGAGCTGTGGTATAATATGACCACTGCCACCGGGTAGTATAATGCAGATCAAGCATTCGGTATGGGTCGTTAGGTCTTAGAAGATCCATGCTGGATGCTGTTTTTTATGGAGGAAAAAATGAAGACCGCCGGATATTTTACCTTTGGAGAGAAGCTGCTGTGGGGCGGCTCAGTGCTTGTGATCATGGTGTCGTTCCTGCTGTTCGACCGGGAGAACTTCCTGACGCTTATCGCCTCGATAGTCGGAGTTACCTCCCTGATATTTGCCGCAAAGGGAAATCCCGTTGCTCAGGGGCTGATGATAGTTTTCAGCCTGCTCTACGGGTACATCTCCTACACCTTCGCCTATTATGGGGAAATGGCCACATATCTGGGAATGACCGGTCCCATGGCGGTCTTTTCGCTGATCTCATGGCTGAGAAATCCCTTTGAGGGGCGACGCAGTGAGGTGAGGGTCAACCAGATCTCCGGAGGGGAATGGATCTTCATGATGATCCTTTCGGCAGCGGTCACGGGAGTTTTCTTCTTCATACTGCGGTATTTCGGAACAGCAAACCTGCTGCCCAGCACGCTTTCTGTCACCACCAGCTTCATTGCGGTGTATCTGACCTTCCGCCGGAGCCCCTACTTTGCCCTGGCATATGCGGCAAACGATGCTGTGCTGATCCTGCTGTGGAGCCTTGCCTCCCTGAAAGACAGCTCCTATATATCGGTGCTGATGTGCTTCGCAGCGTTTTTGGTCAACGACCTCTACGGCTTCATCAGCTGGCGGAAAATGGCCATTCGTCAGAGGGAAGTCTGCTTCAATGATTGAAAAACGCCCCGAAGTGATCTTACCGCTTCGGGGCGTTTTTGCTGCTGAGATAGATCAGGGTTTGATAGATCCTCATAATTCTTTTGACAAGAAATACTTGCTAAGTTTCGGATCCTTATCCTCACGAACAAATTCGATCCTGTAGCCGAGTTTGGGATAAAACTCTGGCGCCTGGAAACCGAAGGTCGTTAGTGTTATTATGTCGTAGCCTTTTCCGCTGTACTCTTTCTCTACTGCACTAACGAGCGCACTTCCCAACCCATTTTTTCTGAACTTTTCCCCAATGATCAGGTCTCCGATATGGACCTCATTGTAATACGCTCTTCCTGTGATCACACCAAGGATGTTTTTTTCATTATCCTCAGCAACAAAGCAGAATTCCTCAAAGTTGAGCTCTACACCGCTTTGCAAAGCATAAGCGGTAAACTCTTTATTTATAAAATCGCCTGTTTTTTGGTCGTTATCAGGTTTTTTCGTTATAACTATTTCCATGACATACACCGCCTAAATATATTTGTAACAATTATAGCATGGCGCAGCTGAATTGTCAATAAAAGCGCCATAGTACCACTGACATATCATCATGGATACTATGGCTCAAATCTATTTAATGAGGACTGCACTCTTGTTATTCGATATATCCGCCGTCCTTGTAGACCTGATAAAGCTGCTCTGAGGCGCTTTCAAGGTCGGCCTTGCCGTAGATCACAAGGTTGCAGGCGTCGTAGAAGGCGTTGTACAGCTCGGCCTTCTCGATCACCGGATCCAGCACGGTCAGCGGAACTGCGCTGTCCATTTTCAGTGAGGCCTCATACTGTATACCGCTGAGCAGCCCCTCCTGATCCAGGGCTTCAAGAGCCGGCTCACTGATCGGGATGCCCTTCTCGACTCCCTGCAAAACGGCCATTTCACGGCTGTTCAGGAGGAAATCCAGCAGCAGAGCGGCTTCCTCGGGGTGGTCGGTGTTCTTGCTGACAGCGTAGAGCGTTGCAGGCTTTTCGTACCAGCCCTCACCGCTTTTTTCGGGAGAAAGGGCGGTCTGGTCGGCGGCGATAACGCTGTTCCCGGCTGAGATAGTGCTGCCGAAATAGTTCACTGCATCGCTGACCCAAGCCACCGCTCCGGCGTAGCTGCCGTTGTCGATATTCTTACGCTCAAAGTATTCGATCTGAGGAACAGCCTTCTCCTTCACCAGCCTGTTGTAGAATTGGATCATGACGCCGAGCTCCTCAGGGGAGTAGGTGATCAGGCTGTCACTGCTGAGGAAGCTCTTCCCAGTGACCTGCTGAGCGTAGGCCAGGGAGTAAAGCCACATGGCCTTGGAGGCTCCGGAAAGGGGATAGATCCCGTCACTGCGCATAGCTTCTGCGGCAGCGAAAACGTCCTCCCAGGTCCTTGGCGGCTCAAGGCCGTATTTATCGTAGATCGTCTTGTTGATGTAGACGGTCTCGGCATTCATTGCGATAGGCACCGCATTGAGGATGCCGTTTTGTGTGCCGAACTCCAGCACCTGGTCTGGAAATGCAGAAAGATCCACGATGTCGGTCAGCTTGCTCAGATCGTAGTAGCCCTTTCCGTCGGGGGAATACTCCTCCAGCCAGCTGTAATTTATCTGCATGACATCGGCTTCGGTGTCGGAGATCATCAGCACTCGGCTGCGAGCTTCATAGCCTGACCATTCGGAGTAGCTGCACTTCACCTTGATATCCGGGTGGAGCTCCTCGAAGACCTCCACAGCTTCGATAGTGTATTCTGTGCGGGCGTCGTTGCCCCACCAGGAAAGGGTGATCTCGGTCTTAGGCTTTTGCGACTGGACAACGGCCTTGTCTCCGCATGATACCAGACAGATCGCAGCCGCCGCTGCTGCGAATGAGCGGAAAAACAGCTTTTTCACTTGCTCACCTCCTGGTCTATGGAAGGATCGAAAATGGTGAAGGTGTCCTTGCTTGTCCTTTTTGAGCGGTAGAGCGCAAGGTCGGCGCACTTATAAAGCTCACCGAAGGAGGAGCCGTGCTCCGGGAAAAGAGCGACTCCCAGGCTTGCGGAGACCTTAAAGTTCTGATCGTCGCCGGTGTAATTTGAGCGGAAGGCCTGACATACGGCCTCACACTTGGCCTTGACGTGGTCATGGAAGGACATACCGCTCTCCGGGGCAGAGCTTATGAGCACGGCGAATTCGTCTCCGCCTACTCTGCCCAGAAGGTCGTCGGTGGAGAAGATCGCACGGAGGGTGCTTCCGGTATGAGCGAGGACTTTATCGCCGTAAGCGTGGCCGAGAGTGTCATTGACTCCCTTGAAATCATCAAGGTCGAGGATGATCAGCGCCAGGTTTTCGATGGACAGTGATGAGGAGATCCGCTGATCGGCGTTGTCCTCGAAGGACTGCTTGTTGAGGATGCCGGTGAGCTGGTCGCTGTGAGCTTTGGTGTCAAGATTGGCCACGAATTCCTTTACAGGATCGGTGAGCATGACTGACAGGTAAGCTCCCACAAGAGCAGCGATGACCGCAGCTGCCAGAGCCAACATATAGATGTAGGTCTTCATCTCGTTTTTCTCAGCCAGGACGATCTTAGTGGGGATAGTGCTGATGACGAGCCAGTCGTCACCGCAGCCGTTGACAGAGACCAGATATTCGCTGTCCATGACGGTGGCGTTGATCTGATCTCCGACAAGGATCGATATATCGGGAGGAAGGGTCTGGCCGATCTCCTCTCTGTTTTCAGAAAAAATGATCCTGTGCTCCTTGTTCACAAGGCGGATATCGATGTCCTTCAGAGCCTCAGGGTTGTCGAAAACTGACTGAAGCTCACTGGCATAGACAGAAGTGACCAGCAGGGCGTTCTCATGGATCCTCTTGACGTAGTAGATCCGCTTGAAATCCTCATTATAGCCGGCAGCCCAGCCGTCGTGGGTGCGGTCATGAGTTATCATTGAGCTGAGCTCATCGAAGATCTTGTCTCCGAAAAGGCTGGAGGTGCCGTTTGAGATCTTTCCTATAGTACGGTTGTTCCGGTAAACGATGCCGTAATCAACAAAATTGTCCATGATGCAAAGGCTGAACAGCTTATCTGAGATCACTTTTTCGGTGCTGATGGCCTCATATTCGTCGTTGTTGGGGTCAGTTGCGTCATAGGTGTAGGCCTCATCAGCGGCGAAAGCAAGGGTGCTGATCGTCTCCAGCCGAGACATATAGCTGTCCAAATTCAGCTGCATTTGGACGTTTAGAGAGGATGAAAGCGAAATGACCTTGCTTTTGAGGACGGCGTCGGTCTTGCGAACAGCCAGATTTGAAACGAAAGCGATAGCACAAACAACTATCAGCGCATATCCAATGATCATGGAGAGTCCCAGCCGCCGGATTTTTTTAAGGCTGGGGCGAGGGCTGCGCTTTGACATTTTTTACTCCTTTATAATAGTATTGTACTTTACTGACAATTATACACCCAAATCCCCCACAAATCAACAGTTAAATGTTAATAACCTGTCCCGTCAATCTGCACAATAATTTCGGAAAAAGTTGTCTGGAATTTTAGTTGACAAAATCAGGAAATGATGATATAATAATATCACTGCCGAACGAGGCGGTCGAAAAAATTTCAAAAAAATTTTGAAAAGGTATTGACAAAGGCGTTCGGAAGTGATATAATATTAAAGCTGTCGCTTGACAGCACAGCACCTTGAAAACAGAACAATGCAA
>CACWHY010000043.1 GCA_902760805.1 Ruminococcus flavefaciens | reverse complement strand
GACCAGCTGAGAAGGTACTTTGCCTATCCCGGCGATAAGCCCTATGCTTCGGAGTTTATCGCTGTTTTGGTGGACCGCCTCCGCCAGCTGTATTTCGAGAATTTATAAACCAAAAACCGCCTATGAAAGCTCATAGGCGGCCTTTTTTTATACCAGCATATCACGCATGACGAGCAGGTCGAACAGGTCGATCTTTTCGTTCTCGCAAAGATCTCCCGCCTGCCAGTCTGCTAGCTCAGAGCCGGGACGAGCCAGCAGCCAGTTCTGCACAGCCACAAGGTCTGCGATGTTGAACGCATTGTCGGAGTTCACATCGCCCTTTATTTTGTGGGAATTCTGCTCCAGATCCAGCCGCCAGATGCTGAGGATCTGGCCGGTCTGCGTGTTGTAGGTGAAGCCGATGGAGACCTTGTCGCCGGCTTCGTAGTAGGAGAGATTCTTGCTTTCATCTCCGGCAAAATAGTCAGTTCCCGAGAAGGAGAAGCTGCCGTTTTGCTGGAATGAGATTCTTCCGCCGTCGCCGCTGAGAGCCACCTCTGAGATCGTGTCGGTGAACTCAGCATTGGCAGTTTCCACAACAGGAGCGGCAGTTGTGACAGTGGTAGTTGTGGTCACGGGAGCTGTTGTTGCGGCAGTGGTGGTCACAGGCTGGGCGTTTGCCAGGTCAAATCTTCCGGCGTCGTCCTTGATCTTTGTCCACATATAGCGCAGCATCCAGCCGTCGAAGTTAGTGATCTTAGCTGCGGATCCGGCCATCATGATCGAGTTTTCGCCGCCGGGGAAGCCTCCTGGCGGGAAACCGTCGGACTCGCCCTCGCCGCCGTAGAAGTCGGTCATGCCGAAGCCGTGGCCGATCTCGTGCTCAAGGACGTGGAGGCTGCCGTTCTGGATCATTCCCAGGTAGGCCGTGTCGGAAAGTCGCTGTCCCCAGTCTCCGCCGCAGCCGCCGATGTCCGGGAAGCCCTGAGTTGCCCACATATACATATCGAAGCGCTTGTCCAGACCGCCGGGGTACTGGTAATTGGCCTCAGCGAAGTGGTCGAAGCGTGAAAGCTCCGAGGGAGCATAGGGCTCCTTGTCGGGGATAGTGTCACGGCCGTTGGAGGTGTCGTACTGTGCGTCGTAGTATTTTGTGTCGGTGTAGACCACCTCGTCGTCGTGGAGGTCAAGGAGGCAGTTCTTGTCGATCACTGCCCAGCCCACCACCTTCACGTCGATGTGGTCGTAGGGCCAGTTCTCATAGCCAGCCAGCCAGTCGTTCCAGTCGTTTATGCACTTTGAGAGCATGGTCTGGAACTGCTGGCGCTGCTCATAGGTGACAGTGCGGTAGGACTGCCACTTCACAACGTAGTTGATAGTGCCCTTTCCGGCGACGATCTGGTCGAAGATCGTGTTCCGGCGAACAGTTGACTGCTCACGAACGATACGGTTTTGCCAGATCCAGTCTGCTGCGTACTGGAAGTCCGCCGGAAGCTGAGAAATGTCCGCAGCTGAGGCCGAAGCGGGCTGGAGGGTATTGCCGCCGAGCTGCGTATCGAAGGGTACGCAGAGGACTGCCGCTGCCAGAGCTGCGGCGCAGATTTTCTTGATATTCATAAGTAACTCCTTTTTTTCGAGATCTAGCCATATCCAATGCCTGTGGATATGGCTGATTTCAGATCTGTCCCCTTACAAACAGATAAAACTGCTTCCGAAGCCTGTGCAGAGGGCTTTCCGGAAACATCTCATATAATAATTGTACACAGATCCTTCACATATTTCAATAGATGATAGTGGAAAGTTTTGGTGGATCATTATGCTAAACTGTAAGATCGTCTTGCAATTTTAGGGGGAATATGATATAATATTACATATTGATCGGAGGTGATCAGATGAAAAGCCGCCCTCTTATCGGAGTTATCTCTCCGGTGCTGTCGAAGGCTCATACCCAGAATATCATCCGTGGACTTGCAAGCCAGGCCTGTGAGTGCGGCTGCGACGTGATCATACTGTCGCCGCTGACCACCTTCACCAGCTATTACCGGCAGGCCGGGGGCGAGGAGGTGATCTTCGACCTGATCTCCTCAGAGGATTTCGACGGCTTCCTCTACATCAAGGATGAGAATTCCATGAGCCCACAGGTATTTGCCCGTGTAGAGGAGCTCCTTGCGGCCTCCAACAAGTACGTCATGGCTGTTGACGAGGAGGAAAACGCCCTTTTCGACAGCACTCAGTATGACGATTACTACGATTTCAGCAAGGTGGTGGAGCATCTTGTGCAGGTCCACGGCTATCGGCGGATCTATTGCCTCACCGGGCCTGAGAGCTCCTTCCAGGCCAAGACCAGGCTGCGTGCTTACTTGGACGTGATGAACAAGCACGGGCTGCCCTGCGATGAGAGCTGCTGGACATACGGCAGCTTCTGGGTGGACTCCTCCCAGAGACTGGCGGAAAAGATCATCTCCGGGGAGATCCGGCGGCCGGAGGCAATCGTCTGCGGCAACGACATCATGGCCATGTCCCTGATAAAATGCCTTCAGGCAGCCGGTATTCGTGTGCCGGAGGACGTGGCTGTTACGGGCTATGACGGCTACGGCTTCACCGCAAACGTGGACGTGGTGCTGACCACTTATCTCCGTGACCACTTCCAGCTCGGCGCAGACGCCATGCGCAGGCTCTACCGGAACATAACCGGAAAGCTGTGCAGAAAGGTCCTGCGGCCGGACGACGGATTTCTCCTGGGAAGCTCCTGCGGCTGCCGGGAGATCCCTGCGGATCAGCTCAGGATCAGGATCGCCGGAAATAAGCCGAAAATGTGGCTTGAGGACGTGTTCTGCGACGATACGATCATCGACCTGCACAGCGCCGATACGGTGGATCTGCTCATCGAGAAGGCTCTGTGGCACTCCTATATGCTCTACGAGACACGGCAGGTCAGCGTTTACCTTTCCGACGGCAGCGACCAGAGCCCTGTGCCGGAGCTGATCAGGCTCCGTGGCCGATTTTCCGGGGAAAGCGTGGATATGGCCCCGGGGAAGGCGTTCAGCCGAATGAATGCCGCCAGCTTCATCGAAAACGGCGGTGGTGTGCAGTTTTTGTCGCCCCTCCATTTCGGCGAGAGGCAGTTCGGCTACGTTTCGCTGTCGTTCTGGGACAGCTCCCAGGTCTATGACAGGCACTTCCTCGATCTGGTATCCTGCCTTGATACGGGGCTCCACAGGCTGCTGTTCGAGAGAACGGGGGCGGAGAGCGGCTCTGCTGCACAGACGGACGGGCGCAAGTCCCGGACTGATCAGCGCTATCGTGAGCTTTCGGCGCTCCGCAAAAAAATGGCTGCTGCACCGGAGGAGCTGCCCAATATCGACACGATCTGCGCTCAGATCGGCATGAGCAGGAGCTCCCTCCAGAAGAACTACAGCTCATTTTTCGGCAACAGCGTCTTTGATGACCTGATACATTTCCGCATCGAAAAGGCCAAGAGCCTGCTGTCCGAAACCAGCCTGACTATCGGAGAGATCGCCGAAAAATGCGGCTACAGCTCTGAGAGCTACTTCATGAAGCAGTTCAAAAAGCTCACAGGCTCCACTCCCACAGAATTCAGAAAAAAATAAGAGCCGCTGTTTGAAAGCGGCTCTGTTTTTGCGTTATTCGCCCAGGAAAAGCTGTCTCATGGCGATCATGTCGTAAACGCTGAGCTTGCCGTCATCGCAGAGGTCGCCGGCCTTCCAGTCGGCAAGGTCTGAATTTGGCCTTGCAAGCAGCCAGTTCTGCATGGCCACAAGGTCGTTCAGGTCGAACACCTTGTCGGCGTTCACGTCACCACGGATAGGTTCATCGTCGGGCTCCTCGCTGCCGGAGTAGGTCACAGCCGGCTCGTCAGCGGGGGCGTTGGTGAGCTGAAGGTAGTCGATAGCTCCTTTGAAGCCCTTTCCAACAACGGCGCTGTCGTTCTCTGAGGCGCTGAGCACGTCCTCCATATCAAGAGAGATCGCCTTGCTGTCAGCCTGCTGGCCGTTGATGATGAGAGTTCCCTGACCACCGATGATCTGGAGAGTGATCTTGTTCCACTTGCCCTTTTCAAGAGCCGGAGCAGTCAGCGTTTCAGTGGAATTTCCGTCAGTTATGGTGACAACGGCCTGTCCGCTGCCATTGTCGGGGGAGAGGGAAACGAAGGCCTTTTCATCGCCGAAGCGGAAGATCTCCTGACCTGCGCCGCCCTTCCAGAGAGCCGCAAGGCTGATCTGGATGTCACGTCCCTCAAGAACTGAGCTGTCCAGCATAAGGCAGTCATCGCTGCCGGAGAAATTCATGACTCCGCTGGCAGAGGTGCGCTCTGAGCTCCACTGTGCCCCGATCTGACGGGCATTTGTGGAGGTCAGCCCGTCCTTTGCCCAGCTCTCGGAGGGGCTGCCGAAGTCGTAGGAGGCGATGTAGCTTGCCGGAGCAGAATGGTGGCCGTAGTCGTCCACCCAGCCGAAATTCACGCCGTCTGAGAGAGCCTTGTCGTTGCAGAAGTCGCCGTCCAGAACAGCGCTTCCCGAGTAGGTGGAGGTGCCGTAGATGTAGGTCATTCCCTTGGCAACAGCGTTATCGGTGAGCTTCACAGCCTCTGCAAGATAGGCCTTTTGCTGTACCTTGGCGTTTCCGGAAACTGAGCAGGAGTTGGTCACAACAGCACTTCCGCTGATAACGGCATTTCCGCTGAGATCAACGCTGCCGAATTTCCAGCCGTTGTCGTAGACCATGCCGCCGCCGTCAACTACCGCCCGGCCGCTGATCACCACGTTGTCCTGAGCAGTTACGCTGTTTGCAACGATAGCGTGATCCTCCACACGGACGCTGCCTGAGAGCTTTGCGCTCCCCAGCACCATGGCATTTGGCCCAACGTAAACTGAGTCGGCCACGCTGGCGTTATTGGAGACCCAGCCGCCGCCGTTGGGGTGGATATGGCCTGCGCCCTTGGAGTAGCCGCCGGTCTGCTGCACCTGAGCGCCCTCCAGCTTCACCTCGTAGGGATAGCGTCTGCGCTCGGCGCCGTCCTTGTAGGAGGAAACATTGTCCTTGTGGAAGGCGTTGACCTTCACCAGCTCCTTTGGCATGGCTGAAACTGTTAGATATGCCGAAACAGCGCCCTCTGCGGAAACTGACACGCTCTGGCCGCTGCCGAAAAGGTCTGAGTAGGACTCGTTGCCGTTTGCATCGACTGTCACGATACAGGCCTGCCAAGCGGCGTTCTCGTCATCGGAGGCACCTCTGAACTGAGCAGAGATCTGGCCGCCGGTGATCTGAAGGGGAACGATGTTTATTCCCGACTGCATGGGAGCCTCCTCCTGTGGCACCTGTAGCCAGCCTGTGCCGTTATCCTGCAAAACGGTGTAGAACAAATTCCAGTAGAATGGGGACGCAGCCAGCTTTTTGCTGAACTCGTCCTGATAGGCCTGCTGTGCGCCGAAATCGAAGGTGGCCATGCGCTTGGCGTAGTGGCCGAAAACTGTCTGTGCGTCAGTTCCGAAGAGCCTTGTGATGGTGTCGAAGGGATGCTCATTTGGCTGAGCCTCTGAGATGATCCGCTTCACAGCGTCCATGCCCAGTCCCGGCAAATTGTCCGGGTTGTAAGAGAGGTAAACCAGGAACGGCCACACCTCATAGTAATTCCTTCCGTGGGGGAGGGTAAGGCTCATATTGCGGATATAGGGCTCGAACCAGCAGGTCTTGGTGGAGCCGGTGTAGTATTCGCTGCTCAGGTACATCTCACGGAACCAGTTGGCCAGAGGCTCCCACCAAGCGCCGGTGATGTCCTGATCCACCCAGGCCTTCTGCTGCATGGTGACAACATGGCCGAATTCATGGGCGATAGTCAGGTCGTCCAGCATGGCCTCGGGGCTGATTATCTCGATGCCGTAGCCGTCCTCGGCGCTCATGAAAGCCCAGCCGTCTGGGTACTGGTCCAGGCCGGTGTAGGTCAGGTAAACGTTGGTCTTGTACTTCTGAGAGCTGCGGCCGTAGATGTCCACGTTCATGTTTTCCATGCCCAGGAATTCCCCGTAGCAGTGCCAGAGCTGCTCATATTCCTTGAGATTTCTTTGCAGGAATTCATCGTTGACCTTGCCGGTGGTGTCGTTGTTGCCGTAGAAGATGACAAAGTGCTCGGACTCCACATAATTTGCTGTGGTGCAGTAGCCCCACTTGTCACGGATCTTGTACTCCTCATCGGCGGCATCGGCCTTTCCCGGCACCATAGAGAGCATCGAGGCGGCCATTGAGAGGGCGGTGAGAGAGGCAGTGATCTTCTTTTTCATTTTAGTTCCTCCTTTGATCAAGTATCCCGAAAACCGTTATTTTTACCTAAAAAACAACAAATCGTATAAAAGTATTATATAGTTTTCCGTGAGCCTTGTCAATATATAATCGTCCGGGATAAAAAATATTATTTTCAGCCCAGCTGTAAAATCGGCTCATTTGCCAATATTCCGCACGATCTTACAGTTGAAAACAGGAGGAGACTGGTTTTTCCCAAAAAATTTTTCCAGAAAATGTGACACTCTTGCCACAGACATCGAATGTGCTTAATGAAAGCGCTCATATGAATGCTTCATAAGAAGGAGGGAGACCCCATGACAGGCAGCGAATATAGCTCTATGCTCAGTGCCTCGCCGGAAATGGCGCATAAGGCTCTGTTTGACGAGTATTTTGGCTATGCCTATACCATAGTACACAACCGGCTAAGAGGCTCAGCCTCTGCCGAGGACATCGAGGAGTGCGTCAGCGACGTATTTGCAGACGTTTTCCTCAAATACGAAAGAGGAGACTTCTCCGGCGACATGAAGGGCTATATCGGCACAGTCGCCAAAAGGAGAGCGGTCGACCGCTATCGCCAGCTCAAACGCCAGGCGGCTTCAGTTTCGCTTGAGGACGATGCGGCGGCTGGGCTCAGGGCGGCTACGGATATTACCCGTGAGTCCGAAAAGCGTGAGCTGAGCAGAATCCTCCTCGATAGGATATTGTCCCTAGGCGAGCCGGACTCCACCATAATCATGCAGAAATTCTACTATAATAAGAATTCCCGGCAGATCGGCACCTTGATCGGAATGAAGGCGTCAGCCGTACGAATGAGGTGCAGCCGGGCTGCGGAAAAGCTGAAGACCATGCTGGCAGCCGACGGGCTGCTGGGTGAATAGGAGGCGATAGCATGAAAAAGGAGGATCTCAGAATGGACCTGCTGGATAATGCTGATGACGAGATGCTGGAGAAACTGGAATCCCTTCAAAATGTTGACGAGGACATGAAGAGGAGAGTGTTTTCCATGAGTGAAAAGAAATATGAAAAGCTGAAGGACGAAAGGTATTTTACCGAAAATGACCCCGTTGAAGGAGTCGAGACATACAGACGTCCCCACTGGCTGAGCCGTGCAATGGCAGCCGCCGCAGCCCTGGTGCTGGTAGGCGGAGGATTGGGAGTTTACAAGCTCCTTGACAGGAACGGACGCCCCGATATGCAGAGCGAGGTCTCGGAGGAGCGTCCGCCGGTGACAGTTCAGGTATCGACTCAGACAACGACAGAAACAACCACTGAGGCGGCTGAGATGACCACCACAGAGACTGCTGCTGAGGGTGTTCAGTCTGCAACAGAGGTGACCACTCAGGCTCCCGAGGATCACACCGCAGAAAAAGACGAGAACGAACAGAAGAATGAAAATACAGATCAGGCAAGCCCTGACCAGCTCACTGAGGACGAAAGACATCAGATCTACAACGATTTGTTTGGCCAGTACATGACCTTGGATCAGAAGAAGCATACAGCTCTTCGCTCAGGCGAGGAAATGATCACGATCTATATGCTTGACTCAGAGCAGTCATCGGCTGGGATCTATCCCGAGTACGCTGACAAGGCTGTTGAGCACGATGGCAAGGTCTATATGCCTATCAACTACTATAAGATCGACAATCCCGAGTTCACTACTCTGGCAGAGATGCGTCAGGTCTACAGCGCCTTTGCCGATCAGCATTACATCGACAAGATCATGGGAGCAGACGTTACAGGCTGCGGAAACAACGGATTTTTGGACGTGGTAGAGGCCAATTACCCCGATCAGTTCGTTGAGTACGAAGGCCAGGTCTACTCTCTGGATAACGAGATCTCAGCGCTCCACCTTGAGGATATCCCTGAGCTTGACGGAAAGAGCTTCCCAGTAAGCAGCAACTACTTCTTCTGGGAGTCCAACTACGACGGGAAGTTCTTCGAGGACTGGCAGGGCGGATACGGCTTCACAACAGTGGATATGGTGCTTCGCCGCCAGGACGACGGCTCATGGAAGATCTACGACCTTCTTATGGGACAGGGCGATAAGGCCTACTATTCGCAAATTGCAGGCAATGAGGTGCCTACACTTATGGCGAATATGTATGACTCATTCCAAAACCTTGCAAACTAAGCTGTCCCAAGACCCCAAAATATGTAAAGAGGAAAAGACCGTTCCGAGATGAGCGGCCTTTTTCTGTTTTGTGGAACGAAACGTAAGGGCGGATATTATCCGCCCGCAGTCTGTCGAAAAAGTCCAGTAAAAGCTGGGCTTTTTCTCATTTATGTGGTATAATATAGAGGAAGGGAGCTGAGCAAAATGCTGAGAGAAAACAAAG
>CACWHY010000042.1 GCA_902760805.1 Ruminococcus flavefaciens | reverse complement strand
GTAAATCTCAAACTCAGCACCATTCTCAGGCGTTTCGATTCCTGTTGTACCGTCATCGCTGTGCTTGATAATTGATACCTTGCCCTTTACTACGTCCTCAGTAACATCGAGAGCTATAGGATTGACCTCCACCTTGTAGTTCTGAGGCTCTGCACCTACCTTGTAGATCTCATCATTGAGCTGATAGCCCTGTGAAGGAGTAAGCTCCTGAAGAGTATAGTTTCCGCATACGAACTCATCTGTAACGAAGTGTCCGTTCTCATCTGTTGTGTAAGTTGCAACACGCTCGCCGTCATGATAAAGCCCGTAAGTTGCACCTGCAAGAGTTGCATCGCCCTGTGCGGTGATGTTCTCACTGTCCTTCTTTGTGATCTCTGCAGTGAACTTCTTGAGTCTGTTCTCAAAATCAACATCTGCTGCAAGGTCAGAATTACCGCCTGTCAGCGTGACGTTCTGTGATTCGGGAGTAACATATTTTTCATCAGTGTTCACCTCTGAAACGCTGTAACTGATAGGAGCATTTGTCTTGAAGTCATAGACATGGAGCCCGCCGAGTTCAGCCATTCCGTCAGCGTTAGTCTTCACGGTCTGGCTATGTGCTGTTCCGTTTTCTGTCCATGAGATCATAAACTCCCGGTCAGCAACCATGTTATCTTCGGCAGTCTTATTTATCCTGATAGTTCCGCTGGTCAGATTCTCCTTAACATTGACATTGCCGCCTGCTTTCAGCGCTACCACATCAGCAGAAAGGTCATAACCTGTTGGAGCAGATATCTCCTTGACATAATACAGCTTGTTGGGCAGGGTTATGGAGCCTGTACCGTTTGTGCCGATGGTGATCTCTCCCACCTTATTCTTGCAGCTTTTGTCCGTATATACGCCGTACACAGCCTTTGAGCCGTCAATTGAGCTTGTTCCGCTGATCTTCACGCTGTCGTCAGTGCTGAGCACCTTGGTTATAGTGAACTTCACATCAGCCTGAGTTACACGGAATGCGTACAAATTCAGTGAAGTGGCTGATTTTCCGTCAGTACGGTTATTGATAACACAGCCATTAGAGCCATTTGACTCGATACGCCAGTGTGTTCCGCCGTCCCCGCTGCCGTCACCAACAGTATTGCTGTTGATGTAGCTCTCGTTCACGCCGATCTTCCTGAGATATGCGATGACTTCATCACGATTGTTGAACTCACCGATATATATCCACGAGTGGTCCTCACCGCTAAGATTGTCAGCTATGACTACTGAACCGGGCGTAAGTGTTGAGCCGTCAGCACACTCCCAATAGGGACGCTCTGTGTAGGGGATATTTGCCTTTTCTACATCGATTTTGGTTCCATGAAAATCCGCTTGTGCTGTAGCCCAGATGTGTCAGTGTATAGTACAGAAGACCTGAGCAGTCAACGCCCTGCTGTCTGACATAGTCAAGGGAGAGCGGAGAATAGCTGTCCTGATAATATACACCTGTATATCCCTTGAATCCCCAGCCATAGGGGGAGCCGAGGAGTGTTGCTGCCTGAGCGATGACCGCATCAGCAGAGGGGAAAGCTGTATTCTCAGTTGTCATAGCCGCACTTGCTGTAATGCCGATATTTGTTACCGAGCTTCCGATAAAAGACAGAGCGCAGAGACTTGCCATAAGCCCTGCGCTCAGCTTCCTGATCTTCTTTTTGATATTTATCATTCTTTTCTCCTTTTTTAAAGCGAAAAAAGCCGGACAATTCCGGCTTTCCGCAGTTTATTCAGTTTTAGTGTGATTCAGCATAGCTGTGATCGCTTATTATGCTGCCGTCTGCGATATGGTTTCCGTCAATATCCACCACCTCAGTAAAGCCATAGTTGTAGTCGAGAAATGCTCCGCCCTCAGTATCAAGAACATACCACTCACCGTCCACTTTCACTATGTTTGCCACATGGCCGTAAATCCCTGCGTCCGTCCAGACTATACAGCAGTCAAGCCCGTTCTCACAGCATTTTTCGTATGTCTGGCAGGCGAAGTTTACACAGGTGCCGTATCCGTTCTGCCGCATATATCCATACACAGCCTCAGCCTTTTCATAGTCGCTTGTGGGATCGGTTCCCGGCTCTGTATATGGCTCCGTGACGGCAACTGTAGTTGCCTGCGGAACGGTCTGCTGTACCGGTACTTCCGCTGCGGGGAGAACTGCTTGCTCTTCTTCCGGCTCTGCGGACGCTGCCGTCTGGGGAGCTTCTGTGGCTTGCACGGCGGCATCTGCGGTCTCTGTTTCAGTGTCCGTCACAGCTCTTTCTGGGGTGCTGACAGATGTAGCTCCCTGGGTCAGCTTAACAGCCGATGTTGCTGTTGTAATAATCGGGACTGTTTCGGTATATGGCATTGTTTCTTCCGCCGAAACCGCCGGGATTCTTGTGGGCGGCCTCTCGCTGACATTCTGTCCGCAGCTTGACAGCAGCATTAAAAGTATTAAAATGGTGGACATCTCTTTCATGGCCATACCTCCTCGGGGTTTTTTCACACCATACCACAAAATCCCGGGAATGTCCATGATTTTTCCGAAAATTCGGACTATCCACCAAAATGCGTCTCTGTTTTTTGACTTACTGCATAGAGAATCCCGCTTCGGGTTCCTCATCCATGTCCTCATCATCGGCCTCATCTGCTGTGACCTCAACTTCACTGCTCTGGCTCTGCTGTACTGCTGCATCGTATGCGTTCAGCACAGACTGCTGAACAGCCTCATGTCCCGCCTTTGTGATGCTGTGGAAAATGTCGCTGTACTGCGTATTCCCCTCTTTGCCATTGTATGATACAGAGGGCATTCTCACAAATAGTTTATCTTTACCCTGGATCACTCTCAGACCATGAACTGCAAAAACACCGTCAATGGTGACACTGGCCGCAGCCTTCACAGATGTTTCGGGGTTGTCGATAAGTCTGTCGATCTTTGACTTGATTTTCATTCTATCACCTCCTTTTGCGTAATATCGGCTTTACATAGCCAATAAAGCTGGTTCCTCATCAGCCAGTTCCTCATCCTCTGACTCATCGTCCTCAAGCTCTTCATCATCGTATTCTTCCTCGGAATCCGACCCCTCATCGAATTCTTCCTCCGGCTCATAGTCCTGTGTCTGTTCCTCAGAGAGTGTATCTTCTTCGGTTTCTGTGTCCTGAGAATCTCTCAGCTCCTGATCCCTGTTAAGCTCTGCTTCCACCAGCCCCAGGACGAACTGCTTCTGTGTGATGTTGTGGCGATGCAGGTAATCCTTCAGCCTCTGGAACATATCCTCCGGCATCTGGAAAGCCATTGTGCGTGTGGGTCCCATGCTTTTCACCTCCTGCGGCTGGAACTTCGGGTGCAGCTCGTTGTACAGAGCCTGCGAGACGAACTCAGCCATTGTCATTCCGTTTTCTTCGATGAACTGCCGTATTTCTGCGTGCAGTCCGGCATCGATCTTCACGGTGATGCCTTTCTTTTCCTCAGTCATTGTATGCCCTCCTTAAATAGTTTTCTATCGCTCTTTCAGCAATCTCATCTACCATCACTCCCTGTTCGGAAGCAGCTTTTTCAAGCTCCTCGGAAAGGGGAGACGGGATAAATATTTCTTCCTTCATATCAGCCTCCTATGTCTGCGAAATGCCTTCGTCCGGCTCTTCCGCCTGTTCTCCGGCAATTTCAGCATTTGTCAGATACACCAGCGGCACTCTGAACATCTCATAGTAATCATCTAACTGCTCATCGGTAAGCGAGACCTCGATCCCCTCACCATGAACATTTTCAGCATTTCCCACGACCATAAATGTGCCGTGTATCACAAGATCGCCGACTTTGCGGTTCGGCTCAGAGTCTTTGAGCAGAAATTCCTCATCGCAGTAGATGAGAGCTTCATTACTGTCAGTAAAGTATACCGGCTCAATGAGCCCTCCGACCACACTCTGCTTGGCTTCCAGCTCGTCCCGTATCTCCGCCTCATATGGCTCTTTTCCGTTTTCGACAATGAGGACGTGCAGCATCTCCATATGATCTGTCCTTTCAATATCGAAAGGGACTTCCTTAAATCCCACGCTGTCGCAGTAATAAAAGCCGGGAGCATCGCCGTCGCAGATCTGCACAACATCAGACACCGACAGCGAATGTCCGCAGTATCCCGGCGGATGAGCCGTATTGCAGAGAGCGAAGACCGATTCAATATCCTTACAGTTGACCTCACCGCCGTATACCTGACGGTAGATATGGGGATCCACACCGCCTTTTTTCATAACATGGTCATAGCTCATGAACTTATGCTTATTGCGGTCGAGGCTGTCATCTATCTGGAATACCCTTATCCGCATTTTCGGAGCAATCAGCGCTTCAAGCCGTTTCTTCGCCCAACTGGGAAGCTTCCCGGTATCAGCAGTTCCTAAGAAATCACTCCTGCGAAAGTGGCACTCCTCTCCGTCTGCAAGGAATTTCCCGAAGACCTTTCCGCCCAGTTTATCCGGGAAGCAGCCAAAACCGCTCTGTGCATAGAAGTACTGGAAGTACGGTCTCCGGAATTCTTCTTTCAGCGACGAAGGCTTTAAGACAAGGAGCTTCCCGGCGTATTCCTTGTCATCAGCAATGCACTTGCTTTTGTCAAGCAGCTTGTATTCTTCGCTCATCTGCCGTTTTCCCCGAAGATCCCGCCAAAGAAGTCAGATGGCACTTCTCTGTTGCTTTCCAGAAGCTGTGCTGTGACCTCCTCGCCCAGGGTAAAACGAATGATCTTCTCTGTTTTGTCGGTATGGACTGAGCCCATGATAACGATATCGTCGTTATCGTCCACATATCCGATCGTGTGTATTATCTTTTTCATAAGTAAATTCCTTCCTCGCCATCGTCAAGCAATGAAAGCTGACGATCAGCATTTCGTCTTTCGGACGTATCGTAATTGCTGATAAACACCTCATGATACTCAGCTCCGCTTTCATATCGCTGAGCAAGATTATTGAGCCTTGTGACCGACTCGATATATATTCCGGGGACATTCCAAAGCTCCCTTATCTCAGGGCAGTCATTATATGAGACCAGGAATTTCCCCTCACATTCAAGAAGGGTATTTCTCAGCCGGATGTGATCCTCTCTTGTGAAATCCACATCCTTGTAGAAATCCTCCGTGGCGTAGTACGGCGGATCGCAGTAGAAAAAGCTGTCCGGTCTGTCGTACAGCTTTATGAGAGACTCAAAGTCCCTGTTCTCTATGGCAACGCTTTGCAGTCTTGCGGCTGCTCTTTCGATAAGGGGGAATTTCTTCCACATAGCCACTGGTCGGCAGCAATACTGGTCTGTTTTATGACCATAGCTGAACTGTATAAGGTAATAGAACTTCGCCGCTCTGTCATAGTCCCTGAAGCGTGCGAAAAGACCTCTCCTGTGCTGCTCCACAATACAGCAGAAATCATCACGGGCGTTTATCATGTATTTCAGGCGATATATGAGTTTCCGGGGATCCTCCCGGACACAGCGATAGAGATTGACAAGATTGCTGTTCATATCATTGAAAACCTCAAAGCTCTCCGGCGGCTTATGGAAAAGCAGCCAGCCGGCGCCGCCGAAAGCCTCAATATACCGCCCGTATTCAAGCGGAAAACGTATCAATAACTTGTCACGGAGAGACTTTTTGCCTCCCACCCAGGACATGAAACTATTCATACCTCTCCTTTCCGCCGCCCATTATCAATGTTGCGCCGGAAACAGAAAAAGCCGCCTGCATAGGAACGTTCCTGTTCCCGGCAAGCGGCTTAAAAATTATTGTTCTTTGCCTGTAAACAGGCGATCATCAGTCCTTTCTTAGTGGTATAGTCCGGCGCCTCATTTACTAAGGCGCAAAGCTCACGGTACTGCTTATGGGACAGAACAGTCTTTGCTCTTTTCAGCATTGACGGTATATCCCCCATAAGCACAACGCTTGCTTTTTCGTATTTTTTGCTGGTACGCATACGACCTCCTTCCCTCAAAGGTTATCAGGACGTATTCATGACTCATTCCTCCTTCTTCGCTCCAATACTGGCATTATCTGCCGAGCCGTCACTGGTTTTGAAAAATATATATCAACAGCAGCTTTCACTGCTGGGATTGGCTCAGGTCACAGTCCTCGCCCTCATCAGAACTCACGTCAACGTATTCCATGATGACACCGAGAGCCTGATAGTAATCGCCGCTGTGAGTGACCTTCTCGCACATTTCCTTTGCCTCTTCTGCCATGCCTGCCCTGCGGAGCGCTCTTGAGGCAAGTCCCAATATATTAAAGATGTTGCCGTCTGCATTTTCCAGAGGACAGTGAGGTTTTTTCTTCTGTCCTTCCTCCGCAAAGCCGCCGAGACGGTTATTGGCATAGTCCGAAAACCATGTTCCGCCGAACAGACCATGCGTCCTTATCCGCCACATCGCCATTTTCTCAATGTCACACTCCACGCCGTCAAATGGAAAGAACAGACAAGTCACGCCGTCATTTTTAAATGTATATCCCTTCTCAAACTGGCAGCCGTTCAGGAGTATCCCGCTTTCATTCAATGACTCATTAAGCCCGTCCACCCATGCCTGCAAGTCTCCTCCGCAGCCCTGAACGACAATACCCTCCGTATCTTTCATGGTGCGGAGCTGCTCTGTTGTAATCTTTTCTACCGCCATTTCAGTTTTCCTCCATTCCAACTTCTTCCGCAGCCCCATACTCAGCCGGATCAAACCCGATGACATCAGATGCAAAGATAATGCGATCTTTCTCTGATTCCGGATAGTATTCCTCTATACGTTCTCCGCCCTGATATATGTGTCTTCCGCAGTTATGCCCGATATCTTCATCAGCCCACTTGTGCTCAACCTCCATTTCCGGGAACATCTCTGACAGTTTCCCGATCACCTTATGTGGAGCTGCCCAGGCGGTGCAGAACCTTATCACTCCGCTCCCGTCGTACTCATGATCTTTGTCGAAGCCGTAAGCATCCCACTTAGTGTCCCAGTTTTCTATCCGCCAGTCATACCATGTTGCAGCGCCGTATTTCAGCAGATTATCGACATAGGCTTTCCCAATAGCGAGCATCACGTCCACACTCTTCCCGGACATTGTTCTGCTGTCTGCCTCGTTCAGCGGAATGAGCGCTTCCGGAGAAAAACGCACATTCCTTTTCAGGCGCTTCAAGAGTGACACAAACTCATCTCCACTCATTTTTTCAGTGCCGGGATAGACATCATTCATGGGGTTTATCGCCGAAAGATACAGGTTTATAGAATGATTTTCGATACTTCCAGCCTCCATATTCAGGCTCTCCGGCATGGGAATTATCTTATTGAAGCTGATCGTTCCCAGCCCGTACTCATCATTCTTTATGCTTTCAAGCACCCGGCTTATCTGTTCTTCATCGCCTGAGAAGGTAATGATATTTGTAACATGATTCGGCATCAGCTCAGCTCCATTTCTTCCTGCTGCATCTCAGCTTCCATCTCTTCCTCCTGGGAGACCACATGAAAGCTGTCATGACCAGGGACAAGCGAAAGACTGCTTCCGTTGTCCCATTTCATCAGTATGTTGCACATATCATCAACGCACACAACAGTTCCCATTGTTCCGGATTTTACCGGTCTTGGGTCGTCAGGCATACAGTCGCAGCATATCCTTGTTCCTGCCGGATATTTGCTGCGGTAGAACTCAACTTCTCTTGAACTTGGTATTCTCATATTATCAGCCTCCTTAGTCCGGATATACCGGTTTGACTGTCCAGCCGTTCAGAAACCAGACGTGAACGTATATCCTCCCGAATTTCGGTGTTTTTATCCTTGTCCTGCAAAGGGACTCATTGCAGCCGGAGAGAAGATCCTCCCACCAGTCACAGAGCTCATCAAGCTCTGCCTCAGAAAGCGTGCGATAACATTCGCAGTTCAGCACCAGCATGAGCTTTCCGTCTTTTTCCTCGATTGCAGGAACAGCGGAGTAGACCTTTCGCTCAAATGCCGCCGGGAGTACGATCATATCCAGCGTCTCACTAACAGCATCATATATTTCCTTCCGGCACATTTTCTTCTCCGGCTCTGTCAGGACCCGGAAGTCCTCACTGCCGTCCCAGGGATTCTCATACGGGGCTTCCCCCTTCACGATCACCGGGGAGAAAAGTTTCAGCCTGATGAATCTCATTCGTGCTTTCATAGCTCCTCCTTTCAAAAAGAAAGACCGCTGAGTTTCTCTGTCTCAGCGGCCGTTTCTTCCATTTCTTCTTTTGTAAGCACTGTTATCTCCGGCTGCAGCGGAGTATCCAGTGTGCTGACCTTCACCGAAGCTATATCAGGTTTTGATTCCAGTTTCTGGGCGACAGCGTGTATGAGCATATTCTTTATGTCCTCCGGGGAACTGTCAAGGTCACTCAGAACATCATTGAAAGTGAAGTCACTGCTTCCCAGATGAGCAAAGGTCGCCATCCTGTCTGCGGCTCTTGAAATGAGATCAAGAAGCCGCCGTTCGCTGTCAGTGACGAGAGCCTTGACTGTACGGAGCCCGTTCTTCTCCATTTCAGCCGGAGCAGTCAGCTTTCTGTGAAGCTCTGAAACCGAATCGGCAAAGCTATCACAGATCCTTCTGTACATTTCTTCCACACTCTCCTTTGATACATATTCCAGAAGAGCATTAAGCTGTGCCAGGTCATCCTTTGAGACTATATGCGAAACAATCTCATCATCGAACTTGTCCTGAGTGAATATCTCAATCTCATAGCCATGATCGTTATGATTTGAGAGATTCACCGCTTCCAGCGGAACATCAAGTCCGATGCCTGAAATTTGTCTTTCGAGTTTTGCACTGTCTTTGGGAAGCTTGGAAAACAGTGTCTTTTCCTTGTAATTAATAAGTATGCCTATCATTTTTCCTCCTTACATTGCAAGACCGAGGCTTGCGTCCTCGGTCTGTTCTTCTGAAATCATGGTGAGCCGTGAGTCAATGGCGTTACAGATATTTCTTGCAGTTTCCTGTATTTCATTGAGGAAGCGGCTGAGCTGTTCAAGCTGCTTGCCGTGGCTCCATGAGGCTATATATGGGAAACTATAGTCGCTTGTGTCGATCCCATACCTGGAAGCCACAATGTACGCCACAGATTCCGCCTGCACCTCCTTATCGCTCCGGGCAGAACTGACGGTCGCCAGCATTTTGTCGGGGTCATGAAGCAGGGCATGAGCGCATTCGTGAATGGCGGTCTTTACGGCTTGTGCGCCGCCAAGACCTTCCTTTATTGCTATCCGCTTTTCGCCGCAGCTGTAATAGCCCTTCGCTCCGCTGCTGATATCTTCAAACTCCACCGGAAGACCAGTCACATTCCGCACAGCTTCAATTAGTGCCTCAACGTGTTCCTCTTCGATCTCCTCATTCAGCTCATGTACATATTCCGGTACTGGCTCTCCATTGGTCTGGGAAACATCGAAGACGTATATCTTTTTGAATCCGACCGACGATGCATCGACCTCCACCTTTTCCTTTTTCTCAGAGCCGTCAGCATTGAAAACCTTCTGAACGTTCTGGTCAACCACAGGCTGCTCTTTGAGTTCCTTGTTTTTGAAAGTCATCGGCGCAAGTATGGCTATACCTTTTTCGCCTTTGTTGATTGACCTGCCAAGCTGCTTCCACTTTCCGAATGCCGCCACGAGGCTTGCATCGGGTTTCTGGAGCATTATCAGAATACAGTTTCCTGCGGAATAGTTTGTGAACTTACTCATATACCGCAGACATTCTTTGTAGCTGTCAGACTCGAAAACAGCCTTAACGCCGTCATCGATCTTCTTGAACAGCTCCTTCATCTCCTCTTGCTTCTCAGCCTTGTATTCAGCTTTCTGCCGGGGAGTGAGCTTTTTCTTGTACGTCAGTATTATCGACCTCCCTTTGAAAAATGTGTATATATGCAAAAAAGCCGACCTTGTATAGTTTCTGTTAGAAACCAACAAAATCGGCTTAGTAAAACAAAAAAAGTCCGATAAATCGGACTTTTTGAACGGATAAGTTCGTTCGAACTATTGGCTCCCCCTGCCCGGCTCGAACGGGCGACAACTCGGTTAACAGCCGAGTGCTCTACCGACTGAGCTAAGGAGGAATATATTTAACTAATGTCGTAAATTTCTTTAACAGCATTAGTTATTATATTAGCTCGTTTTACCTCACGGCATTTGGTGTAATCTCTTACACTTGCTCTACCGACTGAGCTAAGGAGGAATATCAATGCCGGCATTGAAATACTTTCCCAGGCCGTCGCCAGCCAAGTATCATCTTCGCATCAGAGCTTATGGTGACCCGTACCAGAATCGAACTGGTGTTACCGGCGTGAGAGGCCGGTGTCTTAACCGCTTGACCAACGGGCCGTATTGGTGCACCATCGGGGACTCGAACCCAGGACCCACTGATTAAGAGTCAGTTGCTCTACCAACTGAGCTAATGGTGCATTCACAGTACTTATATATTATATCACATCTAGCGACGTTTGTCAAGTACTTTTTGAAAAAAACTTTTGGACTGAACAAAGAAAGTAATGTCCGAGTAGAGACTCAAGAAGCAAAAGGAAAAGCCCTCGACCGATTAGTACTCGCAAGCTGAACGTGTCACCACGCTTACACTTTGAGCCTAT
>CACWHY010000041.1 GCA_902760805.1 Ruminococcus flavefaciens | reverse complement strand
GTCAAAAGCCGGTGGGGGTGGGGAGTGAGGGAAAAGAGAGTGCAGAGAGGAAAACCGTATAGAGGGGAGGGGCGCACCGGCTTTTGTACCAGTTTTATTCTAGTCCCTCCCCTCTAGGAGGTGTTCCTCTTTGCATTGACGAGGCGTAGGCCTGACGAATTTCGAGGGCGGAAACCAAATCATGTGGCCATTTCGTTTGGAAATGCGGCCGCCGCCAACAACAAAACGTAGGGGGCGATGCCCACATCGCCCCGCCATGTTGTTACCGCACACATTTTCCAAACGGCCGGGAGGCCGAGGGCGGCCTCCCCTACAATGCGTCAAACGATACATTTTGCGGAAGGCCGGGCGGATAATATCCGCCCCTACATTTCCCCATACGTTTTGCAAATGGCCGGGACGTCGAGGACGCCGTCCCCTACAATTCGTTTCGGCGGATGATGTAGGATCGGCCGGGAGGCCGAGGGCGGCCTCCCCTACATTGCGGTAATCGGTGCATTTTGCAGAAGGCCGGGCGGATAATATCCGCTCCTACAGGACGTTTTGACAAAATGCCGGGAATGCTCTGCACATGAAATTTCAAAAAGGGTATTGACAAGAGGCTGGGATCGTGTTACACTGTATATATCCTGATAGATACAGTATTGACAAGGAGAACTTCATGAAGATAATCGTTAAAAACAAATCCGAGCTCCCGATCTACGAACAGATCGAGGAGCAGATCAAGGCGCAGATCCTTGACGGCACCATCACTGAGGACGAGCAGCTGCCGTCTATCAGACAGCTGGCAAAGGATCTGAAAATCAGCGTCATTACCACCACCAGGGTCTACAACGACCTGTCCGATGAGGGCTTCATCATCTCCGTGGCCGGAAAGGGTTATTTCGTGGCGCCACGGAACAACGAGCTCCTCCGGGAGCGTATGCTTTGCGAAATGGAGGAGGGTCTGGAGAAGGCTGTCTCCAGCGGCAGAAACGCCGGGCTCTCCGATGAGCAGATCATGGCTGCACTGAAACAATTTTTGGAGGACTAACTATGGAAAACATTCTTGAGATAAACGGACTGTGCAAGTCCTATGAGGGCTTTGCGCTGAGGGACGTCAGCTTCGCTCTGCCCAAAGGCTATATCATGGGATTTGTGGGGCAAAACGGCTCCGGCAAGACCACCACGATCCGCTCTATCCTGAACATGGCTCACCCTGACAGCGGAAAGATCTCGGTTTTCGGGCTGGACAGCAGGAAGGACTCTGTGAAGATCCGTGAGGGGCTGGGGATCGTTTTCGACAGCCTCTATCTGGCCGACCATTTGGACGCAAAGCACATCGAGATGCAGCTCCGCCCATTTTACAGCGATTGGAGCAAGGAGGAGTTCTTCCGCCGACTAAAAGCCTTCGGACTTCCCGATAATAAGCCTGTTGGAGAGTTCTCAAAGGGCATGAAGATGAAGCTGATGATCGCAGCCGCCCTCTCTCACAACGCAAGGCTCATGATCCTGGACGAGCCCACCAGCGGCCTTGATCCGGTGGCTCGTGACGAGCTGCTGGACATCCTCACCGAGTACATCGAGGATGAGGAGCGCAGCGTGCTCTTCTCCACTCACATCACCGCCGATGTGGAGCGTATCGCCGACTTCATCACAGTTCTCCACAACGGCAAGGTGTGGTTTTCCGGCACTAAGGACGATCTTGCGGAGAGCTACGTTGTGCTAAAGGGCTCAGAGGAGGACCTTCCGGCGGCTGTCAGAGAGAAGTGCATCGGCTTCCACGGCTACAGGAACGGCTTTGAGGCTCTTCTTCCCACTGATCATCTGGCAGGGCTCCCCGGCGAGCTGGAGCACGAAAAGGCCTCTATCGACGAGATCCTGGTCTACATCGCAAAGGAGGACAAAAATGAACGAGCTTCGCAAGATACTGCGGTATGACTTCATCTCCGCAGTCCCTGTGACCGGCACATTCTGCGGGATAGCACTGGCGGTCTGCCTTATCACAGCGCTTTTCGGATTGCCTCTGGGACTTGTCAGCTTCCCGTTGGCAGCGGTATTCTTTGCCTCTGCAAAGGAGCTTTCCAAGAGCTCCGATGTCATTGAGGGTGTTCTTCCGGCGAGCAGGAACTCCTTTATCCGGAGCAAATTCGCCGAGCTTACCCTTTCATTCCTGGCCGGAGGAGCAATGGCAGTCCTCTTTTATCTGCTTAGCTGTCTGAAGCTGCTGACTGGACTTCTCCCAGAAAAGCTGGAGCACAGCGTAAGGGCTATGGACGGATTTCTGGACACAGCAGGCGTCACCATGCCAAAGCTCTGCGGGATCATCGTGATCTTTTCGGCCTATTTCTGCGCAGTCATAGCAGCGGCGATCATGGTCATGGAGCTTTGCCGCCACAAGTGGGACACCGTCATCATGGCGGCCATGGGTCTTGCCACACTGATCCTGCTGTCAGTTTTTGTGGATAAGACCGCTGAGCTGCCTATCCGCACCGTTATCATCATCAGCGCTGCCTCCTTTTTAGGCTCGCTGATGATCTCACTGATCTGCTGTCAGGTGACCTGCCGGATCAGCAAAGACCTTGAGATCTAGGAGGTCACTATGAAAACTATCATCGACCTTATGAAATACGACAAGATCCTGCTCATGGGAACAAAGCGCTCCCACAAGATCTTCATGATCGGCCTTACCCTGTTTTTGACCTTGGGGAGCCTTCTTCTCCCGATCTACGCCGGATTTGCAGCCTTCATCATACCCATAATGATCGCCTCAGAGTTCAGCACTGTGGAGATCGATCACCACGGCGAGCTGACCAAGGCGATCCTTCCCGTGAAGCGCAGCCAGAACGTTGCCGCAAGATCACTGCTGGTGGCAGGAGTTTCCGCAGCGGCCTCGGCAGTGCTGTTCATCATCGTCCTGATCTCCATGAAGCTGGACTTTTTCCGCTTCTCCGAGCTCCTTGACCCTATGTTTCAGCGCACCTCAAAGGAGACCGTGGTCTCGGTGATATTCACCGGCTGCTACGCACTGGGTCTGGGATTTGCCTCAAGGATCCTGCGCAGCTACTACCGAAAGGGAGTATCCAGGAAAAAGGGAGCGACTCTCCGCAACGGCCTGAAGTTCATCTGCGCATATTTCGGCATAGGAGCGCTGCTCTATCTGCTGGGAACAGCGGCGAAATTCCCCATAATAGCAACGATCCTTATGATGATAACGGAAATCGTTTCGGCTCTTGCTCAGCCTATGCACGGCCTGCTGCTGTGCCTGCTGATCCTGCTCATAGGCGGAGGCCTGATGACCTACCGGACGGTCTGCGCAATGATCGAATACGAAGACAGAGAACTGTAAGGAGGCAGCTATGAAAAAACTGACAAAAATGATAGCGGCTGCTCTTTGCGGCGCAGTTGCGGCAGTTTCCGTGCTCCCGGCCACTGCTTTGGCAGAAGAGAGGACCCTTCCCTCGGGAGTTCCCTTTGACCGGATCGAGAAAAAGATCGACATCGACCTTGACCAGTACAAGGGCAATCTTTCCGAAGGCAGCACCCCGGGAGTGGCTTCTTACGCAGCGGAGATCTTCTGCGGCGACGAGGTGCTCTACAAGGGCTTCATCGGCTATATCGACATGGAAAACCAGATCCCTGCTGATGAGGAGTCCGTCTACGAATGGGGCAGTATCACCAAGACGCTGATCTGGGTCAGTATCTTGCAGCTCTGGGAGCAGGGCAGGCTGGATCTTGACGCAGATGTTCGCCAGATCCTGCCGGAGGACTTCTTCCAAAAGCTCAAATACGACGAGCCGATCACTGTCCTTGACCTTATGGAGCACAAGGGCGGCTGGGGCGTGAATACCTACGACATCAGCGTTCCCGAGGGCGCTCCTATACCCTCGCTGGAGGAGGCTTTGCGGAGCTCTGAGTCTCCTCAGGTCTATCCCCCGGGAGAGGTCTGCGCCTACTCGAATTGGGGCGCAGGAGCTGCGGCTCTCACGGTGGAAAAGGTCGCCGGCATGGACTTCGCTGACTACGTTCAGCAGAATATTTTCCAGCCCCTTGGCATGGAGCACACCGCTCTCCGCCCTGACCTGAGCGACAGCCGGTGGGTGAAGGAAAACCGCCAGAGATCCCAGTCCTACGGCTTCAACGCCTTCTCAGGGTACCGTCTTGACGGCCCAAAGATCCGGCCGATAGCGGTCTATCCCGCCGGAAGCTGCACGGGCACTATCGGCGACCTGACCACTTACGCTCAGGCTCTGGTCAGCGATGATGCGCCCCTTTTCCAAAGCAAGTCAACTCAGGAGAAGCTCTTCTCCGGCAGCGAGTTTTTTGGCGAGAGCGACCTGCCCTGCTGGAGCTGCGGCTTCTCAGTGGAGCAAATGGCAGTCCCCGTGTTTGGCCACAACGGTGCCACCAAGGGCTTCACCGCAAATATGCTCTTCGACCCGGTGTCGAAGGTGGGCATGGTGACCATGACCAACCAGATCGAGAACAACCCGGTGGAGGGCTACTTCCCACACCTGGTCTTTGGAGCCCCCAAGCCGGGTGACTTTGGCAAAACCACCGATATTACGCTGAAAACTGACAGCTATTACCTTCCTGCAAGAACCTACGCCGAGGGTCCCTACAAGTTTCTGAGCTACCTCAACGCAATGCCCGGCAGCGAATTCAGCGGTGCAAAGCTGATCGGGGACGGACTTTACGAGCTGACCAGCGAGACCGGTGCCTCGGCGATACCTCTTGGCGAGAGGAAGCTCTCCGACGGGAGAACTGCGATCGTGATGGGTGGGGCAGCAACTTATCTTCCGGAAAGATGGTACCTTGCCAAGCTGAGCCTGCTGACCATGTTCTTCCTGACGGCGGTGGGCGGAGTTTTCGTGCTGCTGATCAAGGGCAAGCTCAGACGCTCGGGACGCAGCGAAAAGAGCGCAGTTTCGGCGATTCTCACGGTGGGACAGGTCACCAGGCTGGTCTCAATGCTGACGCTTCTTTCCATGGCAGCCGTGATCTTGGGCTCCAGCGGCTACGGCATACCGAGGAGCGTGGGAGTCTGCGGAGGAGTGATCCAGATGATCTGCGGCGCAGGCAGCATCATAGCGGCAGCAGCTGCGGTATTTGGGCTGGTCAAAAAGAAGGGCTGGCAGAAAAAAGCCGGCTGCGCAGTTAGCCTTCTGGCAAACTGTACAGCCGCTGCATCGATCATATTTTTCGAGATGTATAGGTTTTGAACAAGGGCGCCATTGTGCGCCCTTTCATTTTCGGGAAAGCGATCCTGAGTGCTTTGCCCTGCACTCACGCAATTGTGATCCGTTTCCGCATACGATGACTAGTTTTCTGGCCTTCCCCTCATTCGCTCATTTCTCCGTAGTGAAGGACAGGCTCTTTCCGTCGCTGGTCAGCTCTATCCTGCCGTTGAAGCAGGTGGAATAGCACCTGATCCCCTTATCAGTCAGCAGCTTCTGCACCGATGAGGCGAACTCGCTCTGAGAGGTGCAGGCAACTGCGCATTTTGGCTTCACAGCGTCCAAAAACTGCCCCAGGTTTTCGACCTTTCGGCCGTGATAGGGGATCTTCAGAAAGGTGCAGCTGCCCACGTCCATGATCTCGTCAAGACGCTGCTCCATGGCGTCGCCGGTGAAAAGCAGCACGTTTTCCCCGTGAGTGACCCTTGTTACCAGGGAAAAATCGTTGTCGTTGTCCTGGCCGTAGAAGGTCTGCTTGGGAGCCATTATCTCGAACTTCACCCCGTCGTACTCAAAGGAAACGTCCTCGGTCAGCAGTGTGGGAGCCATGCCCTTTCCCGAAAGTGCGGCGGAGAATTTCTCCATTTCCTCGCTTTCCTCCTGATAGTCCGGAGCGTAGACCGTACCCACATCGAAGGTCTTTATCACCTTTGCAGCGCCGCCGACGTGGTCCTTGTCGTAGTGGGTGACGATCAGCGCATCCACCGACTGGGCGCCCTTTTCTTCAAGCTCGGCTACGACCTCCTTGCCGTCGCCCTTTTCGCCGCAGTCAATCACAACTGCGTGCTGAGGGGTCTTGATCACGATCGCATCGGCCTTGCCCACGTCCAGAAATGTGACGGTCATCTGGGAGGCAGCAGGCTTTTTGTTTTCGGACTTTTCACCGCACCCCGGCAGCACAGCAAGGGCAGCGGCAGTGAGCAAAGAGGCTCCTCTGAGTATACGCATAGTAATAACTCCTTTCTGTACAATATCCCATATTATCATTATACTGAAAAAAATTGAAATAATCTTAGATCTTGCAGCATATGATCTTAGGGGAGATGATCTTATGAAACTGCTTGCCGCTCTGCTTTGCGGAGCTTTTTTTCTCTGTTCCTGTCAGGCGAGACCTGCGCCGGAGCCGGTGTTCCCGGAGAGCGTCCGCCCGGAGGTGCAGTCTGCTGAAAATGGCTATTCTCCGGTGAATTTCGACATACAGAAGGCTGTATGGCTGCCCTACATGGGCTTTGCGGACTATATGCAGGGGCGCAGCCAGGAGGAATTTCGCACACTCTTTTGCCAGAAGCTGGACACCTTTCAGCAGCAGGGTGTGAACACCCTCTACATACACGTTCACCCCTGCGGCGACGCATATTACTCTTCGGATATTTTCCCCAAGGGCACCTACCTTGACGGGGACTATGACCCGCTTGAGATCATGCTGGAGGAGGCTCACAGCCGGGGGCTTTCCGTTCACGGCTGGCTCAACCCTCTGCGCTGTCAGACTCAGGAGCAGATGAGCGCTTTGCCGGAAAATTACATCGTCAGGAAGTGGGCTGAGGCCGGCTCCGGCCAGGCAAAGCTGCTGTCAGGCCGCTGGTATCTGGATCCTTCCTACCCGGAGGTCACTGAGCTGATCACCGGCTGTGCCGAGGAGCTCCTAGACCGATACCAGCTGGACGGGCTCCACATCGACGATTACTTCTATCCCTCAGCAGATCCCGAGTTCGACCAAATGGAGTTCGCTCAGAGCGGACAGACTGACCTGGCAAAGTGGCGTCAGGAGAACTGCACACGCTTCGTGAAGGCGCTCTACGACACCGTAAAAAGCCACGGCGAAGGCCTAAAATTCGGCATAAGTCCACAGGGGAACATCTCCGCAGACTACTCCTCGCAGTTTGCGGACGTGGAGCTCTGGGCAGGGCAGCCGGGGTACTGCGACTACATCGTTCCCCAGCTATACTTCGGCTTTCTCAATCAGACCTGTCCCTTTGAGGAGACCCTTCATCAGTGGGAGGAGCTGGTCTGCCCGGAGGTGGATCTGGTGATCGGGCTGGCCGGCTACAAACAGGGCGCCGAGGACCGCTGGGCAGGGGAGGCCGGGCTGCGGGAGTGGATCGACGATCCGGAGCTCCTCCAAAAGCAGATCCGCATGGTGGAGGCCTCACCGGTGTGCTCAGGGTATGCGGTATATTGAACAAGAAGGGCGGCCAAAAACGGCCGCCCTTTGCAGCTGGCGGAGAGGGGGCTCCGTATCAGCCCTTGCGTATGTCGATTATAACGAACTCAGACTTAGTGCCTGTCTTGAATGGCAGCGCCCAGCCGGAAATACCGCTGCTTACGATGAAGTCGGTGCCCAGCCGCCTTTCGTATCCGTAGATCCGGTCGTTAGCGCCGATCAGCATTCCGATCTGTCCAGCCGGCCAAAGGTGTCCGCCGTGAGTGTGGCCTGAGAGCACCAGGTCGGCTCCGGCCTCCGCCTCCTCATCGTAGGCGTTAGGCTGGTGGTCGAGAACGATGGTGTACTTTTCCATGTCCAGCTCAGCGGTGAGCTCCTCCATAGCAGCACGTCCGCCGCCACGCTCCTCCTCGGAGCGGTCCTGGCGGCCAATGATCTGGCACCAGTCGTTTACGTCAACAGTCTCGTCCTCAAGGATCACGACGCCGTTTTTCTCCAGCTCCTGGCGAAGCTCAAACGAGGAGAAATCCCGGTAGTCGCCGTAGCCCTTGTCGTGGTTTCCAAAGATGAAATACACGCCGTTTTTCGCCTGAAGCTGACCCAAAGCGGCGCAGGCCTTCACCATGTCGGCCTTCTTGGAATCGTCGTCAACGAAGTCTCCTGTGATCACGGCAAGATCCGGCGAGCAGCTGTTCATGCGCTGGACCTGCTGTGCGAACTCATCGCCGTCAAGAGTGATGCCAAGGTGGAGGTCGGCGATCTCCACGATGCGCATAGACTCAACATTTTTCTGGGAGTACACCGTGTAGTCCGTGCGAGTGACGTGGTGAGCCAAAAACCAGCCCATTCCCAGGTAAAGGGCAGTAATGATAAGGGCAGCTCCGCCGCTGTAATAGCGGTAGGGCTTCACGCCGTTTGCCCTTGTGATCAGCCAGCCAACTATGTCGCAGGCCAGCCAGAAAATGAACAGGTGGATCAGCACAACGATCACCGTCCACACATTGATCAGCAGGAAGGGGACTCCCACAGCTCCCACGCAAAGAAGGGAAACTCCCCACGCTGCCAGCTTGCTTTTTTCAGCCAGCCTTTTCACGGGGCTGAATCTGTGGAAGCCGCAGGTGAGGTAGACGATCCCGGCAATGGCGAATGCCAGTAATACTGCAAAGATCGCGATCCACATATTATTCAGTGATAGCCTTCTTTATTGCAGCAAGGAGCTCATCGTAGGTCTCGAAAGCGGGCAGCTCAGGGTTATCCTTCTTGATCTGGTCGGTGCTCTTGAAGAGGAAGCCGGCCTTGCTTGCCTTGATCATGCCAAGGTCGTTGTAGCTGTCTCCGGAAGCGATAGTGTCGTAGCCGATGGACTGGAGAGCCTTCACTGTGGTGAGCTTGGACTGCTCGCAGCGCATCTTGAAGCCGGTGATCTCGCCGTTATCAGCTACCTCCAGAGAATTGCAGAAGATAGTTGGCCAGCCCAGCTTCTTCATAAGGGGAGAAGCGAACTGGGTGAATGTATCGCTGATGATGATCACCTGACACAGACTTCTCAGCTCGTCCAGGAACTCCTTAGCGCCTGGCATGGGGTCGATCTTAGCGATAGTGTCCTGGATCTCCTTGAGGCCGAGGCCGTGCTCCTTGAGGACACCAAGGCGCCAGTTCATGAGCTTATCGTAATCGGGCTCGTCACGGGTAGTTTTTTTAAGCTCCGGGATGCCGCTTGCTTCGGCAAAAGCGATCCAGATCTCCGGAACGAGAACACCTTCCAGGTCGAGACAGGTAATATACATAGAAATTCCTCCATTGAAAAAAAGATTGCACATATATTATAGCACAGTCCGGCGGAAATTGCAATAAGATTTTGGTAAGGGCTAGGCGATATTGGAACAAATTGTAGGGGAGGCCGCCCTAGGCCTCCCGGCCGATCCGACAACATCTGCCGAAACGAATTGTAGGGGACGGCGTCCTCGACGTCCCGGCCATTTGCAAAACGTATGCGGAAATGTAGGGGCGGATATTATCCGCCCTGCCTTTTGAATGACGTTTCCGGAAACGAATTGTAGGGGAGGCCGCCCTCGGCCTCCCGGCCGTTTGCAAAACGTGTGCGGAAACGATATTGATGGGGCGATGTGGGCATCGCCCCCTACGTTTTGTTGTCCGTCAGACCTACGCCTCGTCAATGCAAAGAGGAACACCTCCTAGAGGGGAGGGACTAAAACAAAACTGGTACAAAAGCCGGTGCGCCCCTCCCCTCTATACGGTTTTCCTCTCTGCAC
>CACWHY010000040.1 GCA_902760805.1 Ruminococcus flavefaciens | reverse complement strand
CCTTCTCAGCTGGTCGGGAGTAGAGAAAAACGCTTGGTCGATAGCAGTTCGGATATTCCGTTCAAGGCAGCTCACCGACACTCCGCACTCCAGAGAAACAATCTTGTATGCGCCGGCTCTAAGGGGAAAAAGCAGCTCCCGGTCCTCTGCACAGCGGGACACCACCTTCACCAGATACATATAGCCTTTCAGGTTGGGGCGGATCCCGGTGGAGCGCACAAGCTCCATGGCGACCCCTTCAAGGTTTGAGCTTTGGATAGTCTCTGTCAGTGCTGGGTCAAATACTGAGGCGTCGGAGAAAATACTCTTTACTGGAATTGAATACTGCATCGAATTGCTCCTTATTTTTTATTTTTGTAAATTTACTCAGGCGATCCACACGCTGTTGGAAGTGTTACCTGATTTTTCTATGGTTGATCCGTCTTTAGCGTAGTGATCAAGAACTATTCTGTAATAGTATCCTCAAGAAAGGTGTGGATACCTCCATGTGCGCAGTCCTTTGCGGCCTCCTCATCCATCAGCTTGGCTCGGCAGAAGTTCATCACGTCCGTGTAATACTCCTGGATAAGCAGCTCGCACAGCTTGTTGTCGATCATAGATCCACCCCCAAAACACTTTCCATATGATTAGATTTATTCTATCATGGCGGTTTCGGACTGTCAACCATGACTTTTGGTACAGCTGACTTCCCACAAAAAAGCCTACGGGACTTCCCATAGGCTTTTGCGAAGAGCTATCGCCCTTCTTATTCTCTGTTTTTGAGTATCTCAGCAGGCGAGATCTTCCTGATCTTCCCGATGAGGAGCCTGTTTATCACTGCGTAGATCACCAGCACTGCACAGTAGATCAGCGCATACAGATACCACGGGAATCCCATTTTCATGGTGCAGGCTACGTTGGGGATAAAACTTGGGAAAAGCAGGTCCATGGCTTTTTTTGCAAGGGGGATCGCGATAGCTGCTCCCACAGCCACGATCAGCAGGTTGCCGTTGAGGTAAAGAGAGCGGATCTCCTTGGGGCGGTAGCCAAAGATCTTGATCAGCGAAATGCCCATGGCTGAGCGGTCGATCATGACTCCCATCATCAGGTACATTACCACGCAGAATACAACTGTTCCTGCGATCATAAGCGTCATTACCAGCGAATACATCAGATCGATGAAAACGCCTGCACTGCGCTCAACGTCCTCTCTCGTAGTGACTGAGTAGAGCCTTCCGTCGTCGATGTCAAGGGCCTTGTCGGAGTAGACGGTGTTGTAGTAGTCCTCCTCCTGACCAAAAAGCTCACGCATACTGTCGATGTCCATGAATATTGCAAAGCCCACGGAATACTCGCTGATGTCGGTGACTGTGAAGCTGTAGTCTGTGTCGGAGGCGGCGTCACTGAAGATCACTCTGTCTCCCACCTTGTAGCCGTAGCGCTCTACCAGCGAGGCATTGACCACAGCCTTGGTCTTGCCCTTCTCAGGCTTTGCATCGAAAAACCTGTTGTCGCTGTCGATACCGATAACTGACACATCCAGAGTGTAGCCCATGCAGTCTGTGCTGAGGGTCTCGATATAGGCAGCCTCTCCGCCTTCGGGAACGGTCTTGTCGGGATATTTGTACAGATACTGATACTCGTACTTGGTGTCACGAACAGTGCAGTCCCTAACGTTTCCGCACATCACGCTGCAGTTGATACCCAGCATGATGACCATTATGGAAACGAACATTCCCAGCACCATAGTGATTGCTGAACGTGACTCTCTAACAAGCTGCCTGATAGCAAACAGCCGTGGGAAGCTCTTGGTCTTCAGCGCAAACTGCTTGTAGTTTCCGGCAGACTGCTCGTTTTTCATGAGAGAAAGAGCCGTTCGTGAGAGTTTTTTGTTGATGACGAATGCGTTCACAACAGCGCTTATGACCGGCGGCAGGACTACTCCGTAAACGATGAGATAGGCCGGATAAACTATGTCGTAGACCGGCACGGAGAAGTAGCTGTAGGTGTCCTTGACCTGAGTGCCGATACCTATGGGAGAAAATCCCAGGCCGGATCCGATAAGTGCAGCTGCAAATGCGATGAGAGTGGGCATTGTGATGTAGTGGAGCATGAGATCCTTCTTTTTCACGCCAAGAGCGTACAGCGCTCCGATAACGCTCTGCTCACGCTCGATCTGGTGAACTACGAAAACTGAGATCACATAGGCGAACAGGATCAGCACGATGATACCTGCGATAAGTCCGGTATTTTTGTCCATTACAACGTCACCGGCAGCCGCCTCGATACGGATATTATCCTGGGCAGTCACGAAGGACGTCAGGTTTTCGATGTCCACCTTGAACAGTTCGTCAAGCATCTCGTCGGTGTTCTCTTTGAGTTCCTTCACGCCGTGAGCCAGCTCCTCCGAGCCCTCTGCGGCCTGATCTGCGCCCTCGGTATAATCCGTGATGCCCTCCTTGAACTCTGATAGCCGGTCAAGGCTTTCAAGTAGAGCTGTGAGCTCCTCAGACTGTGTTGCAGCGATCAGCGGCTCAAGAGTGTCGTGGTAGTTTTCTTCTGTCAGCTGGATATTCTGTCCGGCTGCGGAAACAAGACTGCCGGCCTGAGCAAGATAGCCCTCAAACAGCTTATCCGCTGCCTGACACAGATCCTGGCTGTGGCCGCTGAGCTCTGCAAGTCCGTCGGCGAGCTCCCCTGCGCCGTCATTCAGGTCATTGACACCGTCCTCAAGCTTTCTGCGGTCCTCCAGCAGCTCGTCGATCGTCTCACGGAAATACTTATCATTGACCTGCTCGGGAGCGATCTTTATGCTGCGGAGCTTCTCCTTCAGCTCATCATTAGTTGTTTCGCCAAGGCGGTAGGCGTAGGTGTATTCCTCCGCATTAACGCCGCCGCTGGCCTTCACCTCATCGTACTGCTCAGGAGTCGTGAAAAGCAGGCCGAATGATGTCCTCTCCACGGCGGTATCGCTGAAATGGGCGATACACATATCGTAGTCAGGCACGGATCCGATACCGGTGATCGTGAATTCTCTTCCGCCGGCTGTAACGCTGTCTCCGATGTGGAGATCATGTGCGGAGGCATAGCCCTTTTCCAGAACAGCCTCGCCGTTTTTTTCTGCCAGCTCGCCCTCGTCGAGCTGGATCAGGTCGATCTGTTCCCTGGTCTTGAACAGGCGGAGAGTTGCCTCCTCATCAGTTTTCAGGTCAAGGGAGAACATAGGCTCGATCTTGGTGCCGTCATCGGTCAGCTCCGAAAGGTCCTCATCAGAAAGCGGCAGGAACACCGTAAACTGGCCGTCCTCGACCATGTTCACTGCCCTTCGTTTTTCGGTGCCCTGGATGATCACCTCCGCTGAGCCAACGATCCCCAGCACAAGGTAGACTCCCATTATGATCAGCAGGAGCAGGGCTATGTATCTGCCCAGGTTTTCACGAAGGTCACGCAGAAGGCGTTTGCTGAGTATCCTGTTCATTATAAGTCCTCCAGTTCTGCGGCGGGAACTCTTGCCTCGTTTTCGTATTCTTTCTTGACCAGGCCGTCCTTGATGATGATGACCTTATGCACCATGTTTTTTATGGAGTTGTTATGGGTAACGATCAACATGGTCGTTCCGTATTTTTCGTTGATCTTTTCCAGAAGAACGAGAATGTCACGGCTGGTCTTAGAGTCCAGCGCACCTGTAGGCTCGTCGCACAGGAGGAGCTTGGGATTTTTCACCAGAGCCCTTGCTATGGCACATCTCTGCTGCTGTCCGCCGGAGAGCTGAGCCGGGAATTTGTTCTGGTGCTCGGTAAGGCCAAGGGTCTCCAGCAGCTCGTCTATGTCAAGGGGCTTTTCTGCGATATACTGGCAGATCTGAATATTCTCCCTCACTGTCAGATTTGGCACAAGGTTGTAGAACTGGAAGATAAATCCCAGATTATCACGGCGGTAGTCTGAGAGCTGGGCGGGCTTCATGCCGAAGATCTCGGTGCCGTCAACAGTTATTGAGCCTGAGTCCATGGTGTCAAGCCCTCCGATGCAGTTGAGCAGCGTGGATTTTCCCGAGCCGCTGGTGCCTTGGATAACGCACATCTGGCCTTGCTCAAGGCCTGTGCTTATGCCCTTCAGCACCTGTATGTAGCTTGTGTCCTTGCCGTAGCTTTTTTTAACATCTTTAACCTGTAGATACATAATGATCCCTCCATTGTAAGTATATACTAACTCTTATTCAAAAGCAAAGGGAGTCAGACTCCCTGCATTTTTTGCTATTCTAAAACGTAATTCATCCAGCTCTCCACCAGCATATCCATGACCGGCTTGATCTCCTTCACCGCACGCTCCTTATCGTCAACGTGGGTCAGCAGATGCACGAAGGCGCTTACCTGAACATGAGACAGCCAGTGCAGCATATACTCGTTCACCCGCTTATCAGGATATGCCGCAAGGTAATTCCTTGCAAGAGCGGTATTGTGCTTCTCAAGCAGCTCCACAAAGCGATCAACGATCCCCTCATAGCTGGAGCCTGAGGCCTTTTCCAGCAGGATCAGCAGAGCGTCACGGTCGGAATAAAGCACCGAGATGATCATTTCCGCCACATCATCGTGGTCCCCTGAGATGTGTTTAAGATCGGCCATATCAGTTTCCAGGTCCTCGGAAAAATGCTGCTCAATGACCTGCAAGAACCTTTGCAGGGGCTGATCCACTACAGCTCCGAAAAGCCCGTTTTTATCCTTGAAAAAGAAGTAGACCGCACCGGTAGTCAGACCTGCGGCTGCGCTTATAGCTCGAAGTGAAGCCTTTTCAAAGCCCTTCTCCATGAACTCCTTTTTTGCACAGAGAATGAGCTTTTTACGGCGCTCGTTTTCATTATCCATGGTACCACCTCGCAGATAACAGTGTTACGCAACAATGTTATCTTACCACTTTCCGCCATGTTTGTCAATCAGCAGAAGGCATTTTCAGCATTTCAAACAAAAAGATCAAGCTCAACGGAAGAGCTTTTAGCATCGACTAACTTTCTGCTGAACGGCCTATGAAGCATTTTGAACAATATCTCATCAACTGTGGCGGAATTATTGATATGCGTTCTCCTGATCGGTCATATCTTGTTGACAAGGAAAACAGATCGTGATAAAATAGTAATGTTAGCACATGCTAATAACTTTGACCCAGGAGAAGATAATGTACACACTGAATGAATTGATAAAAGCCTCAAAAAAGCCCTGTCAGGGTCGTTCTCAAAAGCTGTGTGTCCTCGGGAATTGCTCCACACAGTTCCTTGCCAGAGCGATAAAGGGATACGCCTTTCTGGATGGCCTTAGCATGGACGTCCTTGATGCGGACTACGACCAGATCACTGAGCAGATCCTTGACGCGGGCTCTGCACTATACAAATTCCAGCCGGATATTGTCGTCATCTATATCTGCTCGGAAAAGCTGTTCGAGGAATTCTGCACAGACACCGACCCCCACAGCTTTGCTGAGAAAAAGCTGGCTCTGATCAAAGCCTATCATGAAAGGATCTCCCAGAAATGCGGTGCTAAGATCCTACAGTTCAATTTCGCCGAGCCAAGCGACAGGATCTTCGGGAATTTCGGAGCAAAGACCCCTGTGTCCTTCATCTTCCAACTCCGCAAGCTCAACTATCTTCTTCAGGAGCTTATGGCCGAGGAGAAAAACGTTTTCCCAGTTGACCTGCTCAGCATACAGTCAAGGATCGGCTATGACAGCTTCTTCCCGTCTGTCCAGTATCACAGTGCCAAGCTCACCATTGATCTGAACTGCCTGCCCGAGGTGGCCAAAAACGTTATCGACGTGATCAAGGCCATGAACGGCTACAGAAAAAAATGCGTGATCCTTGACCTGGACAACACCCTTTGGGGCGGAAATGTGGGGGACTGCGACCTGGGCGAGCTGGAGATCGGAAGTGTGGGAAGAGGCCACGCATTCTCCGATTTTCAGCGCTATATCAAGCAGCTCAAGGAGCGTGGGATCATTCTGGCTGTTTGCAGCAAAAACAATGAGGAGACCGCCAAAAAGCCCTTTGAGTGCCTTGAAGACATGGAGCTGAAGCTGTCCGACATCATCATCTTTACCGCCAACTGGGAGGATAAGGCCTCCAACATCAGGAACATCATCAGCTCTCTGAATATTTCCGCAGACAGCGTTGTTTTCATCGACGACAACCCCTTCGAGAGAAACGCCGTCAAGAGCCTGATCCCGGAGATCGCTGTTCCAGAAATGCCGGAGGATCCTGCTGACTTTGTATCAGTGCTGAAAAGCTATAACTACTTCGAGACCTCCTCCTATTCGGCTGACGACAAAATGAGAACTGAGCAATACCGCACGGAATTCAGGCGGAAGGAAGACCTGTCCTGCTTCGAGGACTACGGCTCATATCTGGAAAGCCTGGATATGCAGGCAGTTTGTGCGCCCTTTGATCAGCTGCACTTTGCCAGGATCGCCGAGCTCAGCCAGCGATCCAATCAGTTCAACCTAAGAACTGTCCGCTACACCGAGGAGGACATAAAGCGCATATCCCCGAGAGAAAGCATTCAGTGGGAATATATTTAGCAGGACAGGGGTGAGAAAACACTACATCAATTTCTTTTTCGTCAAGCTGCTTTTCTACATATTCCTTTATCTCAGGTGACGGCTGTTCGTCAGGCCACCATTTCATACCTCTGCTTAAGCGGTAGAACTTGTCAACACTGTAGGCACCGCCTATTACTATGCATTTCTTTCCTTCCAGTTCAAATATTTCTCCGTCAATCGGAAACAGTATACTGGGGAAGTCATCTTCGTACATAACACGACCTCCGTTCCACTCTTTCTCTTTGTAGGATGCAATATTCTGAGGACGGTTCTCATGATTACCGTGAATGCAGAAGAAAGTTGATCTGAGTCTACTCATCGCTCTTTTCATTCCGATATCCTGAAGCGTACCCGTATAATTGATCCCTACATCGCCGAGTATAACAACAATATCATTCTCGGAAGGGCTGAACCTGTCAAACAGATCATATATCGGTTCCAGCGAACCGTGAATGTCTCCAGTTATATATACCATATTATTTCTCCTGCCTTTCTATCGTATTCATCTTTTCAGGTGTTTCATTATAGTACCACAAGGTTTGCCGGTTGTCAAGCGATTATTTAAAAAAACACGCCTATGAAATCAAGCGTTTCATAGGCGTATTAAAAAGAAATGATCATAATATCACGTTTCTTTCATGTTCTCTTGCAATATGAGTCTCCAGATCAGCCAATCGTGTCGGGATAGGTATGTGACTCTCTTTATCAGTCAGCTTCATTGCAAGATCGCAGGCAGTATCAAGAGATACGAAATTACCGATAGATATGAATATCGGCTTGACGTCCTTATGTGTTCTCAGCGCTCTACCGTAGACCTCACCGTCTATGACTATATCCGTGAAGCTGCCTGCTTCATTTTCGGGCTCAGTATAATCCGTCTTTTTATCCACACGGAAATATGTTTTTGCGATGCCGATAGTCGGTTTGTTCAGATAAAAGCTCGCATGAGTTGCAATACCCATGTGCCTCGGGTGCAGATAACCATTGCCGTCAAATATGAAAATATCGGGAACAGTTTCAAGCAACTCCACTGTTTTCAGTATCAACGGCAGCTCTCTGAACGCAAGGAATCCTGGCATATACGGAACTTCGATCTTACCGCTGCAATGCTGTTTTTCAACAACTTCATTGGTATCCGCATCAATAACAACGATACAGCAGACCGCATACTCTTCGTCGCCTTTATTCCAGTACGCAAGGTCTACGCCTGCGATCAGCTTCACGCTGTACATATCGATTTTGTCAACAGATTCTATTCTGTCACGCAGTTCATTCTGCTGTCTCAAAAATTCTGTCTGCATTTCAGTTGCATTCATCATCATTCACCTCTGTCTTCAGGGATTATAAACATATCAGTCCAAATAACCGTAGCTACGCAAATAACCATTGCTACGCATTGACTGAATTTCTGACCATGTCAGCCTTGTGATCTTTCCGTTTTCAGCAATATGTAGATATAGATCGTCTTCATTACGGATTCTAACCAACCTGATATTCCCGTTTTCGCGCCATTCATAATAATTACCATTAACAAAATCATGATAGCGCTTGACTTGTCAGCAGCGGCTTGAATGGCTCAAGAATTGCCGTATCACCTGTATACACAACATTATTTCCGTGGATATTAAGATGATATCCGAAGCACTTCCCTTCCATAGGCTTTACATGGGTAGTCGGCACAGCGGAAAACGATCATCCTCTATTTCCGTCAACAATTCAGAAATATAGTCTCCCACATTCTCGATAGTGCTATGGCTACCGTGAACTGTCTTCACAGTAACGGACAGCTTAAAACAGTTCTGATAATTGTCAGGCAGGATCGTATCCTTGTCGCTGCACAGAGTGTAAGCACGTTCATTCTGAGTGCTGACAGACATTTTTCGGTACTGCTCAACAAACTCGGCAGCTATGCCTGAACTTGTGATAAGCTCCAGCTCATGCGGATAGTAGCATGGATTTGTAAGTATACACGGACGCTTGAACTTGCGGCTCAGCTTGTCCGCATACCAACCGCCAAGGCTTTGTCCCACAAATATAAAGTCACCGGAATCCACCATATCCGAAAGCTGTTCAAGGAGCTTTTCGGGAGATGTTTCCTTGTAATTAAGCTTTGGCGAAACGATATCTTCCGCAGGAAATATCCTGCAAAGCGCCTTGTAATTTTTGTTATCGGCTTCTCCCATAAAACCGTGCAAATTCAGTATTTTCATACGCCCTCCCCTATCAGTTCTTCAAGAGCCTTTTCAAATTCATTATCCTGCTGAGCAGTTCGCTTGGACAAGCCTTTTGTACGTCCGCCGCTCCTTCTTATCTTAGCGGAGACAGCGCGGAATTCCAGCAGTCCGGAAATGTTATCCTCTGTGTAGCGTTTCCCATCCTGATTGAGGACTGCCGCACGTTTGCTCAGGCACATTGCCGCAAGTCCGTAGTCCTGAGTTACGGCTATGTCACCGGGGTTTACGAGATTCACCAGCCGAAAGTCGGCGCTGTCTGCGCCCTTGTCCACGACTATAGTCTCGGCGCCCTCACGCTGAATGGAATGAGCAGTATCGCAAATAATTGTACACTCTACTCCGTATCTCCTGGCCGTCCTCACTGTGATATCCACCACAGGACAGCCGTCTGCATCAATAAAGATCTTCATTTTATCACCCCAATCAGATTTGTTGAATCCATTATAACACATCCGAAAAGGATTTACAATACATCTGAAAAATGATATAATAAAATGGAATACAGTGCGGCAAAACGCCTGTAAATGTTAAAGCCCGCCCGCCCCCTCAGTGTCAGGCACAGCTTGCAAATTCAGAAGGACGAGACGGAATACGGTCTGAAAGTTCCGGGCGCGACATATCATACTGAGAGGAGAATGAGCATGAACTTTTTATGCAAATGCTGCAAGTCACGAGTAACTTAAAGCAAACGCCCGGAATACATTTAGTCCGCAGCTATCCACCAAAGAGCATACCACATGGAATGGGCGGTCTTCGATGAAGAGGAAAACAGTAAACCCATCAACGAGAGAGAATGGTCGGACAGAAATATTGCTCCGAGGGTCGGAGATAAGCGAATACTCCGGGTAAAGATCCCATTTGATGAGGAAATAGGGGCGGTATTCACGAATGTTTACGAGCCCTGGCAGATGTTCCTTAACGGCTGGGACAGTGCCACATCTCCTGAGGATATATCCAAAGCCTCCGCTGTGCTCTGCCGATTTGAGGAAGTCCTGTGGAGTGACGAGTTTTCGGCTTTCATAAGCGTAGAGATACTGAGCGTTATGCCACTTTGCCAGTTGTATAAATTCATTCCCCAAACCGTTACCAATAACCGGTTTTTCGAGGAATTCGGCTCACATGAAGAGGTCTGGACCGACTATAAGGACGAGCATTTGCTGTATCGTTCCTGGAGTGCTCAGGGAGATGTTGGAGAAACACAGCTCATATATACAGACGACAACGGAAAGCGCCACGAAGTAATGACCAGTTGGTTCGGAATGCACGATGACTTTTACTATTTCGGGAATAGGGTCAACGAGTAAAGAAACAGGAGAATACTATGCAAACTTACATAATAGACGGCAGCAAGTTTTCCGACTTTGAGGGATTCTGCTGTGAGATCGACCGAATCATGACGAAGGGACTGAGCTTCAAAACAAGTCATAATCTCAACGCATTCAGAGATATTCTGTATGGCGGTTTGGGCTGTCACGAACCCGAAGAACCCTTTGTGATAAAATGGCTTCACTACGAAAAGAGCAGAGCCGATCTGGGCGACATTCTTATACTTGCAATACTGGATAATATCACTGACCACGACAACAGCGGCTATGACTGCAAGCTGGAAATTTATCGTTAAGAATTCGGTTTCAGACTTCCTGATGATATAGCAGACTACATAAACTTATTCTAGAATACATCATCATTTTTCAGCAGATACCTGTTGCTTACTACCTTCATACTAAGTTCAGCGCCGATATTGCTGCTGAATACAGGCTCAGTAGGACGAATAACGATACCTTCTATTTTACCGCCGTTGGGATAATTGCCGTCTGCTCGTTCAAGCAGAGCTTCAACGGTTGGGTATTTAGCCGGCAGATCAGTATCTACCTCTTCTATCGGAACAGTTGTGAACTCCAGTTCCTTGCATATTTCAAGCATTCTTTCAAGTCCTACACGCTTGCCGTTCTCCATTACAGTGAAAACATACCACTCAGGTCTTTTGAGCTTCAGACGGTTCTGCTGTATGCCCGGAGCGCAAAGCTCTCCTTGTACTGTGATAGAAGTAAGTCCTTCTTTTCCCATAAATACTTCGAGTTTTTCCTTGTAGCCGCGATCGTTGACAAGCGTGTAGAAATCGCTGTTGCCATCATTCTTGTACTCGTAGTTATGACCTGTAACATGGAAACCGTCTTCATCTATACTGATAGAGTGGGAACTGCCGTCCATTTTGGTGCTGATGTAGTACTCAAGTCCTGTGAACTCCTTTATGAGCTCAGGTGCAGCCTGCACCCTTGTCTCATCGGTATGAGGAATACTTCTCGGCAGGTTTCCTATGACAGTACCGCCGGAGGTAGCACGTTCCTCAACCTCCCACTTGCGGACCCCGAGTATTTCGGTAACATCTGCCGCAAGTTCAATGTCAGTCGGTATTTCGGGGAATATACTTATAGGCAGCAAAAGTCCCTGCGATACCTGTCCTCGGAATTTTTGAGTTTTTAGGCGAAATCCTTCGCCCATAATGTCGGTGTTCTTGTAGCTGGACGCTCTCAGAAATTCAAACTCAGCTCTGACGGGAATAAAGCTGTCTATCTCAAAATATACGGCTAAGTCCATTGGTTTGAACTGTCCCTTATTTACTACGCACTGCCAGCCAAGAACATAAGCCAGCTCTATCCTGTCAGCGCCTTCGATAGGTTCTATCTTCCATATTCTTTGTATACTTGCTAATTTTCTGCTCATAATAATCATTCCTTTCATAGTTTTTTGTGGTTTCCGTTGGAAGGCTCGAACTTCCATTATCGGAGTCAAAGACCGATGTCCTGCCCATTAGACGAAACGGAATGGTGCCTCCGGCAAGAGTCGAACTTGCGA
>CACWHY010000039.1 GCA_902760805.1 Ruminococcus flavefaciens | reverse complement strand
CAACAAAACGTAGGGGGCGATGCCCACATCGCCCCGCCAATATCGTTTCCGCATACGTTTTGACAAATGGCCGGGCGGATAATATCCGCCCCTACATTTCCGCATACGTTTTGCCAACGTCCGGGACGTCGAGGACGCCGTTCCCTACAATTTGTTTCGGCAGATATTGTCGGAATGGCCGGGAGGCCGAGGGCGGCCTCCCCTACAGGTCGTTTCCAATCATGTTGTCCAAACGGCCGGGCGGATAATATCCGCCCCTACATTTACGCATACGTTTTGCCAACGGCTGGGAGGCCGCCCCACTTGCTATTTCTTCCGGATCATGATATAATGTTCTTACCTAAATATAAAGGAAGGTATTGCCATGAATTTGATAAAGAAAAAGCTGGCGGTGCTGGCAGCGGCTGCGGCGGCGCTGAGCTCCTGCGGCTCACAGGTGGGAAAGGTGGATCACTCCACGGAAAGCTCTCAGATGCCCACTCAGGCCGAGACCTCTGCACCCGATGAGAGCTCCCAGGAAGCCGCTCCCACTGAGGCGAAAGGGGAGGAGAGCTCGCCCGAAAAGAGCTCCGGAAAAGCCTCTGTTCGTGGAAAAATGTATGACTGCGACGGCAGGCTGCTGATGTACTCTCAGGACGGAAGACGCTATGTTTCGGAGGAATTCGCCTATCCCTTCGCCAACGTCCTTACGGAGATGTCCGCCGGACTGGACGGCACCTTCAACGACCTTCTCACCGAGAAAAACCCCACCCCCGTGGACGGCAGCGACGATGTTGGACAGGGTATCCAGGTGACGTTCGACGCTCAGGTGCAGAAGGCGGTCTACGACTATATGCAGAGCATGAACATCGTTGGCTCGGCGGTGGTCATGAGGACGGACGGCTCACTTATGGCGGAGGTCTCATACCCCTCCTACGACCCCAACACCTACACCGATACCAAATATGATGAGGAGCTGGCTTGGGGCGAGTGCGGAAACAAGGCCTTCCAGAACTTTGAGCCCGGCTCCTGCTTCAAGATAATGAGCGAGGTGATCTCCGACAAGCACGGCGTGACCTCCCAGACAGACCCCGGTATCTGGGAGTTCGGCGACTTCCCCATAACCAACTGGGACTACGAGAGGAACGCCTCCAGCTACCCTATGGAGCGCTCGCTGTACTCCGCCTTTGTCAACTCAAGCAACATCTATTTTGCCAAGTCCTTCGACCAGATCGGTGCAGAGGACGTGCTTTCCGACCTGAAGACGATTTTCCACTTCGGCGGCGATGAGGAGGACGACATCCACTGCGATTTCGGCTCGCTGGAGAACAATATCGAGATCTACTGCGACGATGACCTGCGCCGCTCGGCCTTCGGACAGTCCTACGTCCTGACCTGCCCCATATTCCTTGCAGCTCTTGGCAGAGAGGCTGTTTTCGGCGATATGGTGAAGCCATTCGTTCTGGAGAACGTGGTGGACTCCAACGACTGCTCGTCGGTGATCGATCCGGGAACAGCTCACAGCGAGGTCATCGCATCTATCCCGGCAGAGTACCGTCAGGGGCTTCTGGACGGCATGACAGGCGTAGCTTCGGGGCTTTCCGTTTCAGTTCCTGCCGGACATACTCTCTACGCAAAGACCGGCACGGCAGAGACCTGGATCGGCGATGTGCTGTACATAACGGGCTGCGTGAAGAACGACTCGGACAGCGGAACAACGGTCTATACAGACTACAGTGACTATGGGCAGACAGGCTCATATGTGATCGTTATGCAGATCCAAAATCCGGCGGCACACGGTTTTTCCTTCGCCAGTGAGAGCGCCCGTGTTTATGACGGTATCGTCAATGCTGTGGTAAATAATGTTTGATCGAAAGGGCGGACTTGTTCCGCCCTTTTTATGCGTGATCGTGGTGTCCGCCTGACGGCGGATGTTCCCCAAAACACCGGGCGGATAATATCCGCCCCTACAGGCCGTTGCCGGAAACGTTATCCAACGGCCGTCCGGACACCAAATAACGAAAAAAACGGCCGCCGAAGCAGCCGTTTTTCATTATTTCTTTGCAGGAGCGCCGCCGTGGCACTGTCCGTGCATCGCACAGTTCTGGCAGCCATGTCCGCAGGAGGACTTCCCCTGCTTTTTGTCTCTAACTATGCTGTAGATGATCCAGCACACCAGTGCTATGAGAGCTATTAGAACAATTACCCATGACGGCATAAGAACAACTCCTTACTTTGTTACGTTTACAGCCTTCTCCAGCTTTGTAGCCTCCTTATAGGGCTTGCAGAGCATGAACACGCCGAATGCCACCAGAGCTGCTGCGATGATCGCACCGAGAACTCCGAGGCCTGTTACGTTTCCGGAGAAAAGGTTGCCCAGCTGATTGATGATGAATGCTACAATGTAAGCAAATCCGCACTGATATGCGATAGCGAACCAAGTCCACTTGGGGCTGTTCATCTCACGCTTGATAGCGCCGATAGCTGCGAAGCAGGGAGCACACAGCAGGTTGAATGCCAGGAAGCTGTAGCCTGCCACCTTTGTGAAGGCAGCTGCCATCGTTGCGTAAACTGTAGCCTCGCCGGATCCGTAGAGGATACCCATTGTGCCGACGATGTTCTCCTTTGCCACAAGACCTGTAACAGAAGCAACAGCAGCCTGCCAGTTGCCCCAGCCAAGAGGAGCGAAGATCCAGGCGATGCCCTTTCCGATAGCAGCCAGGATAGAGTGGTCGAGCTCGTCCTCCTCCAGCATTCTGAATGAGCCGTCAACTGTTCCGAAGAAGCTCAGGAACCAAACAACGATAGTTGACAGAAGGATGATCGTGCCAGCCTTCTTGATGAAGGACCAGCCACGCTCCCACATTGAACGGAGAACGTTGCCCAGAGTAGGCATATGGTATGCAGGGAGCTCCATAACGAAGGGAGCGGGGTCGCCTGCGAACATCTTTGTCTTCTTGAGGATGATACCTGAGATGATGATAGCTGCCATTCCCAGGAAGTAAGCAGAAACTGCTACCCATGCAGAGCCGCCGAAGATAGCGCCGGCGATCATTGCGATGAAGGGAGTCTTAGCTCCGCAGGGGATGAATGTAGTTGTCATGATAGTCATGCGGCGGTCACGCTCGTTCTCGATAGTACGGGAAGCCATAACGCCGGGGATACCGCAGCCTGTACCGATGAGGATCGGGATGAAGGACTTGCCGGAAAGGCCGAAGCGGCGGAAGATACGGTCCAGAACGAAGGCAACTCTTGCCATGTAGCCGCAGCTCTCGATGAATGCCAGCAGCAGGAAGAGCACCAGCATCTGAGGAACGAATCCCAGTACAGCGCCTACACCGCCGACGATACCGTCGATGATAAGGCCGTGGAGCCAGTCGGGGCAATTGTCGCCCAGGAGCTTCTCGATGAGCACAGGCACACCGGGTACCCATGTTCCGTAGTTTGCAGGGTCAACTCCGCCCTCGTACTTCTCGAAAGCAGCGATAGCGCTCTTGAGGTCGGCGCCTGTGCCGGTCTCGTCAGTTTCTTCCATTGTCTCGTCGTCAACGAGAGTGTATGTGAACTCGTCTGTATCAGCGATATTTGCAGCGATCGCATTCAGCTCAGCCACAGCGCTTGCGGTATCGAAGTCCTCTGCCTCGGTGTCGATAGCAGCCTCAACAGCCTCTGTGTCGATACCCATTTCAGCGGCCTTAGCGATAGCGCCCTCGATGATAGCGTCTGAGTCGCCGTACTCCTCCTCAGCCTCTTCGGTCTGAGAAGAGCCGTTTCCGAAGAGGTGGAAGCCGTCGCCGAAAAGTCCGTCGTTTGCCCAGTCAGTTGCAGCAGCACCGACTGTTACCATTGATATGTAGTAAACAAGGAACATTACCAGGGCGAAAATTGGAAGTCCCAGCCAGCGGTTGGTAACGATCTTGTCGATCTTGTCAGAGGCGGTGAGCTGACCGGCGCTCTTCTTGGAGTAGCTGCCCTTGATGATCTTGGCGATGTACTCATAGCGCTCGTTGGTGATGATAGACTCAGCGTCGTCGTCCATTTCCTTCTCAACAGCAGCGATGTCGCTCTCGATGTGCTTGAGGGTGGACTCGGGGAGCTTGAGCAGCTCTAAGGCCTTCTCGTCACGCTCGAAGATCTTTACAGCGTACCAGCGCTGCTGCTCCTCGGGCATATTGTGGACAGCGGCCTCCTCGATGTGAGCAAGAGCGTGCTCAACGGGGCCGGAGAAGGAATGTGCCGGGATGGTCTTGCCGGAATTAGCTGCGCTGATAGCAGCCTCAGCAGCCTCTGTGATGCCGTCGCCCTTTAGAGCGGAGATCTCGACGATCTTGCAGCCCAGAGCCTTAGACAGCTCTGAGATATTGATCTTGTCGCCGTTTTTCTTCACCACGTCCATCATGTTGATAGCGATGACCATGGGGATACCCAGCTCAGCCAGCTGAGTTGTCAGGTACAGGTTCCTTTCAAGGTTAGTACCGTCGATGATGTTCAGGATAGCGTCCGGGCGCTCGCCGATGAGGTAATTTCTTGCAACTACCTCCTCAAGGGTGTAGGGCGACAGGGAGTAGATACCGGGGAGGTCGGTGATGATCACGTCCTCATGCTTTTTCAGCTTACCCTCTTTCTTCTCAACAGTAACGCCCGGCCAGTTACCTACGAACTGGTTAGAGCCGGTCAGAGCGTTAAAGAGAGTGGTTTTGCCGCAGTTAGGGTTACCTGCGAGAGCAATTCTCATACTCATTTAGCAATTTCCTCACTTTCAGCGGTCAGCAGAGACTAACAGGGTTATTCAATGCTAACCAATAATTTGAAAAATCACGGGAATTTCTCCCGTTTACTTTACCTCGATCATTTCTGCGTCAGCCTTGCGGATAGAAAGCTCATAGCCTCTTACCGTAAGCTCGATAGGGTCTCCCAGGGGAGCCACCTTGCGGACAGTGACCTTAGTGCCTTTAGTAAGACCCATGTCCATGATGCGGCGTTTAACAGCGCCCTCGCCGGTGAGCTTAGCAACGGTGACGGTGTCGCCGATAGCAACTTCTCTTAAATTCATCTCTCTTCCTCCTTAAACCATTATTTTAAGAGCCATTTCACGGCTGATGGCAACTCGTGCCTCCTTGACATTGACGATAAGGTTGCCGTCCACCGTATTCACCACCATGACGCTGCCTCCGGCCACAAAGCCAAGGTTTTCAAGGTGTTTTTTCACTTCCGGCGAGCCGCCCAGTTTTTTGATGACCAGCTCGTCGCCTACGTTTGCAAAAGTTAACGGTATCATAACAGCCTCCATTCTGTCTGTGTGAAGTGGCAAAAATGCGGAAATATATGGGTTAGTCCTCGCTAACCACTCTATATTATACACTAAGTAAATGGCAATGTCAACAGATTTTCGGGCAAAAAACCAACTTTGTGAAAAGGGCAGGATCGTTAGGACTTTCTAACACTTTTTATGTAGAAATTGCTTACTGCCCATATTTGGATACGCTAACAATGATCGACTGTGCTGTTTGGACAACGTATGCGGAAAAGCAATGTAGGGGAGGCCGCCCTCGGCCTCCCGACCGATCCGACAACATCCGCCGGAACAAATTGTAGGGGAGGTTGTCCTCGACGTCCCGGCCATTGGCAAAATGTATGCGGAAACGATATTGGTGGGGCGATGTGGGCATCGCCCCCTACGTTTTGGTGTTCGTGGCGGATGGACGAACGGAATTCGCCCCCTACGTTTTCGCATACGATTTTCAAACGCCGGAGCATAAAAATCGGACCTTTCTGAATAAACGTTTGACTTTATGGCTGCAATATGTTATAATTAACATAAATATAAACAGGCGATCCAACCGATACATTATGCCTGTTAAGGAAATGATGTTATGGAATTATTAGACTATCTGAAGATCAGCGATGGTATCGCAAACGGTATCAGCTACAAAAGCCCGGTGCTGGGCACAGGGACCTATTCTGGTCATGTGGGGCCCAACAATCTCCCCGAGGGGCACGGGGTCTTCATCAACGACCTGGACATCGAGTACAACGGCGAATGGAAGGACGGCAGGCTCTGCGGTATGGGGAGAAAATACGCCCGTTCCTACATCGACGTTATGCGTGCTGAGGGCGATGAGGTGGGCAGATCCCTCTTCTATGTGGGCGAGTTCAAGGACGACAAATACCACGGCCAGGGCAAGCTCTACAACCAGTTCTGCACCCTTGAATATGACGGCCAGTGGGAGGACGGCTGGAGGTCCGGCCAAGGCACAGAATATTACCCCATAGGCTTCGCCAAATACGTCGGCACATGGAAGCGAGGGAGATACCACGGCAAGGGCGTGTACACCTTCGCAAACCGTGACATCATCAAGGGTCAGTGGAAGAACGGCCTTCTTGAGGGAAGGGCTGAATTCATCACCCGTGACGGCCGTATCTATGAGCAGGAATACTTCAATGACAAGCTGCTGAGCGAAAGACGGGTCAGCAGATCAAAGCTATAAACAGCTCCTTCTGGGGCTTTCCAGAAAAGAAAAAGGCATCTCCGGAAAAAACGGGGATGCCTTTTCGTTATTGCCTGATCATTCCTCTGCGGGTGTTGCAGATTCAAGGTACTTCTTGTTGCTGTCCCACTTATACAGGCCGGTCTCCACCAGGAGCTGAAGGTTGTCCTTAGTGATGACGTAGGGAGCCAGCAGGTAGGACTGGATGTACTTCTTGCCGTTGTTGTAGGAGTCTGTGTCGTAGGTGACATCGACGCTGAGCTTGTCCACAAGGCTTGCGGCAGGAACTTCTCCGTCAAGGATCTTTCTGCAAACCTCAAAGGTAACAGCAGCCTCGTCGTTCACGTTTTTGTAAACGGTCATGCTCTGCTTTCCGTCAACGATGTTGCGCAGATTTTCGATGTCGCCGTCCTGTCCGGTGACGATGACGCTGTTTGAGCCCTTGTATGAGGAGTCGATCGCCTGAGTCACACCAAGAGCAGTTGAGTCATTTGAGCAAAGGGCAACGTCCAGCTGCTGGTCTGCATAGTAGGCGTTGAGGGTGCTCTCCATGTTCTTCTGAGCATTTGCAGAAGCCCAATCCTTGGTAGCGATCTTCTCGAACTCATTATTGCCGGACTTGATCACCAGCTTGCCGCTGTTGATGTACTGGGAAAGGTAGTTGTAGGCGCCGGAGAAGAAGTATTTTGCGTTGTTATCGCCTGCATCTCCGCCAACGAATTCGATGGTGTAGGGGCCTTCTGTGCTGCTAAGGTCAAGAGCCTCCTCAACGAACTGTCCCTGGAGCTTTCCAACGCCGGTATTGTCGAATGAGATGTAGTAGGTCACCGCATCGGTGTTCATGATAAGTCTGTCGTAGGCGACCACCTTGATGCCCTTTTCTGCGGCGCCATCGAGAGTTTTCGCCAGGCTCTCTCCGTCAACAGCTGCAACGAGGAGCAGGTCAACATCCTTTGAGATGAGCTCGATGAGGTCGTTGTTCTGTCTTGCAGAGTCGTTTTCGGAGTATGTCAGGATAACGTTGTAGCCGGCGTCCTCGAACTGCTTTTTCAGGTACTCGCCGTCGTTGTTCCAGCGCTCAAGGTCCTGAGTGGGCATTGCGATGCCGATGGTCTTGTTTGTGTCGCTGGGCTTTGACTCAGGCTCAGACTGAGAGCTTGATGTACTTGCTCCGCAAGAGGCAAGTGAACATACCATAGCCAAAGCGGCCATTGCTGAAATGAATTTTGTCATAGTTATAACCTCCTTGATGTTTCCCCTTTTTTATGAATACTTTTTCGTATCTACCCTCATTTTACACCTTAAAATCGGGAATGTCAAGGGTATTCGGTGTTTATGAAATGAGTGTGAATTTGTTCAGTCTTATCAGGTGTATATTACTGGGAGTATTATACAAAACGGCAAACCTCGACCCTTTTGTGAGGCTTGCAGAGTGCGGATCTGGGATCGACATTTTTTCCTCCAAGTGCATAGTATGGAATGTGCGGAGAAGAAGCTCCGCCGAAAGGAGGAACAGCATGGATCTGAACTTTTTTGACGACATTGACGGAATGATCATGCACGAAAGGGAAAATTCCCTTAAACAGCAGATAGATAACAGGCAGCGCCCCGAAAGCCCCTTCCCTCGGAGCACTCCCCTGGGAATGGCCTATGTCCCTATGCAGCAGTGGGGCGATACCAGCTCTCCGGAGGACGCCCTGGAAAACGGCTCGCTCTTCCCGGAGCTGGTCTATCCCTTCATGAGAGGAGGCGGCCAAAAGTGAGAGAGCGTGAGATGCTCCTGAGGAAGATCCGCCAGTACGACTTCACCCTCAAGGAGCTTAATTTGTACCTTGACACCCACCCCAACTGCCGCCGGGCGCTGGCTATGCTGGCTAAATACAAGGAGCTCCGCAGCAGCGCCTATGAGGAGTTCGTCCGCCGCTTCGGGCCAATAGTTCCCGAGCAGAACGAAAACACCGAGCATTGGGACTGGATCGACGACCCCTGGCCTTGGGAAAGGAGCTGAGAGTATGTGGCAGTATGAGAAGAAACTATCATATCTATGTTGTACATATAAGGATGAGGGAGTGTTGTTGAATGACTCAAAAAAATGAAATAGTATAACAAAACGAGCCCCAATGGAATCCCTCGGGGCTTGCTTCGTATGTAGTATCGATCAATGAGTATCTCCATATTTTTCATATGCGAGATGTCCTGGCCAGCGAAGCCTAAGCTGAAAGAATTGCCGACAGCAGAGCAGGTGATGAACATGGTTCGCGGTACAGACATTGAGCTTCCCTGCTTTTGGGGGATGTGGCTCTCACTTCGTATCCCTCCCTGTCCGCCATTGTGATACAGGCACTTTCGAGTAATCGAAGGTGCCTGTTTTTTTGCATAAGGATCCGGCAGTTCAGCTTTGGCTCCTCCTGATTGACTTTTCCTCCCTGCTTATGGTATAATGATAACAGAAAGCTGTAACAGAAGCGGCTTGAACAGCAGTCCGCTTTGACACAGCTTACTTGTTTGACATTCGGGTGACCCATGATATTCGGATAGCAATACAGCTTTTTCGTATATTTCGGAGCATTTGCCGTACTTCTGACCGATACGTTGCTCGGTCAGATAAAAAGGAGGCTGCCATGAAGCCAAGACAAAGATTATTTTCACATTCATTAAGGACCGAGATCACATTTACGATGCTTTGTGTGATCCTGGCTTCTCTTGTAGTCACTACGCTGCTCAGTGCAGTCTTTATCCGCACGACCGAGAGCCATAAATCAGACCGGCTGCTGCAAATGCTGTGTGCATCGGGACAGCGCAGCCTTGATTATTATTTCGACAGCGTCCAGAACTCGGTAACAAAGGTGACGACCTTTGCCGAGGAAGACCTTGACAGCGTAAACAGCGAGGAAGAGCTTGCTGCGCATATAGAGAGGATCCGGGAATACTTCTGTATGACGGCTTCCAAGACCAAGGGCGTCCTGACCTATTACTACCGCATAGATCCGTCGGTCTCGTCTGAGATAAATGGCTTCTGGTATATAGACCTGAACGGGCAGGGCTTCGAGGAGCATGAAGTGACCGACATCACACAGTATGACGTGGAAGATACCTCAAAGCTGGTATGGTTCACCGTCCCGAAGCATGAGGGGAAGCCTATCTGGCTGCCGCCGTATATCACGGATAATCTCGATGTCCGCGTCATCTCCTACGACGCACCTGTTTACTGGAAGGGACAGTTTATCGGAGTTATCGGCATTGAGGTGGACTACTCTACAATGGCAGAGGAGATCAACAGTATCCGCCTCTACGACAACGGATATGCATTTCTTGGCGATGCTGACGGTAATCTGTTCTATCATCCGCATATTGATGTGGCGGATCTGAGCTCGGGATCCGAATTTGAGTTCCCCTACCGTGAGGGTGACGAGAACAAAGTGATCCGGTATGCTTATCGCGGAGAGAAAAAAGAGGCAGTCTGGTGTACTTTGAGCAACGGTCTGCGCCTGAGCATCACCGTGCCCGTTTCTGAAACGCAGGGCGAATGGAAGGGGCTTATCCTGAATATCTCGCTGGGAGCAGTCGTTGTGCTCATCGCGGCAAGTCTGTTCCTGATGTATTATACAAGGCGCATCACAAAACCGCTCGAGCAGCTTACCGCCGCAGCGGAACAGATAGAACGCGGAAACTACGATCTTGACCTTATCTATGACGAGGACGACGAGCTCGGCAGACTGACGAGGTCGTTCAAGGATCTGTCCGGTACAATGAAAGCGCATATCACCGATCTGCACGGGCAGGTATTCATCGACGCGCTGACAAAGGTGAAAAACAAGGGTGCCCTTTCAAACCGCCTCGACGAAATGCAGGAAGCTATCGACAGCGGAGCGCAGGAACAGGCATTTGCTATCGGTGTATTCGACTGCGATCAGCTGAAGCTGATAAATGACCGTTACGGACATGATAAAGGTGACATTTACCTGAAAAAAGCCGCGCATATCATCTGTGAGGTGTTCAAGCACAGTCCTGTGTTCCGAATGGGCGGAGATGAATTTGCCGTGATCCTTGAAAATGAGGACTATATGGACCGTGACGCGCTTCTGGAACAGTTCGACAAGACTGCGGAGACGGTCAATGAAGCTGCCGCTGAACCGTGGGAAGAGGTACATATCTCCAAGGGCTTTGCTGTTTTCGCCCCGTCGGAGGACAGTGCCGTGACAGACGTGATGCAGCGTGCGGATCAGCTTATGTATGAGAACAAGCGTGAAAGGAAAAAGCAAAGGAAGCAGTAAAGGAAATATGCTATGACCGCACCGGTCTCACACTGATTATACCTAATAGATAAGCCTGTATTTAGCGAAAATGCTGAATACAGGCTTTTTGCTTATTCTTGCAGTTCAAACCGCGTATTTAACGCTAATACCGGATCACGGTTTGGCTGATAAGATGTACGAGCAATAGGTCACCTTTCTATTCGCTCACAAGAAAGAATTCGGTGAGTTCCCTTTCAGCCTTGTTGAGCTGCTCCTGTAGTCTGATGACCTCCTGCTGCTTCTTGAGGTATTTTTCGCTGATCTCTGTCACCGCTTTCTACGTTATATTTTAGCATAAAAAAGCAGCGATCGCAAGAGCTGCGAGTGTGTGCAGAAAATTTTATATGATTTTCACGGAGAGATATGGTAAACTGTAATTACAGCCGGAGGAGAAATAAGACCACATCTCCCCGGCAAAGGCACTGTCAGCAAAACCACTTACTTTTTCAATTCAGAATGAAAACAATAGTGCCTTGGAAAGACGCAAACAGCAGTTTCTGGAGAATTCTTGCATCTACAGTATCGCGTCTTGTGTTTCATCAAACCTTCGGCTCTGACAGCATTCGAACGGGGACGCAGAGAGTTTCCTACGGGTCAAAGCACTGCGCAAAAAAAGAGCCGCGCTAAGTCAGCAACAGCAATAATAATGGGTATTATGAATGTCAGATCCTTTTAATGCGAAAACGCAGATTTAAGCTGACTTGAAAAGAGAATAAACTACCATATCTATGTTGTACATAAGAGAATATGGCTGTATACAGCCATTTGATTTTGCCGATGATTCACTATAATTCAAAAAACATACTATATCTATTTCTGCAAGAAAAAGATCATCAATTCACTTGAAATATCTTACAATTTAGCGTATAATATAATAGAAGTAGTATTGGTCTATTATCTGTAAAGGAGATGACTATTATGAATATCGCCG
>CACWHY010000038.1 GCA_902760805.1 Ruminococcus flavefaciens | reverse complement strand
GGTTTTCCTCTCTGCACTCTCTTTTCCCTCACTCCCCACCCCCACCGGCTTTTGACTGTTCTTCGCAGAACCCTTCGGGTCTGCTGGGTTTTGGTGTTCATGACGGCCGGGCGGACACTTGGGTCCGCCCCTACGTTTTTTGTTCGTGGCGGCCGGCCGTTTGTCGATCGTATCGATCAACGAATTGTAGGGGAGGCCGCCCTCGGCCTCCCCTACAGAACATTTCGTCAAACATCTGCTTGCTATTTCTCCCGGACTATGCTATAATGTAAATATACTATCGCTGCGGACCCCCTTTGCCAGAGATCCCGCAAAACCAGGAGGTATGACCATGCTTTTAGCTGTTGACATAGGCAACACCAACATCGTTTTCGGCTGCGTTGACGACCAGGACAAGATCCTCGTCTTCGAGCGCATTTCCACAAATCAGAGCGCTACGGCCGCTGAGTACGCCGTGCTCATCAAAAATCTCCTTGAGATGAACGATTTCAACACCACCGACATCCACGACGCTATCATGTCGTCAGTTGTACCCTCAGTGACCAGCACTGTGAAGTCCGCTATCAAGAAGCTCTTCAACGTTGAGCCAATGATTGCAGGCCCCGGTGTCAAGACCGGTCTGAATATCCTCATCGACAACCCCAAGCAGCTGGGCAGCGATCAGGCTGTGGACGCTGTGGCTGCCATAAACAGCTACCCTGTTCCCCTGATAATCATTGATATGGGAACTGCCTCCACTGTTTCGGTGGTGGACAGCAGCAAAAATTACCTTGGCGGTCTGATCATGACCGGTATGGGCGTTGCAACCGACGCCCTTATCCAGCGCACAGCGCAGCTGCCTAAGATCGATTTTGAGCTTCCCCCGAGCATTATCGGAACAAACACTATCGACTGCATGAAAAACGGCGCTCTGTACTCCAACGCCTGCGCTCTGGACGGCATCATCGAGCGCATCGAGGAGCAGCTGGGCGAGAAGTGTACCGCTGTTGCCACCGGCGGTCTGGCCGAGGTGGTAGTTCCACTTTGCAAGAGGGACATCATCCTGGACAAGGATCTGCTCATCAAGGGACTGGCCATAATCTACCGCAAAAATAAGAAGAAATAACGCCGTATTTGCCCAAAAGGAGGAAAATGCAATGCCTTTCATCAACGTCAAGACCAACGTGCCCGTGCCTGCTGACAAGGAGACTTCCATAAAGTCCGCCCTGGGACAGGCCATCACCGCTATCCCCGGCAAGTCCGAGGGCTGGCTCATGGTTGGAATCCAGCCTGAGTACCACCTGTATTTCAAGGGAGACAGCTCCCCTGCTGCCATGGTGGAGGTGAGCCTCTACGGAAGCGCCTCTCACAACGCTAAAACCACCCTCACCAGCCACATCACCGGCCTTCTCACCGACATCCTGGGGATCTCCTCAGACAGGATCTACGTCAGCTACGCAGAGACCGACAGCTGGGGCTGGAACGGCTCTAATTTCTGAGGTGGCGCCATGCTGAAGGGAAAGACCGTCCTGCTGGGAGTTTCCAGCTCCATAGCAGCCTACAAGATCTGCAACCTGGCCCGTATGCTCACAAAGCTGGGCGCCGAGGTACACGTTGCGATGACTCCTAATACCCAGAATTTCGTCCACCCCCTGACCTTCGAGACTCTCACTCAGCACAAGTGCCTTATCGACACCTTTGACCGGAATTTCGAGTACAGCGTGGAGCACGTTTCCATCGCTAAAAAGGCCGACATAGTGCTTGTTGCGCCGGCAACTGCCAACGTTATCGGCAAGCTGGCAGGCGGTATCGCTGACGATATGCTGACAACTACTGTCATGGCCTGCAAGTGCAAGCGCCTTGTGGCTCCGGCCATGAATCACAATATGTTCCACGACCCGATCGTTCAGGACAACATCGAGAAGCTGAAAAGGTTCGGCTATCAGATCATCGAGCCGGTGAACGGTATGCTGGCCAACCGGGACATCGGCGACGGAAAGCTCCCCGACGAGGAGACTCTTCTGGAGCACATCATCCGTGAGATCGCCTTCGAGAAGGATCTGGCCGGGAAAAGAGTGCTGGTCACCGCCGGCGCTACCCGTGAGCGGATCGACCCTGTACGCTTCATCACCAACCATTCCAGCGGAAAAATGGGCTTCGCTGTGGCTAAGGCCGCCATGCTCAGAGGCGCTGAGGTCACTGTTGTGGCCGCCCACACCGATGTGGAGCCGCCTATGTTCGTGAACGTGGTGAAGGTGGAGTCCGCCCAGGATATGTTCGAGGCCGTGAAGGAGCGGCTGGACAGTGTGGACTTCGTGGTGAAGGCTGCGGCTGTTGCTGACTACACTCCCGTGACTGTTGCTGACAACAAGATCAAAAAGGCTGACGGCGACATGACTATCCAGCTCAAGCGCACCACAGATATCCTCGGATATATCGGCCAAAACCGCCGCCCCGACCAGGTGATCTGCGGCTTCTCCATGGAAACTGAGAATATGCTGGAGAACTCCCGCAAAAAGCTGACCAAGAAAAACTGCGACATGATCTGCGCAAACTCCCTGAGGAAGGCCGGAGCAGGCTTCGGCACCGACACAAATGTGATCACAATGATAACTCCGGACTCCGACGAGGAGCTGGAGCTCATGAGCAAATTCGATGCCGCCAACGTGATACTTTCCAAGATGAAGGAGATCTCGGAGGCTAGATAAGGAGGAACTCGCATGAAGGAAAACTACGAGATCTGTCACTGCATGGGCGTGACCTATTTTGACGTTGAGGACGCACTGGCGGACTGTGACCGCCTTGAAGACGCTGTGGCGCTTTTCGACAAGGTGCAGCAGGCTACTCACTGCTCCACCGGCTGCGGAGGCTGCCACGACGAGATAATCAGAACTATCTCAGCGATAATGATGGCATAAGGAGGTGTGAAGATGAAATACGTTTGCGATGTTTGCGGCTGGGAGTACGACGAGGAGCAGGGCGCTCCTGAGTACGGCATCGAGCCGGGCACAAAGTGGGAGGACATCCCCGAGGACTTTGAATGTCCTCTCTGCGGAGTCGGCAAGGACAGCTTCTCTGCACAGTAACATAAAAGGGAGCCTTATGGCTCCCTTTTTTCACAAAAAATGATCCGGTCAGTTCAGAAATGATCATCAACAGAAAAAGGGAGCCCTTAGGCTCCCTTTCAATTTGTCAAAAAGACTGTTTGACAGGTCACATGGGCTGATGTGGTCATCAGCCCCTACGACCGTTTATTTTACATTCTCAATATCTTTTGCTTTAACAGGCAGCTCTTCCTGTTTGATGGACTTAGCGTCTACCATCATTATTACCAGAGCATCCTTGCCGTTGATACCGCTTGTGCCGTTCTCGAAAACGTCAGCGTTTGCCTTGCCAAGATCAGTCAGCGGGTACTTTGCAGAAAGTGCTGTATACTGAAGGATAGCTACAGCGTCCTGAAGGTCTACCTTACCGTCCTCATTAGCGTCGCCGTAGAGTGATGCGTCAACAGCAGGTCCGTCTGTCTCGGGCTCTGTTGTTGTCTCAGGAGCTGTGCTGAATGAGTAGTCTACCAGGTCACAGTCGTGATCGATGCCCTTCTCAGCAGCTGCATCCCAAACATTGGACCACCAGATCTGTACTTCAGCAGTCGTATCCTCAGCAGGAATTGCGGACAGGTCTACCTCAACAGTGAGCTTGCCCTTAGCGTCAGCGTTGCCGCTCCACTCGATGTTTGTCCAGCCGTTCTCGCCCTCGGGATCATCGAAGCCTATTCCGCCGCCGATAGAAGCTGTAGGAGCGCCCTCGATCTCAAGGGTCACTGTTCCCTTTTCGCCCTCCGGGAGGTCGATCGGGTACTTCTTAACACTAAATACAAAATCAGCAGCAGTAGTGGTAGTGCTAGGAGTACTGGCTGTTGTTGCCTTAGTAGTTGTCAGAGCAGGATCCACGGGCTCGATGTACTTTGTGTACAGATCCTCGGGGAGCTCATCTCTTGTGATACAGTAATCGCTCTGATACATTGCGATAGTGTCAGCCTCAGTGTTGAATCTGGGGTCAGACAGGAAGTTGATGTCTGCGCTTCCGCCGTCATACCATGTGCAGAAGTAGAGCCAGCCAGCCTTGTCGTTTACCAGGTTATCAACAGTTGAGAAGCAGTCGTTCTCAGCCATTGCTACCATCTTAGCGCTGCCGTATCTCTCCATGATGCTGTAGAATGTGGAAGCGATAGCGCTGTCGTCGTGCTGGATAGAGGGCTGCCAGCCGTTCTCCTCCAGATACTTTGTGCAGTTGTACTTATCGTAGCCGATGATGTCAACGTACTCATCGCCGGGGTACCAGTTTGCAGATGTGGGGAAGTCATAGCTGTTCCACTCCCAGATCAGGTTGTGACAGCCGAAGTCCTCTGTCAGTGTCTTGTAGGTGTACTTCCACAGCTCCTTATATACAGCAGAGCCTTCCTTGCCCCACCAGAACCATGAGCCGGTCTCACCGCCGCCGCCTTCAGCCTCGTGGAGAGGTCTCCAGATGATCGGGATACCAGCCTCCTGGAGCTTGAGGAAATCTCCTGCAAGTCTTTCCAGAGCATCACGATAATAATCATACTCCTTAGTGCCCTCTGTATAAGCCTTTGAGGGTGAGAAGTCGTTGTCCTTAGCAGCATAAGATGTAAGCTCAAATGCAAGCTGTCCGCCTGTATAGCTCTCAAAATCCTTAGGAACGTTCAGGTGGAAGGAAGCGGTTGCGATACCGTTGTTGTCCTTTACCCAGCTTGTGATACGGTCAACTGTGCCATCGTCGTTCGCACCGAAGAGCTCACAGCAGCGGTTACCGAAATCGAAGCCTCTGATAGCCGGATAGTGGCCTGTCAGGTCCTTGAGGTACTCGAACTCAGTCTCCAGACCGTGAGGGCCGTACTGATAGATCTCCTGCTGACCGGAGAGGATATTCTTGCCGTAAACGCCGTTGAGGTAGTCGAACAGGCTTCTTGCCTCGTCGATAGCCTTGATGTCGGTGAGATCCTTCTGGTAAGCCTTGATCTCGGGGTACTCGAATGTGGACACCTCAACGTAATCGAAGTTGGACCAGCCCCATGACTTTGAGATAGTCAGAGTGTTGTCGCCTGCGTTCAGCTTAACGCCGGGAACTGTGATAGCCTCATAGCCGTTGCTCTTGGGGATAGACAGATTTGTAGAAGTGCCGTTTACAGACAGGTTCTGCTGCTTGTCGCCGCCGATACCGCCTGCGTAGATAGTCAGGTTGTAAGTGCCTGCTGTGTCAACTGTGATAGTCAGCTCGATGGTGCCGCTCTCGGTCATTTTCAGGTAAGAGCCGCCGCTTGCGGAAGCATCTGACTCCACGGTAACATCACCGGTAATAACAGCGTCCTCGAACTCGAACTTAGTGCTTCCAGCTGCGATAACGTTGGAAATGCCTGCAACCACACCGTTGACAGCCATTGCACCCGCCAAAACAGCTGCACCTGCTTTGCTTAAGAGCTTAGAATACATTTTAATTTCCCTCCCATTAGTTTTCCTTTACGGAATGTCGAATTTGCTTTATTCGGTAACTTAATTATAATCCCTATTACTGCAAAAATCAAGAACTTCCCGAATAATTTCACAGAAAGGCAAAAAACTTTGGTCAATTATACAGATCCATGAGGGAGTTTTTGGCAAACAGACAAAAACTCAGCTTAAACCACACTTAAATTAAGCTCAGTTTCTTTCCTTAAATAAAATGCCGGACTCCCTTAAATGAAGTCCGGCATTGTGTTATTTTTTTATTGAAATCATCTTAGGCCTGATACTTGGGCTCGCAGGTGAGATTTACTCCCAGGCGCTTGAAAATACGCTCGTCCACAGGCGACAGGATAACTGTGGAGTGTACCTCACAGCCACGCAGCCGTGAGATCTGATCCATGGCCTTCTTGGCGTTTTCGTCTGTATTTGCGCAGATAGACAGCGCCAGCAAAGTCTCGTCAGTGTGGAGGCGAGGGTTGTTGTTGCCCAGGTGCTGCACCTTCAAGTTCTGGATAGGCTCGATAACATGGGGCGACATCAGCAGGATCTCGTCCGGCAGCTCAGCGAAATACTTCAGCGCATTCAGCAGCAGAGCTGAAGATGCTCCCAGCAGATCCGATGTGCGTCCGGTGATGATAGTTCCGTCAGGAAGCTCCATAGCAGCGGCGGTATTTCCGGTCTCCTGCTCCTTTGCAAGAGCCGCAGACACTACCTTTCTGTCCTCAACAGTAACGCTTGCCTGCTTCATGAGGAGTTCCAGCTTGTACACCTCCTCGTCGGAGATGAGTCCCTTTCTGCGGTCGCAGAGACCGGCATAGTATCTGCGGATCACCTCGTCACGGGCAGCCTTGCAGACCACCTCGTCGTCGATGATGCAGTTTCCGGCCATATTTACGCCCATATCCGTAGGCGATTTGTAGGGAGACTCGCCGATCAGCTTCTCGAACATGGCGTTGAGCACGGGGAAGATCTCCACATCACGGTTGTAATTTACAGTGGTCTTGCCATAAGCCTCCAGGTGGAAGGGATCGATCATGTTCACGTCGTTGAGGTCGGAGGTAGCGGCCTCATAAGCGATATTTACCGGGTGGCGCAGGGGCAGGTTCCAAATCGGGAAGGTCTCGAACTTAGCGTAGCCGGCGTTGACTCCCCTCTTGTGCTCATGGTAGAGCTGAGAGAGACAGGTGGCCATTTTTCCGCTTCCGGGACCGGGAGCTGTGATCACAACCAGGCGGCGGCTGGTCTCGATATAGTCGTTCTTGCCGTAGCCCTCGTCGCTGATGATGTGCTCTAAATTGGAAGGATAGCCCTTGATGTTGTAGTGGTGGTAGACCTTCACTCCCAGGGCTTCAAGTCTGCTCTGGAAGGCGTCGGCTGTGGGCTGGTTGTCGTATCTAGTGAGGACAACGCTGCTGACGTAGAGGCCGATCTTTGTGAAAACATTGAACAGTCTGATAACGTCCACGTCGTATGTGATCCCCAGATCTCCCCTGACCTTATTCTTCTCGATGTCGTCAGAGTTGATAACGATAACGATCTCAGCATCGTCCTTGAGCTGAAGGAGCATTTGCAGCTTACTGTCAGGCTTAAATCCCGGCAGCACACGGGAAGCGTGATAGTCGTCGAAGAGCTTTCCGCCGAACTCAAGGTAGAGCTTGTCGCCGAACTGAGCGATGCGCTCACGGATATGCTCTGACTGCATTTTCAGATATTTCTCGTTGTCGAAGCCGACAGGGGCAGTTTTACACATAATAATACCTCCATTGAACACTGATCCATAAAAATTACAGTTACTATTATATAACACTTTCCGACAAAATGCAAGTGAAAAATTGCTGTTGCAAAATTTTTTTGGAAGAGGGTGATAACTGCCAGATATGAACAAACTGTGAATTTTTGTCAGGACTATTGACAACTGCGCTTTGGTGGAGTAAAATATAGCCATGAAGAGTAAAAGTGCGATCGTTAAGTGTCCGCCGAACGGGGAGTTGTCGGAGGAACGAAAAGTCCTTGACTTGCGGATCGTGCTTTGCATCCCGCTTCATAGGACAATCTAACTGAATGGCTATGCCTTCTTTTTCTTGTCGTATGAGTGAGGAAAAGGAGGTATTTTTTTATGACTACAAACAAAAACGCAAGCTCCTCTGCCGTTGCGAGCCTTAGGCTTTTCGGCAACATCCGTGTGCTGGTGATCTCAGCGCTTTTCATCGCTATGAGCATCGCTCTGGGCAAGCTGCTGGCCTTCAATGTAACTCCCTACATCAGGATCAGCTTCGAGAACCTGACGATCCTCATGGCCGGTATCTTCTTCGGCCCCTTCGTTGGAGCCGCAGTTGGCGCCGGAGCCGACATCATCGGCTGCATACTGGTGGGCTACTCGATCAACCCGATCATCACTCTGGGCGCAGCTTCTATCGGCCTTGTTGCCGGGATCGTGTCAAGCTCTGCGTTCAAGGGGAACGTGAAGCTGAACACAGCATTTTCCGTGGGTCTGGCGCACCTTATCGGCTCAGTGATCATCAAGTCCATCGGCCTGAGAGTTTACTACAACTACCCCATCGGCTGGCTGGCTTGGAGACTGCCCACTTACATCGGGATCGGTATCCTTGAGTTCTACATCATCTGGCTGCTGCTGAACAACAAGGCCTTCTCCGACCAGCTGGACAAGGTGAGAAAAAATGGCAGAAACAGCGCTTGATTACCTGAAAATAGCCGCTTCCCGAGGCAGCAAGCTGGGTCTGGAGCGCACATTTCAGCTCATGGAGCGCCTTGGCAGCCCTCAGGAAAGCCTGCCGGTGATCCACATCGCCGGAACTAACGGCAAGGGCTCCTTCGGGGCCATGCTCAGCTCAGTTCTCCGCTGCGCAGGCTATAAGGTGGGAGGCTTTTCCTCCCCGGCACTGACTGGGATCACCGACAGTTTCCGCATAAACGGGCAGGAGATCTCCCCCAGGCTCCTTGAAGAGATCCTGGAGCAGATCATCCCCCACGCTGAGGAAATGTCCGACAAGCCCACTGAATTCGAGGTACTGACCGCTGCGGCTTACCAGCTTTTCCGGCAGGAGGGCTGCGACATCGCCGTGGTGGAGTGCGGAATGGGCGGCGACGGGGACTCCACTAACGTGCTGAGCTCTCCCCTGCTCTCCGTGATAACTAACGTTCAGCTTGATCACGCCGGTTTTCTGGGAAATTCCGTGGCAGAGATCGCTGTTCACAAAGCCGGGATCATCAAGCCCGGCAGACCTGTGCTCTTCGGCGGCAACCACCCTGACGCTCTCCGTATCGTCCGGGAAAAGGCGGCTGCGGAGGGCTCGCCCCTGACCGTGACCGATCTTAGCAGGCTGACGGTGGACTCCTTTTCTCCGGACGGCACTGATCTGAGCTTCGCCGGGATGGGCAGCTTCCACATCGGTCTTCTGGGAACTTACCAGCCCCTCAACGCTGCAAACGTCCTCACCGCCGTGGAGCTGCTCCGCAGCGAGGGACTGACGATAACTGACCAGGCTCTTCGTGAGGGACTTGCTCAGGCTCGGTGGCACGGCCGTTTCGAGGTGCTGAGAAAGGATCCGCTGGTGATCTTCGATGGCTCCCACAACCCAGATGGCATCGCCTGCGCTGCTGACAGTATTCGGCTGTATTTTGGGGAAAAGCCCGTTGTTTTGCTGATCGGCGTCATGGCTGACAAGGACTACGGCCTCTACGGGGAAATGCTCCGTGGGCTGGCTAAATGCGCCTTTACCGTGAAGCCCGACAATCCCCGTGCCCTGGACAGTCAGGCTCTGGCGGAGTCCCTCACCGAAAAAGGGATCCCTGCTCAGGCCTTCAGTGACCTTGGCGAGGGCGTCCGCAAGGCCTTTGGCTTCGCCAAAAAGAACGGCCTTCCCCTCATTGCACTGGGCTCGCTGTATATGTACAGAGAGCTGACAGAGGCGCTTCCAGAATAACGAAAAGCCCGGAAAAACCGGGCTTTTTTCATGTTCAGAATCCAAGGTCGTCGTAGTCCTCAGCGATAAATCTGTGGTAGGTCACATGACAGCCGCCCCCCATGCAGGGCTCCAAGGTCAAGCAGTAGCGGTAGTCGTCGGGCTGGCCGTCAACGAATTTCACCAGGTAGTCGAACTCCCCGCTGCCGCTCTCTTCAACAGTGATCTGGCCGTGTTTCCGGAAAACATCGAGCACGTTTTCCAGCGAAATACCGTGGTTTGTGACAGTTCCCACCAGTTCGGAGATGAACTCCTTTCCGGTGGTCTGGCTGTGGACGAAGGCCGTCCCCTCCGCCGGGATAGTTATGCACACCCCGTCCCGGATCTTTCGGAGGGAAAGCTGTCCCAGATCCGAGGAAAGCTGCGATATTTCGGCAATTATCTCCTCCTCAGACTGGCTCCCCAGCAGGTGCTTCAGGGTGGAAAACATATAATTCAGACTCATTGGCCGGCCGTCATAGCCCAGCTTCAGCTGCGCTTCACGGACGTTGTCAGTGAGATTTTTTTCAAAACGTTCGCAATTCATAGTATCGCCTCCGAAAATGATTATAGCATAAATCTCCGAAAAATGCAACTGAAATGATCTTGACATAAAATTGTCAAGGAATTTTCATATTTTATTTGACATTTCTCACAATATGTTGTATAATAAAAGTGATGTGATGAAGGGAGGCCGCAGCATGACTGAATACCTAAAGGCTTACATGAGCCGTACTAAACAGCGGCTCTCCGATTGCAGCTCCGGCGCTCAGCTGGAGGAGATCCTCGCCGAGCACATGGACAAGATCCAGTTCATGCAGCATGAGCGGATAGTCCATTTTCTGGTAACTATGCTGTTCGCTCTGGTGCTGGCCGTCTTCATCTTAGGTCTGCTTTTGACCGAAAATGCGGCGCTCCTGATCCTCGTTACGATCATCTTGGTGCTGCTGGCATTCTACATAAAGCACTACTATTTCCTCGAAAACACTGTGCAGGAAATGTACAGGGTCTACGACGAAATGCTGGAAAAACGCCGGTTCTTCGCCCAAAAGGAGGAGCTGCCATGACAAAGCAGGAACGCACTCGCCTTGCTTGTGAGGAGCTGGAAAAGCTCTACCCCGACATCAGCTGCACTTTGGACTACGAAAAGCCCTATGAGCTCATGTTTGCGGCACGGCTGGCGGCTCAGTGCACCGACGCAAGAGTCAACATCGTCACTAAGACGCTTTTTGTTAAATATCCTAGCCTTGAGGCCTTCGCTCAGGCTCCCCTGGAGGAGCTTGAACAGGACGTGAAGCCCTGCGGCTTCTACCACACTAAGGCCAAAAGCCTCAAGGAAATGGCGGAAAAACTGCTCACCGATTTTGGCGGAGTGGTCCCCGATACTATGGAGCAGCTGCTGTCATTGCCCGGAATTGGCCGAAAAACAGCCAATCTCATGCTGGGCGATGTCTTCGGCAAGCCCGCTGTGGTCACCGACACCCACTGTATCCGGATCACCGGGCGGCTGGGTCTGACCAAAAATAAGGAGCCGGCTAAGGTGGAAAAGGACCTGGTGAAGCTCCTTCCGCCGGAGATCTCAAACCACTTCTGCCACCAGACCGTTCAGTTCGGACGGGATATTTGCCGGGCTCGCTCCCCAAAATGCGGAGAGTGTCCCCTGAGCTACTTCTGTAAATACTACTCTGACAACCACAAGGAGGCCAAAAATGCTGTTTGACTTCACTCTCAGCACCCCTGCACAGGGCTTGGTGGACATCACCGCCGAGGTGCAGGAGGCCATTAAGGAAAGCGGCGTCAACGAGGGCTACTGCATCGTCTTCTGCCCCCACACCACCGCTGCGATCACTATAAATGAGAACGCCGACCCCGATGTGAAGACCGATTTTATCGCCGGAATGGACAGGGTCTTCCCGGATCTGAATATTTTCCGCCACTCTGAGGGCAATTCCGACGCTCACCTGAAATCCTCAGCCGTGGGCGCCAGCGAAACTGTCATAATCTCCGGCGGAAGGCTCCTTCTCGGCACCTGGCAGAATTTGTATTTCTGCGAGTTCGACGGCCCGAGAAAGAGAAAATTCTACGTCAAAGTCATTGGAGGCTGATACCATGGACGAGGTAAGGCAGCTTGCTCAAATCGTGGAAAATTCCCGGAATATCGTCTTTTTCGGAGGCGCTGGAGTCTCCACGGAAAGCGGCATACCGGATTTTAGAAGCACTGACGGACTTTACAACCAGCAGTGGGACTATCCCCCGGAAACGATCCTCAGCCACACCTTTTTTGAGCGGCACACCGAGGATTTCTACCGATTTTACCGAGAGAAAATGCTCTTCCTTGACGCTAAGCCTAACCCGGCTCACATTCGCCTTGCTCAGCTTGAGGAGGAGGGAAAGCTCTGCGGAGTCGTGACCCAGAACATCGACGGTCTTCATCAGGCCGCCGGAAGCAAAAAGGTCTTCGAGCTCCACGGCAGCGTCCTGAGAAACAACTGCACAAAATGCGGGAAATTCTTCCCCGTTCAGCATATACTTGAGACAGAGGGCGTGCCCCGCTGCGACTGCGGCGGCGTGATCAAGCCCGATGTGGTGCTCTATGAGGAAGCGCTGAACGATGATGTGGTCTCCGGAGCGGTCCATGCGATCGCCTCTGCCGACACCATGATCATCGGCGGAACTTCGCTCAACGTCTACCCCGCCGCCGGCCTGATCCGGTACTTCCGGGGCAGTCACCTGGTCATCATCAACAAGTCGCCCACCCAGTATGACCACAGCGCCGACCTTCTGATCTGTCAGAACATCGGCCAGGTCTTTTCTCAGATCTAAGGAGGACTTATGAAGATCTTAGCAGTTATCGATATGCAGAACGATTTCATCGACGGCGCCCTGGGAACAGCCGAGGCTGTGGCTATCGTGCCTGCCGTTTCCCGAAAGATCGAGGAATTCAAGGCTGCCGGATACGATGTTGTGTTCACCCGTGACACTCACGGCGAGGACTACCTCTCCACTATGGAGGGCAAAAAGCTGCCCGTTGTTCACTGCGTTCGTGGAACTCACGGCTGGGAGATTTCCGATAAGCTGGACACCACAGGCTGCTCGATCATCAACAAACCCACCTTCGGATCCTATGAGCTGGCGGAGTTCGCTGCTGCCGATCCCCGTGTGGACGAGATCGTGGTGGTCGGACTTTGCACCGATATTTGCGTGATCTCCAACGCCATGCTGCTGAAGGCTAGGCTCCCTGAGGTCAAGATCACTGTGATCGAGGATTGCTGTGCCGGAGTTACTCCGGAAAGCCACCGCAATGCTCTTGAGGCCATGAAAATGTGCCACATCGACGTAATGTAATCCCCTAACGGCTCCCGATTTCCCCTTTCCCGGCTGCCGTATTTGACATAAAATGCGCTTCTCTCCCTGGAAGCGCATTTTCTTTTTGCCTATCCCAAAAAAAGCCCCACTCAAAAGAGTGGGGCTTTGGTTTAAGGCTTATTCCTCGTCCTTCTTAGAGCGAAGTGCCAGAGCTGCAACTGCTGCCATTGCCAGTGCGAAGAGAGGTATTGCTACGCCCTTGTCGCCGGTCTTAGGAGCCGATGTTGAGCCAGCC
>CACWHY010000037.1 GCA_902760805.1 Ruminococcus flavefaciens | reverse complement strand
CATAGCTACTGTTCTTGAGGCATTTGTATCCTCGATCTTAACATCTACGAACAGGTCTGTTGACTCGTTAGGATTGATGGTGTACTCACCAGGGATAACCTTGATAGTAGGATCGGTCTTCTTGTTAGCAGCATCGGGAGATGTTGTCTTGGGTGCAGCTGTTGTCTTAGGAGCAGCTGTTGTAACAGTAGCATCACGCTTAACGTGAATGATACCAGTTTCCTTGGTTGCCTCGTAAGGATCCTTAGAAGAGCTCTCAACTACCTCGAACTGTGAGAATGTGAACTCATAGTCGCCGTCGGGAGTCTTATCGGGATCAACAACGAAGTTGTAGCTGATGATGACCTCACCTGAATCAATGCTTACAGGCTCGCCGGCCTTCAGGCAGTTGATGTAGATACCGCCGTTGAGGTACTGGCTTGCTGTTGAGCCTACAGCAGGGAATTCACCCAGGAAAGGCTCATCGGGATCAAGTGTGATACCAGCAGGAAGTCCTGATGTGTCAAGGTATGCCTTGAGCATAGCATAGCTACTGTTCTTGAGGCATTTGTATCCTCGATCTTAACATCTACGAACAGGTCTGTTGACTCGTTAGGATTGATGGTGTACTCACCAGGGATAACTTTAATAGTACTGTCAGTCTTCTTGTTAGCAGCCTCGGGAGAGGTTGTCTTAGGTGCAGCTGTTGTCTTGGGAGCAGCTGTTGTCTTAGGTGCTTCTGTTGTTACATTAGAATCACTCTTGATGTGGATGATACCCTTTTCAAGAGTTGCACCGTACTGGTCAACTACGGAGTCCTCAGTGATATCGACTCTTGTGAAGCCGAACTCATAATCGCCGGGAACTACCTTATCCTTATCAACGATAAGATTGTACATGATCAGTGGCTTGCTGCTGTCTACGCTAACAGGCTCGCCGGCCTTCAGGCAATTGATGTAAATACCGCCGTTGAGATAGTTGTTTGTCGTTGATCCTACAGCAGGGAACTCAGGCTGATACGGCTGATCCGGATCAAGAGTGATTCCAGCAGGAAGTGACGACTGGTCGAGGAAAGCAGTCACCATTGAAACATGGTGATTTGTAACTGCGTCGAGATAAACATCTACGAAGAGATTACCGTCGAAGTCAGCTGCGCTCGTGTCAACTGTATACTCGCCAGGCTTTACAACGAAGTCTGCTGCAGCATTCTTATTGGCAGAAACATCAGCTTCTGTTCCTATACTAACGTTAGGCTGCACGACAGGTATACTGCCGGCAGCACTAACGGTAAGGGTCGAAGCAAATGCACTTCCTATGAGCGAAAGGCTCATAGCAGCGGATGTAACTGCCGAAAGCAGTTTCTTCATCTGTGCATTTCCTTTCCGAGCATAATAGCTCTATTTGATTGGATCGAAATAACTAATTACTTAGACTGTGTAGGAAGTGTTACAAGATGAACAATGCTTCTGATGATAGCGTCAGAGTCATTGATGTCAAGGCCTGCGCCGTCCTTAGGATCGCAGCAGTCAGCGTTGCGCTTGCCCTGATCAGTGATTGTGATAGCCTTAGCATCTGTGAGCCATCTGTTAAGGATTACAACGTCGTTGATCTTAACTTCGCCGTCGCAGTTTGTATCGCCCCATACAGGATCGCCAGGCTGTGTGGTCTTGGGAGCCTCAGTAGTCTTGGGAGCCTCAGTTGTCTTAGGAGCCTCAGTTGTCTTAGGAGCAGCTGTTGTTGTTACCTCAGGCTCAGTTGTCTTAGGAGCAGCTGTAGTTGTCTCAACAGCCTCGCCGTTCTTAACGTGGATGATACCAGGGATCTTCTTAGCCTCGTAAGGATCCTTAGAAGAGCTCTCAACTATCTCGAACTGATCCCATGTGAACTCATAGTCACCGGAAGCGATGTTCTTGTCAACAACGAATGTGTACTGGATGATAGGCTTGCTGTTATCGATAGCAACAGGCTCGCCAGCCTTCAGGCAAGTGATGTAGATACCGCTGTTGAGGAACTGGCTAGCAGTTGAGCCTACAGCAGGGAATGTGGGAACAAAGGGCTCCTCGGGATCAAGTGAGATTCCCTCAGGAAGATCAGCCAGGAATGCCTTGAGCATAGCAACTGTTCTGCCCTTTGTGTCGTTGAGCATAGCATCAACGAATACATATGCATTGCCGTCTGCGTCTACGTCATCAGCTGACAGAGCAGAGAAGTCTACAGTGTACTCGCCGCCGCTGATTGTGATAGAATCATCAGTCTTCTTGTTAGCAGCATCGGGAGATGTTGTCTTAGGAGCAGCAGTTGTCTTAGGAGCCTCTGTTGTCTTAGGAGCCTCTGTTGTCTTAGGAGCCTCTGTTGTTACCTGGGGCTCATCGCTGTCGTTCTTAACTGTGATAGTAAGAGCAGCGCTCTCAGCGAACTCAATACCGCCTGTTTCCTTAGAATACTTCTCAGCACCCTCCATCATTGTGGAGTAGTTGCCCTTGTCATCGTTAGCTTCGTTAACGAAGTCGAGAGTGTAATCACCAGCGGGAAGTCCCTTGGGGAATGTTACGGGAACAACAATGATAGGGAAGTCGCTTGAGGACTCACCAGCCCAGCTGTAGCCGCTGCCGATCCAAACACCTGACATACAAGCGTTTGTGCAGGGGTTGTACTGATCGCCAGCCGGTACATTAAAGAATGTGTATGTACCAGCAGAAGAGATAGTTGTGCCGCCTCTCTTGGAAACAGTGATCGAATCGTTCCAGCAAACGAGTTTCGTTGTAGAGATCTCACCAGCAGATGTCTGGAATGTCTGCTCAGTTGTGAAGTAATCCATACCAGAAGTAATAGGAGCCTCTCCCTCGAAAATTACCTTAGAAGCGTCGCCGTCCTTGGAGTTTACTGTGAAACGAGCGTTCAGTGCCTGGATATCAGCATCAGTTGTTGCGAAAAGAGCTACAGGAACAGTAACAGACTCATCGCTAACGTTAATTGTTGTAGAAGCCTGTGTTCCATCGGGATTCAAGTATGCCTTGAGCTCCATGCTCCTAGCTGCAGCTGCACCTGTTGCAAAAGGAACAGCAGCACTTAACATTGTTGCAGCCATTGCAAGAGAAGTAGCTGCAGAAATAAGTTTCTTCATTTGTAATAATTCCTTTCTTTAGGTTTTTAAGCCTTTAATAACTTATTCGGGTGTTTATTCCTTTGTAAGGGGGACAAATCAGATAATCTTAGAGTTCAATCAGGCCTGCATCGTACTTCTGTATCTCCAGAGCATCCATGCCGTTAATGCCGTCCTTGCCGTCGCACTCAGCGTTCTTCATACCCTGCTCAGAAAGCGGGTACTTAGCCGGAAGTGCAACATACTGGAGAATAGCTACTGCATCAGAAAGATCTACCTTGCCATTGCAGTTAGCATCGCCACGAAGGTACTTGTCGTCTGACTTATCGCCGATCTGAACGTATCCATCAGTTGTAGTTATCTTGTAGCTGATCTGCTCGCCGTCCTTGAAGTAACCGCAGTCGATGTCAGTGTTTGCTACGCCGGACTTTGAATATGTGTCACGGCGTACTGCTGCAACCTTAACATCTGCCTTGTCACCGTCCTTGGCGCTTGCAGAAGCAGTACCCTTGATAGTACAGAATACACCAGATCCCTGAAGCCAGTAAGAAGCGTCCTTGCTTGATGTTGACCAAATGAGGCTGATAAAGCCGTTCTCGTTATCGATATATGTATCGAATACGGGCAGTGAAGCTCCTGTTGAATCAGCATTTACAGCGGCTGTGTTAGCCAGTTTACCGATCTCAACGCTCTCAACACTGATGAGGCTCTTATCGAATTCCAGGGAGAAATTGATTCCCTGAGCTCCGGTAGTAGGGATATCAGCCAGGCTGACTTCCAACTCATACTCCCCTCCTGCTTTTGCTGTTGTGTTGCCAACGATTATCTGCACTGTATCGTCAGCTGCAGCAGCAGTAGCGAGTGAGCAGATGGAAGTCGAGAACATCATCGCGGCCATTGCTCCGATGACTATCCTTTTTGTCTTCATTTTTTTTCCTCCTTCTTCATTAATGTTATATAACAAAGGAACAGGTGCCCCTTTTATTATATCTTGTCTTAACTGACAGCCGTCTGCCGGCGGCCATCGTACCTGCGAAACCGCACATGAACAAATTAGGGTGCATTTCTGAGACTGCGTCTGACGCTGCCGGCTGTCTGAGCGGTATGTACACTGCTCGACTTATGCCGGTATTCCGGCGCGATCTCCTCAATGCACGCAGTGGTTTCATCATAAGACGCATCACACTGCCGTGATGAGATACTCAATCCCAAAATCTATATTTATTCATGATTTCATTATATAACAGCCAAGAAAAAAAGTAAATAGGTTCTAATTGTTTTTGGTATTTTATCTAAACATCAGGTACCCTTTTTGCACGGTTTGCACAATTGACATTTTTACAAAAATCCAAGCTCCGCAGCCTATTATGAACGACTTTTGAACAAGTTGTTTTATTTGTCCAGTAGTCTAAATTCCTCCGGGATATTGGTCTCGATAATGTCATTTATGATGTCCCAGCTGAAGCTGGTAGAGCTTCCCTGAGGTATCGCATAGGGCACTCCGTGGCTGTCTGCCAATTCAGGAGTATACTTGCTGTATGGGTAAACTGCCAAATTCCCGAAGTCAGGTGAGGTGTAATGCACGATAGTCGGGATACATCCCACATTCTCCAGATGCACCTCTCCGGTAGCCTTGTCCAGAACGATGTCCAGGTCAGGCATTTCGCCAACAAGGTTGAAATTATCGGTCTGAGCGCAGATGAAGTTGCCCATGGAATAGTAAACGAAGCCTCTTGTGCCGTCGGGACGGTCGATCCACTCCATAGTCTCAGCAGTGTGAGTATGGCAGCCAAGGATTATATCCGCTCCCCAGTTCACCATTTTGTTGGCCAGCTCGATGCGGTCCTCAGATACTATATTAGTATCCTCAACTCCCCAGTGAACAGAAACAACAACAGCGTCGGCCTTTTCCTTAGCCTCCTTGATCTGTCTCTCGATCACGTCCTCCTCGTAGTTCATGATGACTCTCAGAGAGCTGTCATCGGGGATCGAGAAGCCGTTGATATGCTCGGCATAAGCCAGGAAAGCGATCTTGATGCCGTTGACCTCACGGATACGGATATTGTTTGCGTCCTCTTCGTTAAGATAAGCGCCGAGAACTGTCAGGTCGTTCTCCTGAGCCTTCTGGTTCCAGAAGTTTATCGACTCCTCCAGAGCGCTTGCACCGAAGTCCAGCAGGTGGTTGTTGGCCATAGTGAAAACATCGAAGCCCAGGTCAATGACCGCATCGGCCACCTCGGGAGGCGAATTGAACAGAAGAGCCCCGCCGTTTGCGCCACGGATCTCATTGCTCTGGGAGATGATAGTCTCCTGATTGAGAACAGCCACATCAGCTGCCTCAACGATGTATTTCACATTTTTGTAAAGGGGCTTGAAGTCGTAGGCTTCGCCTGGACCTGCCAGCGCCTCGGCATTTTTGTACACCGAGTAGTGGATAAGGTTATCGCCCGCAGCAGTGAGGTGAGCTCTCAGCTCCTCCGGCTCCGGCTCAGTGGTAGGCTCCTCAGTAGCCGGCTCAGTTGGCTCTATAGACACCTGAGGGTCTGAGCTTCCCACGTTATCTGACTTTCCGATGACCTTGCTTGCACAGCCAACGCCTGAGACTACAAGCACCGCCAAAACCGCTAAAGCTCCGGCAGCTCTTCCTTTTCTTAACTTCATTATATTACTCCTTTTGCAGGGGACAGCAGAGCTTCGCTGTCCGCCTTTATTATAGCACACCTTTTCGGCGATTGCAATTACCAATTGTATGATTTTCCTGTATAATTACAGTATGTTTTATCACTTTGACAATGCCTTAACCTGAGTTTTCGGCGAATTTTCGGCAATTTCCGGCATTTTCTCATAATTTTGCCGCAACTTTGTTCATTCCTACAAAGTTTGAGGAAAATTTTTGACAGATCTGCACGATCAGCAGCTATTCCGCTCCTCTTTCACGCTGAAGAGCGATGAATTCCTCCGCCAGAGCCTCAGCCTCCGCATAAGAGCTCAGCTGATAGCACCTGCCACGGAATTTCGCCGAGCCGTAGTAGCCGTTCATGTACCATACAGCGTGCTTGCGAGCCTCGTGCATGGCCAGCTCCTCCGATTTTTCGCTCAGATCCAGCATCAGCCGGATATGCTCCAGCATAACGCTCATCTTCTCCTCCACTGTGGGCGGAACGTACTCCTCTCCGGAAAGAGCCGCAGCGATCTCCCGGAAAACAAATGGCGCACCGTAGCTTCCCCGGCCGATCATCACCAGGTCACAGCCTGTCTCACGGTACATTCTCAGGCAGTCCTCAGCACTTGTCACATCGCCGTTGCCGATCACGGGAATCTTCACCGCCTGCTTCACCGCTGCGATAACGGAGCTGTCAGAGCTCCCTCCGTAGAACTGGTCCCTTGTTCGTCCGTGGACCGCAACCGCTGCTGCTCCTGCTGACTCAGCAGCACGAGCCAGCTCAGTGACGTTGATGCTGTTCTCGTCCCAGCCTGCCCGGAGCTTCACCGTAACGGGAGTTCCTCCAGCAGCCTTCACCGCCGCAGCTGTGATCTGCTCAGCAAGAGCAGGATCCTTCATCAGCGCAGACCCGGCGCCGGTGTTCACCACCTTCGGCACTGGACAGCCCATATTGATGTCGATGATCTCTGGGCGGTACTCCAGCACGATCTTCACCGCCTCCGCCATAAAATCCGGCTCGCTGCCGAAGAGCTGAACGCCCATGGGCCGCTCCTCATCAGTCACCGTACACAGTGCAGCCGTCTTGCGGTCGCTGTAGCAGATGCCCTTTGCTGAGACCATCTCGCTCACCACATAAGCTGCGCCGTACTTCCGGCACATCAGGCGATAGGCTCTGTCCGCAACTCCGGCCATAGGAGCCAAGGCCGCCGTTCGACTGATAAGGACTCCGCCTATGCTTATCTGCTCAGGCATTCTTGTCCTCCACAGCAGGCACCTCGTCCTTCTTCTTTCTGAAAACGAAGAGCTTGCTGATAACGTAGTTGAGGATAAGCACAACGATGTTGGCAAGGATCTTCATGAACCAATAGTTCACGCCCAGCTTGCCATAGCCCACTCTCATCATGACCCATTCAACGCCCAGGGTGAACAGTCTTCCTCCGTAGAAGGAAGCCGCCTCAGAGGTGAGCTCCTTTGCGCTCTTGGCGTGAGAGTCGAACACCCAAAGCCTGTTGGTGACATATGCGAAGGTAACAGCGCAGATCCATGAGATCACCGTGCTGATGTCTGCAACGGCACCTGCTCCGAAGCCTGCCTTCTCCAACGCCAGCTTTGACAGACCTGCTGCAACGAAGCTCACAACAGTAGTGAGCACTCCAAAAAACAGATACAGCCACTTGTCCTCATATTTATAATAGATCTTCTGAAGAGGCTTTGGCAGTATCGAAACACAGGCCTTGATGAATTTTTCCATTTTATCATCCCTTTCAAGTCATACTATTTTTATAATAACATTTCCGGGAAGATTTTTCAAGTGCTTTTGCGGAAATTCCGCCAAAGTTTTTGACGGGTATTTACAACAGAGCTGAAATGTGTTAAAATAATACCGACAAAGCGAAAGGAGAAGTGCTATGCAGGAAGAAAGATCACCCGAAAGATACAGAGCGGAGATCTCCATGCTCAACCACGAGATATATGAGCTTTCACAGAAGCTCAATGAGTCTGAGAGCCTGCGGCTGAAGGCCGTGAGCTCCGATAAATACGACCCCTTCGGCAATCCCACAGACTACCCGGGCTTCACCGGCGACTACTCAAAGATCTGCCCAAAGGTGGGACAGCCGGGGTATTCCCTCCCACTTGAGCCTGACCCGGAGGAAAGGCTCAACCTGAGAAAATTCTACTCCATAGGCGGCTGGTGCTTTTTGTTCCAGTTCGTCCTGGCCAACACCGGAGCAATGCTGCTGAGCACACTGATCTCGTCGCTGATTTCCGGCTCAGGAAGGCTCATGTCCCCTGCTGAGGCCTCGGACTATATGCACAGCTCGTCGATCACCGCCGGCATAAGTATGCTGGTGTACATGATATTCAACGTGACCGTCGCCCTCTTCGGGATGAAATGGGCAGGGATCCGCAAGTCCTCTCTTATCCACACGAAAAAATTCACCGCAGGCAAGGCTGTGCAGTATTGCCTTGCGGCGCTGCTGATATGGGTGGTGATGCTCTACGCCAGCACAGGCATCGGGCTGATTTTCGAGAAGTTCGGCTACACCACAAAGACGATCTCCACCGCTGAAATGGCACGAACGCCCCTGGGCTTCGCTGTGCTGACGCTGTATACATCTATAATAGCGCCCATTACGGAGGAGCTCTTCTTCCGTGGGATGCTGCTGAGAGTTTTCTCCAAGGCCAACCAGCGCTTCGCCGTTTTCGCAACAGCCTTCCTCTTCGCACTTAGCCACAAGAACATACCACAGTTCCTTTTAGCATTCGGAGTCGGCATCTTCCTGGCCCACATCACCCTGATCCACGGCTCGATCATACCGTCGATCATCGTCCACATCTTCATCAACTGCTTCGCCAATATCGTTCAGCAGTTCGCTCAGTCCGACCCCAGCACAAAGCTGGTGGAGGAGCTTATCATCGTGGCCTTCGCCTTAGTTGGAGCAGTCATGCTGCTGGCCTTCATGGGAAGCGAGAAGCTGCCATCCACCACTCCAAAGCAAAGCCGGAGAGGCTTTCCCCTGGCGTCCTCATCGCTGGGCGTGATGCTTTCCGTGGTCATACCGCTGGCCTACAGCGTGTATATTTTCGTTTCCGCAAACCGTTAAAAAAGCACCCTTCGGGGTGCTCTTTTTGTGCCGTTTTTTCACAGGACAGTTTCCGGCCGAGGGATAACGCTGCTGCGGAGCTGCTCAAGCATATGGCGAAGCTCTGCAAGCTCCGGCTGGAGCTCACCGCCTGAGGCTGTCCGGTAGCGCACCCGTGAGGTGATCCGGTCGATCTCCAGCAGCTCACGGCTCCGGAGAAATACCGCTGCCGGTCTGCGGAAGCTCTCCCAATCCTCCTCCAATCGGCAGGCAAGGCGGTAGGCCTCCTCCACGTCACCGGCCAGCCAGGCCTCCTCCACCTGGATCGATCTTATCTGGAGATCCCGGCAGCTGCCAATGATCCAGGCTCCGCTGACGATACTCAAGATCACCAGCCCCAGCAGGATCGCTGCGCTTAGCTTGATCCGTGTCATTTCTCATCCCCTCCCTTCAAAAGCACCGGCGCTCCGCCGCTTTTCCGGGATATATAGCAGCCTCCGTAGGGATCGGCGGTCATTATGAAGACCTCCTCACGGGGAACTCCTGCCCGTTTCAGCAGAGCCGCCAGCTTCTCGTCGTCAAGGCCGATGCTCTCCATGGCGGTCCGCTGGAGCTTCCCGTCAGTGATCACCACCTGGGGCGGGTCGGACTCCTCCGGTGAAAGCCCCACGTCCTTCCGGGAGAGCGTGTCCTCCGCAGACTTCTTCATGACGGAAACGCTGCCTGTGGTCTCAACTATGGCAAACTGCACCTCCTCCGGACTGAAAACGTCCTTGCTCCGCAGAGCCATCATCAGGTCGTCCACAGAAAAACGCAGCTCCCGGAGAACGTCGTAGTCGATCACGCCCCCGGAGATTATGATCTTCGGGCTACCTGAGAGCACCTTCCGAAATCTCACCGACCTCAGATCCAGCCAGGACACCAGCACCTCAAAGCACACCAGCGCCAGGATAGGCACTGCGCCGATGACCAATGGGATGTCCGTGTCCTCCAAGGGCAGGGTGGCGATGTTGGAAACAAGTATGGTTATGACCAGCTCAGAGGGCTGGAGCTCCCCAAGCTGGCGCTTGCCCATGAGCCGCACGGAAAAGATCACCAGCACATACAGCAGCAGGGCTCTGATAAGGATCACGCTCATTCGATCCACCTCCGCAGCTAGTATCTGCGATCTTTGCCGGATCATTCCAAAGAAAAACTCCCTGCAATGCAGGGAGTTTTCGTGAAGAGAGATATATTTTCAGTGAGTATCTGACAGAGCTCCGGCCTTCGGAGACCCGTCAGGTACTCAGTGTGCCTGTGTCATTCGGTAAAGCGCTTATTGTACTCCTGATATGCCTTCACGATAAGCTCAGCGCAGAGCTCATCGCCCAGATCGGCGCTGTTAAGGCAGAGGGAATACATATCCTTGTCCTGCCAGCTCCTGCCGGTATTCACATTATAGAAGGTCTCACGGCGCTTATCGGCCTTTTTCATGATCGACTCAGCCTTGTTCTCAGGGACGCCGTACTCCTCAACTGCACGCTTTGCTCTTGCAGCAGGGTCGGCGTAGATATACACGCTGAAGCAGCCCTTATCCTCAAGGATATAGCTTCCGCAGCGGCCTACCAGCACGAAGGAGCTCTCCTTCTCGGCAAGCTCGGTGATGATCCTGCTCTCCATAAGGAACACCTTATCGGAAAGAGGCAGGTTGTCCTCCATAGTCCTTGCGGGGTTTGCTGACAGCAGCAGCGAATACAAAAAGCTGGTGGGAACGCTCTCCTCAGCTGACTCCAGGTAATCAGGAGACAGACCGCATTTTTCGGCAGTCATCTCAAGTATCTGGCGGTTGTAGCAGTTGATGCCCAGCTTCTCAGCAGCGATGCGTCCGATGACGCTTCCTCCGCTTCCGTACTGGCGTTCTATGGTGATGATCGGTCTCTTCATGGCGTACCCCCCGCTTTCATATATAATGGTATGCCTCAGGGGAAGTTCCCCCCTGCAAATGGCAGTTCCTCAATAATATCTATAAGTTATTATACCACATTTTGCACATATTTCAAGAGCAAATAACGTCAAAAAATGTAAATAACGCAAATTTCTACTTTTTCAACAACCTTTCCGCCGGCTGCTTGTGCAGTTTGTACGTCAGACCTGAGAGCGCCAAAACTGAACATCATTCATTTTGATCTATAGTAATATGTCAAAAAAATATCATGGTCGCTATTGACACATTGACAAAAATTGTTTATAATAGTATATGAGGGACAATTTGATCTTGCAAAGCTGGGTCAGACCGCCCTTTCAGCCGATATCAGGCTGAGCTATTGTGATACTATTTTAGGAGGTATAATACAATGTCACTGACAAATAATCAGAACGTTCTGAAGTGGGTAGACGAGATGGTAGCTCTCTGTAAGCCCGACAATGTTGTGTGGATCGACGGCTCTAAGGAGCAGATCGACTCACTCATCGAAGAGGTAACTTCTCTTCCCGATGACAGCTGGGACAAAATGTACAAGCTCAATCAGGAGAAGTACCCCAACTGCCTCTATCACAGAACTCGTGCAAACGACGTTGCTCGTGTTGAGGACAGAACATTCATCTGCTCTAAGGAGAAGTCAGGTGCCGGCCCTACAAACAACTGGATGGCTCCCGATGAGATGAAGGCTCTCCTTACTCCTATGTACGACGGCGTCATGAAGGGCAGAACTATGTACGTTATCCCCTATTCTATGGGTCCTATCGGTTCTCCTCTTGCTAAGGTCGGCGTTGAGGTAACTGACTCTATCTACGTTGTTCTCAACATGAACATCATGACAAGAATGGGTAAGCAGGCTTTCGAGAACCTTGGCGATACTTCTGACGATTTCGTAAGAGGTCTCCACTCCAAGGCTGACGTTGATCCTGAGAAGAGATACATCGTTCAGTTCCCTGAGGAGAACACTATCTGGTCTATCAACTCTGCTTACGGCGGAAACGTTCTTCTGGGCAAGAAGTGCTTCGCTCTGCGTATCGCTTCCTTCCAGGGCAAGAACGAGGCTTGGATGGCTGAGCATATGCTCATCCTGGGCGTTAAGAAGCCCAACGGCGAGATCAAGTACATCACTGCTGCTTTCCCCTCTGCCTGCGGTAAGACCAACCTGGCTATGCTCATTCCCCCTGAGGGATACAAGAAGGACGGCTATGAGGTATTCACAGTCGGCGACGATATCGCTTGGATGAAGCCCGGCAAGGACGGCAGACTCTACGCTATCAACCCCGAGAACGGATTCTTCGGCGTTGCTCCCGGAACAAACGCGAAGTCCAACTACAACGCTCTGGCTTGCACAAAGAACGGCGCTATCTTCACAAACGTTGCTCTTGATAACTCCGACAATACTCCTTGGTGGGAGAAGCTCACTGAGAATCCTCCTAAGGATGCTACAGAGTGGAAGGGCGAGAAGGTAGACGGCGAGGCTTACACTGCTGCGGGCAACAAGCTGGCTCACCCCAACTCACGTTTCACAGCTCCTGCTAAGAACTGCCCCTGCATCTCTCCTGAGTTCAACAATCCTGAGGGAGTTCCCGTATCTGCTATCATCTTCGGCGGCAGACGTGCTACAACTGCTCCCCTTGTATATCAGTCATTCGACTGGACACACGGTACTTACATCGGATCTGCTGTTTCCTCTGAGACAACTGCTGCTGCAACAGGCGCAGTAGGCGTTCTCCGTCACGATCCTATGGCTATGAAGCCCTTCATCGGCTACAACGTAGGCGACTACTGGGCTCACTGGCTGGAGATGGGCGCAAGACTGGGCAGCAAGGCTCCTAAGATCTTCAACGTAAACTGGTTCAGAACTGACGATGAGGGCAACTTCCTGTGGCCCGGCTTCGGCGATAACATGAGAGTTATCGACTGGATCATCAAGAGAGTTGACGGCGAAGTTGACGCTGTTGAGACTCCTATCGGATACCTCCCCAAGCCTGAGGATATCAACCTTGCAGGCATCGAGGACGAGGTATCACCCTCTGCTCTCCAGGCTCTCCTTACAGTAAACAAGGACGAGTGGAAGAAGGAGATCGCTGAGATGAGAAGATACTATGACGAGGACATCAAGGCTAAGGGCGGAAACATCCCCCAGGCTCTGTACGATGAGCTCGACATGATCGAGGCTAGACTGGCTGACTAATTTCACCGAAATAAAAAGAGCTCCCTGCGTGGGGGCTCTTTTTTTGTGGAGCCTCACCTGCGGATCCTTGTAATATCAGGGGTCCATGTGGGGCGTGACGCCGAGGACGCCGTCCCCTACATTTCGTTTATCGGAACGTTTTACGGAAGGCCGGGCGGATGATATCCGCCCCTACAATTCGTTGCCGCATTTGTTTTGGATAATGGCCGGGACGCCGGGGGCGGCGTCCCCTACAGTCCGGTTTTTCTGGTGGGTTCTCTCTGCGGAGAGTTCCTCAAATCTGTTCCAAGCCTCTACATCAAAATGCTCCCCTCCCGGTGCGTGAAAGACGTAACAGCGAACGGCCGGGCGGATGATATCCGCCCCTACATTTCACCCAATCATAGACGGCACGGGCGAACAATGTTCGCCCCTACAATACCAACAGGCCGTTTTTTCGAGGGATCCTCCCTAAGGAAGCCTTTCTCAGATCTCTGCCCAAGCCTTATTTCAAAAAATCAATGCCATATCCCTGAGAATTCCACCGCCTTGAAAACGGCAGGAATGGGATATGGCATTGATTTTTTGCAGTTAAAAGTCTTTGGGAAGGGGGTCTGGGGGAAAGCCCTTTCCTCTGTATGGTGTTCTTAACGCAGTTAATTATGTATTATCTCCGAGGAGGTCATCCTCGGAGATTTTTATTATGCAAACTTAGTCATGCCAAG
>CACWHY010000036.1 GCA_902760805.1 Ruminococcus flavefaciens | reverse complement strand
CCTTCTCAGCTGGTCGGGAGTAGAGAAAAACGCTTGGTCGATAGCAGTTCGGATATTCCGTTCAAGGCAGCTCACCGACACTCCGCACTCCAGAGAAACGATCTTGTATGCGCCGGCTCTAAGGGGAAAAAGCAGCTCCTGGTCCTCTGCACAGCGGGACACCACCTTCACCAGATACATATAGCCTTTCAGGTTGGGGCGGATCCCGGTGGAGCGCACCAGCTCCATGGCGACCCCTTCAAGGTTCGAGCTTTGGATAGTCTCTGTCAGTGCTGGGTCAAATACTGAGGCGTCGGAGAAAATACTCTTTACTGGAATTGAATACTGCATCGAATTGCTCCTTATTATTTATTTTTGTAAATTTACTCAGGCGATCCACACGCTGTTGGAAGTGTTGCCAACTCTTTCGGTAGTGGATCCTTTTTTTGCATAGTGATTTAAGACTACTCTGTAATAATAACCGCCTAAAACTGAGGCAGTGTAGTCACTTATATAATAGGTGTATGCATTGGTAGTGATCACAGATGCGATTGTTTTTTCGGTGTGCCAATCACCACCACTGTATCGCTGGATCTGTATTTCTTTGAAACCGATCTCGTTGTTTAAACTAGATCCAATCGTTTCCATTTTTATATGGATCTTTTTAGTGCCTACAGAACACTCAACGCTTCCGCTATTGATCAACCCTATGGAGTTAACGACCTCTTCGATCTCGCTTTCATTTAAGATAGTATCAAGCTCTTCCGCATTTGCCTGAATAGGGATCAAACCTATACATAACAAAGCGAGTATAACTGATATGCACTTCTTGATCATTCTTTATCCTCCTCATAATTTACTTTCGCATGGATTTAAGCACATCATAGGCGATTTCATAATCTACCTCATAAGTATACAATTCAGTAATAAAATTATTATCTATGTACCATGCTTTTAATTGACTATCCTCTGTTATAGTATTGAATACATAGCCATTTACAACTGTTTCATCTATATCTCTTGAATCAGTTGATATCACATAACCTCCACTATAACTTTCGTTGTGTTTTTGAAAACAAATATCAATCATCTTATTGCCATTGACAAAAAAGAAAGCTACCCTTTCATCCCGCTCATCTACCTTATCCAACTCAAACCCCTTAGGGATATAGGTGGGGATCATGGCATCAAGTCCGTACTTGTCGATGTACTCCTTCATGGTGCCATAGTAGATGTTCTCGTGGGAGTCCGGCTTGCCGTCACTGCCGTCAAGAAAGGTGTGGATCCCGCCCTGTACTGCGTAATATCCAGCCGGAAGGATCCCCTGGCCTAAGACCTTATGGGACGTAAGATCTGCCCCGATAAAAAGCACCAGACAGGCTGCGGCTATGCAGATCCGCCTAAATACCGCCTTTTTCCTGGGAATCTCTCTGCTGCTCAGCTTGGTCAGCACTCCCTCGACGAATTCCGGCGGCGCAGTCTCCTCAGCCTTACTGCCCCTGAGCTGGCTCATCAAAGCGGTCAGCTCGCCGATCTTCTCCATATCCCATTTTTTCACGGGCTTCTCCATTTCTTGATCCAGCGCCTTCTCCAGCGCCCACAAGACTTCTTCCCTGTCCATTGCTATTACCCTCTTTCCGTAAGGCTTAGCGGCCCCTTTTGCTAATAAATGCCTGCTAGACCCAAAATCTTACACCAGATACTAAAAAATCGTCGTTTCTAACAACCCACACGGGAAACGACGACGATCATTTGTCTATTTTGTTTGAGATCTTGCTTTTTATCCTCCTAATTCTTATGTATAGATTGTTCAGTGTGATCCCCAGTTCATCTGCCAGGCGCTGGCGGCTCTCCTTGTCGCTCTGATAGTACCGGATCAGCAGCTGCGCTTCCTCACTGGTAAGCTGCGAGAGAGCAGACTTCATTTCAGCGCTCCGCTGTATATCCTCTGACGCCGGGAGCCTGCCGATCACGCCTTCGCCGTCCTCCACTCGTCGCCAGCTGTTCCTCCGGTGGCTCTTGATGATCCTTGCCGCTGCCGACAAAAGCCATGCCTTGATGTTCTCAGTCAGATCCAGACGCTGCCTCTTCTCAAAAAACAAAATGAAGGTCTCCTGAGCGCAGTCCTTGGCGGCCTCCTCGTCCCTCAGCTTGGCTCGGCAGAAGTTCATAACGTCTGTGTAATACTCCTGGATCAGCAGCTCACAGAGCTTTCTGTCTATCATAGCTCCACCCCCAAAACAAATTCTTTATAATTGGCTTCATTTTATCATGGGTATCTCCAGCTGTCAACCATGAATTTTGGTACTAAGCTATCCGGCCTTGCAAAAGACCGTCCGCTTGAAAAAGCAAAAAAGCCCGATAATTCGGGCTTTTTCATCGGTGGAGCGAAATTGTACCAGCTATATAGAACGGTGTGTCGTTTTCGGTACCGAGTCATGCGTGGGAATAAAAATGCGGCTCAGAAATTCTGAACCGCAAATATACGCACGGCAAATCGCCGCTGGAAAGGTGTGCCATTTTCGGTACCGTATCATGCGCGGAAAACAATTCGCGTCCCGGAAAAACTGAGACGCGAAACTGCCCGCGGGGGCTCCCCGCTGGTACGCCTGACAGGAGTCGAACCTGCGCACATGGCGTCGGAGGCCACTGCTCTATCCACTGAGCTACAGGCGCATATTATCACACTAACAAATATTATAGCACAAACCCTTGAAATTTTCAAGTAGTTGTGGTATAATTATTAAAGACTATATTTTGACGCCGACAGAAAGATAGATTTTTGGTCAAATTGACCCCGGCGTCCTCAGATAAAACTCCTTTCGGAGGTGACACTTTGGACCATTACATATATCTCATAGTTGCTCAGACAGGCACACGTCCCGCCCGTTTCTTCAAGTTCATCACGAAGAAGCCTTTCAACCACGTTTCCCTCTCAGGCGATGAGCGGCTTTCGGAGATGTACAGCTTCTGCCGCACATACCGCCCATTCCCCCTTCCTGCGACCTTCAACAAGGAGATCGTTGGCGAGGGCACTCTCGGCGATTACGGCTTTATCCCCTGCGAGATCTACCGCATCCCTGTTACTCAGGAGCAGAAGGAAAAATACGAGCTGATCATCAGCCATTTCTCCCACAACCGCAACATCTATTCCTACAATGTGCTGGGACTTCTGGCGGTGTATTTCAACATCGAGTGGAAGCGTGAGACCAGCTTCGTCTGTTCCCAGTTCGTGGCGTATACTCTTGACAAGGTGGGCATCCCTCTTGAGAAGCCATTCTGCCTGTATAAGCCCGACGATTTCAGGAATTTCCCCGGTGCTGAGCTGATCTATTCAGGTGAGCTGAACACCTTCTACTACGATATGCAGTCAAAGCTGATCCACCACTCCGCATAAAAACGCCCATGCCCGAAGCTCATCAGGAGCAGCCAGATAGGCCGGAAGGTAGGCTCTGCTGCTTTCGCTCATAAGGGCGAGGTTCAGCCGGATCTTGCTCCCAAGAAGCTCAGCTGTGAGCCCTTCGGGACTTGTCTCTACAGAGACCGCCCTGCCTTCGCCGGAAAGCCTTGTGCGAAAGCTGGCATACGACCTTACAAACATCCAAAGACCGCCGGTCAGGAGCAGGTAAACAACGGCCGCTCCTGCTGCGGTTTTTTTGCTTTTCATGGCTCCTCCTTTATGGACTCAAGCAGCTTCCCCAGGGACTGCCCGATCAGTTGGCCGGAATACTGCACCTGCTCAAGAGTGTTCCCGTGGGAGCCCACCTCGATCAGCAGGCTGCCTGTGGTCAGATCCTGATTGTAGTGGCGATAGTCGAAGAGGATCGGCCTGGTCAGCCCCGGCCAGTCGGACTCAAGCTGCTGCTGGAAGGAGCAGGCGAAGTGGAAGTTCTTCATGTACTCCGGCATATCCAGTGTCCCGTCATCGCAGCCGGAGATGATCATGACCTGAGCCGCCTCCTTCCCCTGCTGAACGGAAAATGGCTGATAGGCAACTCCATCTGCCGATATAGCATCCCGGTGTATATCAAGAGCCACCTTGATCGTGGGGTACTGCTCCAGAATGGGAAGGATAGTCTCTCTGCTGCGGCCGTATGAGCCGTTATAGGAGGGGTAATCGTGGATCGTCCGGGCGTGGATCACGCCTATCCCGGAGGCCTCCAGCTCCGCCTGGATAGCGTCCCCCACCATGACGATGTTCTTGGTCTCGTCGGTGGTGCGGTAGTTGAAGGAGGTATCGTAGCTCTCACGGACAAAGGGCTCAAAGCTCTCAGTCGTGTGAGTGTGGTAGATCAGCACCTGCGGCTCGTCCGTTTCAGAAATGGTGAAGTTTGGCAGACACCTGCTCTCGCTTCTAAGAGAATCGTTGGAGATCGAGGTCTTGTTGTTGACCTGACCGCCGCCCTCCAGATCGAAGAAGCTGTCGCCGCTGTACTCACCGTAGGTAGTGCGGAGGATCTTGCCGTCAAGGCTCCACTGATCCTGGGCAGGATAGGGCTTTGGCCCCGGATCGGCGCTGACCATTTCCAGGGGGCTCAGCAGCTTCACGCCGGTGCCGCTCTGCCTGGTCTCAGGAAGAACGCCGTAGCCCTGAGAAACGATGAGAGCGCCGCTGAGTATGTCCTCCTCCGGATCTGAGCCGGAATCCTGGGCGTAGTCAGGCTGCCTGACCAGCTGATCTCCCTTGCCAAGGTCGGCCTCCGCAAAGCCGGACAGAGCGCTCTTCACCGCCGGGACGCCCTTAGCTGAGGCTCCCACGGCTATGGGCAGCGCCAGCAGCAGGCTCACCTTAACCGCCTGAGCAATTCTTCTTTTCTTCAAACGAGTCATCTTCTCACCTCTTTTACTATGATTATACTGCCGCTTTTGCCGGATCATTCCGGCGGTGCAATATTTTTCCGCAAAAAATGTCTGAAAGGAGAGCTTTATGACTAAACGCAAAAAAAGCGCCATTATAGCGCTTCTGCCGGCAGTTCTCCTGCCGCTGGGATATTTGTTTTTGGGCTTTTACCGGAGAAATATCAGCATGAGGATCCCGCCCTGTCCGGCGAGAGTCTTCCTTCGGCTCTACTGTCCCGGCTGCGGAGCCACACACTGCCTGTACGACCTGGCTGACGGCCAGATCCTGACTGCTCTCCGGGACAACGCTCTCTTCGTGGCGCTGGCTGTGTGGGCAGTGCTTTTCTGGGCGCAGAACGTTTTTGCAGCCTTTGGCAAAAGGGTAAAGCTGATCCCCGAAAGCCGCAGGTTCTACCTTGCCGCCTCGGGGATCGCAGCTGCATATTGTGTTCTCCGAAATCTTATCCCGGCTCTGGCTCCTGTGAGCCTCTGGCTTTAGACAGCCGGCAGAAGGATCAGCTCAGCCGACGAGCTTCCCGTTGAAGGCGGCGGCAGAGTTCCTCCCTGACTTGTGTATGAGTCCTTATACTGCTTTACAAGCTGTGCATAGAATTCATCGAAATTATGCACATTGAAGGAAGGCCAATACTTGTCGTACTTGGGATCCTGGTACTTCTGGAATTCCTCAGGGATATCGCCTGTTGCCTCATAATCGGCAACGTACTGAGGGCCGTCCAGGGCGAATTTCATGAAATCGTCAGACACCTCGCCGAAGAATACCCTGAAGCAGATCAGCAGGAGAAGTGTGATAGCCGACAGAACAACGCCTGCGATAGCAAGTCCCTTTGCGCCACGCTTCGTAGCAAGGGAGATGATACCGAAGATCAGCGAAAGCGGCGCTAAGATCCAGCCAAGTCCGCAGAAGCAGCACAGCAGTCCTAAAAGTCCCAGTACGAATGACGTTATCGCAAAGCCCTTCTTGAAGGAATTAGGCGTTTCGTCCTGCTGAGTGTAATTGTTATTATCAACGTTTATCTCGCTCATTTTTGACCTCCAATAATTTTATCATTTACGGTTTTTTCCGTTTTTATTTGAAAAAATGCCCACCAGCAGCAGTATGCTTACGACCACCAGCGGAAGAGCATCCGCAGCGGCACCGACAGCGAACAAAATGATACATATCAAGACAATGAATCCCTTGCCGGAGGCCTGAGTGCTCTGCTTGGAGCTCTGCAAGCTGCGCTGAGTGCCCTGTGCAACTGTCCGCTGAGGGCGGTCGCTGTTGACGGTGCGGTAGTCCACAGACCTTCTCTGCTCCATGACCTCATGGGCGCCGCCCTCCTCACAGAGGTGGCTCCCTCCGGAGTGGCGCTCTGAGTTGGCCACCTTTGGTCTTCCGGTAAGTCCAAGGTCGTTGTATTCACGGCGGCGGCTGCTCTTGGTGTCGTCCACCATGGAGTCGCTCATCTCGTCGATCATCTCACAGTTCATCTCGTCGATGAAGGTCTTTTCTCTGCTCATAGCATTTCCTCCATATAAGTCTGCGGAAGCACATCGGTAACGTCAACGGTCTCCCGGTCGTCCTCATCACGGTTGTCACGCCATGCCTCGCTGCCGTCAATGTATGACCAGATGCTCATACCGAGGATCACCCCGGCGATGATGACTCCGCACATGGCAACTCCCGGGTCGCTGTGCTTGCGGATAAGAGCGATGAGCCCTATGAGCACTGCGCCGCCTGAGAGCAGAACAGTTGCCCAGAAAAATCCTCCCAGTGCATACACGAAGCTCACCAGGCTGAGCACCAGAGCAATTATCGAGAAGGCCTTTCCCCTGTAATGCTTCGGCTTGTCGAAATCCCGAAACTCCTTCTGCTCGATGAAAACCTTTTCTTCCCCATTGAATTTCTCAGGACCGAAGTCCTCAAGTCTTTTATCTTCCATGATCCCTATACCTTTCATTATCAGAGTGGAGTTTCCCAGGTCCAGCTGCGGATCTCAAGCTCGTCCAGATTATACGGCGTCCTCTGATAAACGCAGTAATTGAGCCAGTTTGAGAACATCAGGTTTGCCGCACATCTCCATGAGAAGAGGGGCTCCTTTTCCGGGTCGTTATCTGGGAAATAGTTGTACGGAAGCTGAATGTCGATGCCCTTTTTCAGATCCCGGAAATACTCTGAGGCAATGGTGTCTCTGTCGTATTCCGAGTGGCCGGTGATGAAATATTGCCGGCCGTTTTTATTGGCAACGATGTGAACGCCGGAGAGCTCAGAATAGGTGAGGATCTCCAGCTGTGAGACCTTCTCGATGTCCTCACGGCGCACCTCAGTATTCCTGGAGTGGGGCACGTTGAAAACGTCGTCGAAGCCCCTTAGGAGCTGGACGTTCTCCTTCTCCACCCTGTGAGGGAAGATGCCGAACATTTTCTGCGGAAGGGTGTACTTCGGCACACCGAAGTGGTAATACAGTCCGGCCTGAGCCGCCCAGCAGATATACAGTGTGGAGTAGACGTGGGTCTTTGACCACTCAAAGATCTGAGTGATCTCGTCCCAATAGTCGACCTCCTCGTACTCCAAAAGCTCAACAGGAGCGCCGGTGACGATCATTCCGTCATAGCGGTCCTCCTTTACCTCGTCGAAGGTCTTGTAGAAGGCCTCAAGGTGCTTATGAGAGGTGTTTCGTGAAACGTGTGACGCCATTTGAAGAAGGTCGATGTCCACCTGAAGGGGCGTGTTGCTGAGCAGCCTCATGAGCTGGCTCTCAGTCTCGATCTTCTTAGGCATGATGTTGACGATAGCAACCTTCAGCGGACGAATATCCTGATGCTCGGCCCGCTCCTTGGACATAACGAATATATTCTCTTCTCCAAGCGTTTTGAATGCCGGCAGCTCCGATGAGATCCTAATTGGCATTGCAAATCGCTCCTTTCAGTATCAATTATCCTTTTTGTTTTCCTTACAGCTCTCGCAGCCGTTCATGAAGCTGTTAAGATCCTCGCAGATCCGGCTGTCACCGGTGAGAAATCTCAGCTTCCTCAGGTTTTCAAAGCCCGCTGTATCGGAAAGGGCAAATTCCATGACCTCTATGCCCTTCAGAACGCTCTTGAACATGACAGACCGCACCAGACCATCGCAGAGCATAAGATCTCCCCCGTCGTCGAAGGCGCAGACCGTGGTCTTGTCAGCTCCGTACCAATAGGCGATGAAGCCGATAGGTGCTCCCCCGTCAAGAGCCTCGGTTATGTGGAGGTTTTGAGGAGAAGCGCTCTCCACCAGCTCCTCATAACCGGTGGTGTCGAATTTTTCCTGTATCTCAAGCATCTGCTCACTTCCCCTTGCCGATAGCAGTGCGGAGGGATCTTAGCTCATCGGGGGTCAGGTCACGCCATTCTCCCGGCTGGAGCATACCCAGCTTTACAGGACCAACGCTTATGCGGCGAAGTCGTGCCACTTCCAGGCCAACAGCCTCGCACATTTTTCTGATCTGGCGGTTGCGGCCCTCCTTGATCGAAATGAGCAGAACGACTCTGCCCTGCTCCTTGGTCTTGACCACAACTGTAGCAGGCATCGTCATCTTGCCGTCGATCTCCACACCGGAGGAAAGCTCAGTGAGCTGCTCATCGTTGATGTCAGGCCTTACCGTAACACGGTAGGTCTTGGTGACATGGCGGCTGGGGTGCATGATGCTGTTGGCAAATTCACCGTCGTTGGTGAACAGCAGCAGACCCTCTGAGTTCCTGTCAAGGCGTCCTACGGGGTAGACACGCTCCTCCACGTCCTCCAAAAGATCCATGACGCAGCGCCTGTCAAGCTCGTCTGAAACGGTGGTAACATAGCCTCTGGGCTTGTTCATCATGATGTACCGGAAGCTCTTCTTACGGGGGATATTTATCCTCTCACCGTCAACTGTGATGATGTCCTTATAGCCGCACTTGTCGCCCAGCTTCACCGGGTGGCCGCCCAGCTTGACTCTTCCCTGAGAGATGAGCTGCTCGGCCTTTCTCCGTGAGCAGAAGCCGCTGTCGGCTATCATTTTTTGAATTCTTATCTTGTTATCCATTTTACTCCTTCTCAGAAGATGAGCCTCCTGAGCTTTGATAATATTCTTCGCAGAATACCGGGCTTTTCCGGCTCTGCGGCCTTTTTGGGAGCCTCCTCCTCAGCCAGAAGGGGCACCCGTGTGATCTCACGCCCATTATAGGAGATGCACAGCTGAGCCACCTCCTCACCGGGACTGACCGGCGCATAAACGAATGGCGCCGAGACCACTGTCATACTGAGCTCCTCGGGAGCCGCCTCCAGAGCTGTTATCTCCGGGAGCTCCTCCGCTGAGCACCTTACGGACTCCTTTTCAGAGCCCACCACGGCCACCTGATGCTCCCCTGCCGCCGGAGAGATCTTTTTCGTCCTTCCGAAAGCGTAATCGAAGAGCGCCATGTGGTCGTTCCAGTCATTTTTGTCGTTGAGCGTCACGCAGATCAGCCTTTTGCCGTCTCTTTCACAGGCGGAAACAAGGCATCTTCCGGCCTCGTCAGTGAAGCCTGTCTTGACGCCGTAGGTCCCTCCGTAGAGGGAAAGCAGCTTGTTGGTGTTCCTCAGCCACCTGTCGTAGGGAGGGCCCCCGAAGCTGAGCTTCATGGACTCCTGGGAGCAGATCTCCCGAAATATGGGAGACTTCAGCGCTTCCCTTGCCAGGATCGCCATATCCAGCGCCGATGAGCCGTGACCTTCGCCCTCAAGACCCGAGGGCGTGACGAAGTATGTATGGCTAAGGCCAAGCTCCCTTGCACGGGCATTCATCAGCTCCGCAAAGGCCTCAGTGCTGCCGGAGATCCGCACAGCGGCGGCATTTGCGGCGTCGTTGCCCGAGGGCAGCAGCATACCGCAGCAAAGGTCGTACTTTGTGACCCTGTCGCCGGGCAGGAGCCCCATAGAAGAGCCCTCCACCATGATAGCGTCGGGGTCAACGGTGAACTCCTCGTAAAGCCCTCCGCTCTCGATAGTCAGCATGGCCGTCATGATCTTGGTGGTGCTGGCCATGGGGAGCTTCCCCTGCTCTCCAGAGGTGAACACCGTTTCGCCGGTATCCGCAGTTATCACAGCCGCAGCCCTTGCCGATACCTGGGGAGGCTCCTCCTCTGCAAAGGCCGCCGCAGACTGCACCGCAGCCGATATGCACATGGCAAAGGCCGCTGTTATGAGCTTTTTCATGGTCATTCCTCCTCAGCATAAGCATATGCCGGGAAGGAGCCGGTTATTCTCAGTCGTTAAGGGTAACTCCGCCGTCAGCAGGAGCGCTCTCCTCATCGGAGCCGCCCTTCTTCTTGGAAAGGAAGCCCTGTACCTTCTCGATAATGCCGGGCATATTGTTCACAACATTGCTGATCGGGTCGCTGCCGGAATCCATGCCCACCATTCTAGCGGTGCCGTCGGGAGCGATAACCAGGAAGCCCTCAGGCTTGATGGAAACTCCGGCGCCTGCTCCGCCGCCGAAGAGGTCCTTATCGTACTTTGAGGGAAGATCTGAGCCGCCCGAAGCAAAGCCGTAAGTTACCTTGGATATGGGGATTATAGTAGTGCCGTCCTCCAGCTTTATGGGGTCGCCGATGATAGCGTTGATGTCAGCCATCTCCTTGACCTTTTCCATAGAAATGCCCAGCAGGTCGCTGACCGGTGTCTTTTTATTTTCCATTATCATTACCTCATTTCTGCCTTGCGGCGGATCTTTTGCAGCTTTTTAGCTTGTAGTTTTCCGGGGATGAAATACCGGAAGATGTATGTTATCAGGAACCAAATTCCTGCAATAACCAGAGTTCCCAGCCGAAAGGATACCTTCACCGAGGCGTCCCAGCGGCTCTTGTCCAGGGCAAATCCTGCGTTTACGTCAACGGTCTTCACCTTCACGGTGAACAGCACGCTGAGCCAGCCCAGCAGGTTGAACAGGGCTCCGCTTATCCTGCCGTAATTCAGGGCGCATTTGTAGGCGTCCTCGTTGGCGATGATGAAGTCGATGTACAGCTCATAGAGCTTGACGCCCTTGAGGATCTTCAGCACAGGCCGGTCAGCGGCTCGCCAAAGGTCCAGCAGCGCCTCCAGCTTTTCCCCGAGAGTTTTGGGCTCCTTGGGGGGCTTTTCCTTTTTGCGGCGCTTCTTTTTGTGGGAGGAGATCTCCTCCTCCGGCTCCTCTGTGGGGAGCTCCTCTGCGGCAGCTTCCTCCTGAGCAGCTGTCTGATCGGCCTCCTCCTGGGGAGCTTCCTCCGCAGCAGCCTCCGAGGTCTCATCACGCTGCTCAGAGGGAGTCAGGGGCAGGTCATCGAAGTCCTCGTCCAGGTCAGGCAGGTCGTCCTGACCGCTGTCGGAGAAATCGTCGACCTTTGGCTTTTTCCTGCCACGGCGCTTTTTCAGCCAGCCTAAAACTCCTCCGCCCTCAGAGGTGAGCACAGGAATGAACCATAGCTTCGCCTTGTAGCGCAGCTTTTCGCCGATGAAGCTGACCTCCCCCCGAATGGGAAGGATCAGCACGATGACTATGATGCCGAGAACGGCAAGAAGTATCCACAGAAGAATTTTGAGAACGATCATCCTGCCGCTCCTTTCAAAGAATCTAGTCTCAGTCTTCGTTTCCCTCCAGATCCGGGTCTGGGATCATCAGCTGAGGCTCTTCCTCCTCGCTAATGTTGATGTTCTCATGACCCGGCAGCGGCGGAAGATCTGCCACCGAGCTCAGCCCGAAGCTGCGCAGGAAAACTGCTGTTGTGCGGTAAACTATTGGCTTGCCCGGAACGTCCAGCCTTCCGGCCTCCTCCACCAGTCCCTTTTCCACAAGATTGTTCACCACTGAGGAGCTGTCAACGCCTCTGACGTTCTCCACAAATCCCTTGGAAACAGGCTGATTATAGGCAATTATGGTCAGTGCCTCCATTGCCGCATTTGAAAGCGGAGTGGACTTCTTGGTCTCAAGCGCCGCCTTTATCTGGGGAGCGAACTCCTCCCTTGTACACATCTGATAGCTGCTGTCCAGCTTCTTTATGGCCAGACCACTGCCCACGTCGTCGTAGCGGTCGTTCAGGAGCTTGATCAGCGAGGGCAATGTCCCCACGTCCACGCCGGAGGCCTCAGAAAGCCGGTAGATCTCGATAGGTTCTCCGCTTGCGAAGAGTATGGCCTCTATTGCTCCGAGTTTCTCTTTGATCTCCATGTCCTTCGAGCTCCCTCCTTTCCGCCTTTGAAAAATACGATCTTGTTGTCGTCACTAATGGTAATTCGCCCAAATCTGGTCAGCTCAAGCACTGCCAGGAATGTGGCCACTCTTGCTGAGCGGTCGGTGACTCCCTCATAGAGCTTGTCCATGCTGACCTCGCCGGTGCTGTAGAGCTCACGAAGGATATGCACCACCTTGGTGAGAACAGGCACGATCCTGCGCTTCACCACGGAGTTGATCTTGCTCTCCAGCTTCAGCTTCTGGTCACCTGTTTTCACTTTTTTGTGGAAAACAGCGCTGTATGCGTCCACCAGTCTGCTGGGCTCGTGGACCAGACAGTAGGTCATGTCCACCTTCAGCTTCATGGGCTCACGGACGAAGATGTCGCCGCCCACGTTCTGCTCTGCAAGGCGTTTTGCAGCCTCCTTGCACAGAGAAAGCTCAATGAGAGCGCCCTCCAGCTCCTTCTTCATCTGCTCGGCCTCCTCCGGCCTTGGGAGAAGTGAGGCAGTCTTGATGTAGATCAGCCTTGCGGCCATTTCCAGGAACTCTCCTGCAAGCTCTAAGTCCTGCGACTTGGCCTCCTCGATGTAGAGAAGGTACTGCTCAAGGAGCTTTGAAATGTCCACATCGAAGATATTCAGCTTATGCTTTGCGATAAGAGAGAGCAGCAGGTCAAGAGGCCCCTCGAAGACGTCCAGCTTGTAGCTTATGGTCTCCATAGATCAGCCACCGAATACAGCAGGCACCCAGGCAGTTGCGTAGCTCAAAAGGCCGTCTACCCAGTCTATGAGCCTGCCCAGGGGGTCAAACATATTGTCGGTGAGCTCCGGCATGAAGAACAGAGCCAGAAGAATGATCGTGGAAACACGGTTTATCAGCATATAATTTGCGTAATACCAGCGGTTGAACTTGGGTCCTGCGAACTGGTGAAGGATGTTGAATCCGTCCATGGGAGGGATGGGCAGAAGGTTGATAACTCCCAGACAAACGTTGATGTCAGAAACTATGGAGAGCACGAATGCCAGGCACCACAGAGGAGTGATCCTGCTCATCTGGCTCTGGAGAGCCGGCAGACAGAAGAAGAGCTTCACGAAGAAGTCACACACGATCGCCGCCAGGAAGTGGGTCACAGGGCCGGTCAGCGAGATCAGCACCACGCCCTGCTTGTAATTTTTCATGCGAATAGGGCTTATCGGCATTGGCTTTGACCAGCCGAAGCCGCACAGCATGATTGCCAGGGATCCCAGCGGGTCAAGATGTACGAATGGGTTGAGGGTGATCCTGCCCTCCCTCTCAGCGGAGTCGTCCCCCAGCTTCTTAGCCACGATACCCTTGGCAGAGTTGGTCAGGGGCAGCACCAGCAGGAGCATGAGAGCTCTGGAAAAATATTTGAAAAACAGTCTTAACGCATCGTAATTCATAGGCACCTCTATAATAATAAGTAGAAAAAATTTTCTCTGACATAGATAGTCATAATATATTATACACCAATTGCACAATTTTTTCAAGTCCTAGGATCAAATTTACGTCTTTTCAAAAAAAATTTCAGTTTTTTTCAGAAAACACTTGCATTTTTCAGAACTTTGTGTTACAATATTCATGTTGTCTAATTTACAAGTATTATAAGGAGGTGCAGCCTGATGGCAAAGTGTGATATCTGCGGAAAGGGAGTTACTTTCGGGATCAAGGTTTCTCACTCTCACAGACGCTCAAACAGAACATGGAAGCCTAATGTAAAGCGTGTTAAGGCTATCGTCAAGGGTACTCCTTGTCATATCTACGCTTGCTCAAGATGCCTGCGTTCAGGTAAGGTTGAGAGAGCATAATCGTTAGAATGCTGAAATGTAGGACGTTTCTTTAGAAACGTCCTTTATTTTTTGCTATGCGGAGAAACGCAATGTAGGGGAGGCCGCCCTCGGCCTCCCGGCCTTTTGCAAAACGTGTGCGGAAATGTAGGGGCGGATATTATCCGCCCGGCCTAATACCAAACAATCGTCCATGCCATTTGAAAAACGTATGCGGAAACGATATTGGTGGGGCGATGTGGGCATCGCCCCCTACGTTTTGTTGTTGGCGGCGGCCGCATTTCCAAACGAAATGGCCACATGATCTGGTTTCCGCCCTCGTAATTCGTCAGACCTACGCCTCGTCAATGCAAAGAGGAACACCTCCTAGAGGGGAGGGGCTATAAAAAAACTGGTACAAAAGCCGGTGCGCCCCTCCCCTCTATACGGTTTTCCTCTCTGCACTC
>CACWHY010000035.1 GCA_902760805.1 Ruminococcus flavefaciens | reverse complement strand
AATGCGCTGCACTACCAACTGTGCTACACTAGCATTATTAAATTTTTAAATTTGTAAGGCGCTGCACGGTTGTCGCTTTATTTTCAGTCCGAGACCTGCTCATTACGAATGAGCTGCACTACCAACTGTGCTACACAAGCATTGTTAAATTTTTGAATTTGTAAGGTGCTGCACGGCTGTCGCTTTATGTTCAGTCTGCGACCTGCTCATTACGAATGAGCTGCACTACCAACTGTGCTACACAAGCATGACCAACAAATACATTATACACCAAAACCGGGGCTCTGTCAAGTGGGAACGATCATTTCTGAGAAAAACAGCTGCCCTCCGGTGTTGTGGGAGGGCAGAACATTCAAAGCAAAGGGCGAACATAGTTCGCCAAAAACAGTATTTATTTCAGATCAAACGGCGTGACCCTTCGCACGGATCACATCGACGATAGCGTCAACGTGTTTGCGGCAGATCTCCTCGCTCTCGGCCTCGGCCATTACACGGATCACGGGCTCGGTACCGCTCTCACGGACCAAGATCCTTCCAGACTCGCCCAGAGCCTCAGAGGCGGCCTTAACAGCTGCCTGAACATCGGGGTCGTTCTGAGCGGCGGGCTTATCCTTGACCCTAACGTTTACCAGCACCTGTGGGTAAACGGTGAATGGTGCGGCCAGCTCGCTGAGCTTCTGCTTTTTGCTCATGATGACCTGCATGATCTTCAGGCTGGTGAGGATGCCGTCGCCGGTGGAAGCGTACTTAGAGAAGATGATATGGCCGGACTGCTCTCCGCCCAGGATACAGCCGTGCTCCTTCATATATTCGTAAACGTACTTATCGCCAACAGCGGTCTTAGCGTAGTCGATGCCGATCTCGTCGAAGGCTTTGAACAGGCCGAAGTTGGACATGATAGTTGCGACGACTGTGTTGCCCACCAGCTTGCCTTTTTCCTTCATATAGCGGCCGTAGATGTAGAGGATATGGTCGCCTGAGATGAGCTGGCCCTTTTCGTCAACGCACAGGCAGCGGTCGGCGTCGCCGTCGTAGGCAAAGCCGGCGTCCAGGCCGTTCTCCACAACGTATTTCTGGAGCACCTCGATGTGAGTTGAGCCGGCGTTGTCGTTGATATTGGTGCCGTTTGGCTGAGCGTTGATGACGTGAGTTTCGGCACCAAGAGCGTCAAAAACGGCCTTAGCAACATTCCAAGCGGCGCCGTTTGCGCAGTCAAGGCCGATCTTCATGCCGCGGAAGGAATACATTCCCAGCGAGATCAGGTAGCCTATGTAGCGGTTCCTTCCGGAAACGTAGTCAACGGTGCGGCCGATCTTATCGCCGGTGGCGAAGGGCAGCTCAGGCCAATTCTTGCCGAAGGCCTTGAGTTCGCCGTCCAGATAAGCCTCCACCAGCTGGATCACCTCGTCCTCCATTTTTTCGCCGCTGCTGTTGATCAGCTTCAGTCCGTTATCGTAGTAGGGGTTGTGGCTGGCAGAGATCATGATAGCGCAGTCGAAGGCATCGACTCTGGAAACATAGGCCACTGAGGGGGTCGTAGTAACGTGGAGCAGGTAGGCGTCTGCGCCGGAGGCAGTGAGGCCTCCCACCAGCGAATACTCGAACATATAGCTGGAAAGGCGGGTGTCCTTTCCGATGACGATACGGGGAGCGTCGGTCTCGCCCTTCTGACGTTTCAGTTCGCCGTAATACCAGCCCAAAAATCTGCCGACTTTATAGGCGTGGTCTGCGGTGAGATTTTCATTGGCTGTCCCTCTGAAGCCGTCTGTACCGAAATATTTTCCCATGATCATGTAACTCCTTTATTTATCGGGCTGACCCGAATTTTTGTCTGCGATACTATTATACCACGATCCGACAGGGATCGCAAGATAAAATTCTGCCGGGCGGTATATAATTTTAGGTGAGTTTTCCACCTGGAAAGACCGAGACCGGTCTTGTGGGGAGCTGCCGCCGATCTCCCCTCACAGGATCTGAAAGCTGCGGTCGTTTTGCAGGGGGATCGTCTTGGCGGAAATGTTCTCGATCCGCACGAAGGTGCCACGCTCGATGGCCATGATCATGCGGTCTATGGCCTCCTCAGAGCCCTCCGCCTCCATTTCCACAGAGCCGTCCCAAAGGTTTTTCACCCAGCCGGTGACTCCCAGAGAATTTGCGGCGTGATAAGCTCGATAGCGGAAGCCCACGCCCTGAACTGCTCCGTAAAAAATGATATGACGTCTTAGCTTTTCCATATGTTTCTCCTTGTGAGGGCTTTGAACTGTCCGCAGCCTGCGGAGGATCAGCCCTTTTTCGACCTGCGTATAGCCTTAGCCTCATTCTGGATCCGACCGGAGGTCAGTCCCCAGAATATGCGCTTAGCCAGAAGCACCGGCAGCAGGATCTTGTGCTTGTAATAAAATGGGTAGGCGGCCTTCAGCTCGTCCTTTGGCATGAAGATCCTTCCCAATATATAGCGGAATTTGCCCTTATTCTTCAATCCGCCGTCAACTCTGTTTTGAACGCTTCCGTATGTGCCGGAGGTGATGTACCGGTCCAGGAGCTCCTCCTCGTCGTCGGTTAGGGGCTCCTCTGCAAAGGCCTTGTCCGCCGTGGTGCGCCTGAGCCTGTCAAAGTCCAGGATCCCCAGCTTTTTCAGCTCTCCGGAGATATATCCCCAGTCCAGATCCGGCTTTTTCCGGCGGAAAATGTAGTTGTCCAGCAGGCTCCGCATACCCGTTCCGCAGAGGGCGTGGTGCTTGTATTCGTGGGCAGTCATGTAGATGTAGAAGTCCTCATCGGTCATCATCAGCTCGGCCTTTGTCCCGGGAACAGGCCTCAGCTTCTCCCAGATATGCTCATAATAGTCCTGAAATTCCCGGCCAAACAGCGAAACATGGAGCTCGAAATGGGTGGAGGGCTCCTTTTTGTACACGTCCACCATGCTGCCGAAGAGCTCAGTCGTGAAGCCGGCGCCGGTCATGTAGTCCCGGATCTCGGTGCGGTGAGTTCCGTCGAAGAGCACGTCGTTGTCGGACATCTGCCGCAGCCCCATGGACGGGTAGAGGTCCTTGAGGACTGCGCCCTTGAGGGCTATATGCCGCACGCCCTTTTCCTCCATGAAGCTGAAAAGACTCTGGCGCTCGGTGTCCAGAAGGGCGTTCTTTTGCAGAGATTTCCCCAGAGCCTGGGTGAGATCATGGCTGAAGATCCCGGCCTTTCTCAGGCTGTAAGCGCATACTGCCGAAAGAGAATGGGCAGCAGAAACAGCATTCACAGCCGAAAGATCCATGGCCTGAGCACGCTGCTTTTCGGGAGCCTCGCCCCTTGCCGCACAGCCGCAGAGATACAGCACCTCCACAGCGGCAGCCCGGTATTTCTGTATGTTCATTTTTCCACGACCCCTTTTTCTGTGATCTCAAGCACTCTGTCGCAGATGTCCAGAGCAGCCGGCCTGTGCGTAACGATAAGCACGGTCTTGTCGGTCATGCTGCGGAGGTTTTCCAGCAGCCGCCGCTCGGAGTCGCCGTCAAGAGCGCTGGTGGCCTCGTCCAGTATCAGCACAGGGCTGTCGGAGAACACCGCCCTCGCCACAGCGATACGCTGGGTCTGTCCCTCTGAGAGACCGGCTCCACGCTCGCCCAGAAGGGTATCTGCGCCCTTTTCCAGCTCAGCGACAAAGTCCTCTGCGCAGGCTATTTTCAGGGCTTTCTGGATCCTTTCGTCGTTGCCGGCGTCATCGGGATCTGCAAAGGCTACAGCCTGACGGAGGGTGCCGTTCATGAGGAAATTTCCCTGTGGGACATAGGCGAAGAGTCTGTGCCACTGAGCGGTAAGGGGCTCACGGGAGCCGTCACTGAGCTCCAGATAGCGCTTGCCGCTGTCGGGAGAGTAAACGCCCATGAGCAGCTTGAGAATGGTGGATTTTCCGCAGCCGCTGGTGCCTGTAAGAGCAACGTAGTCGCCCTTTTTCACCTTGATTGACACTCCCTCAAGCACCTGGGGCATACGCTCCTTGGAGAGCTCGCCGGGCTTGTCGGCTGCCGGGAAATAGGTAAATCCAACGTTTTCCATGCCAAATGAGGAGAGCTCCCCCTCGTAAAGAGCCCTGACCTTTTCGCGGGAGAAGGGCTCGCCGGGAATGTCGTCGGGGAGCTCCTCCACCTCCATAAGTCGTTCAGCGCTGGCAGTGGTGGAGTAGATCTTAGGCAGATAGCCCGAAAGGGTGGACACGGGAGTTTGCAGCTGTGAAACGAGCTGTGTCACCGCAGTGAGAGTTCCGAAGGTCATGAAGCCCTTCAGGATACCGAAGCCGCAGTAGGCTGCTCCCGCCAGATAAAGGCCGCTCATGGCGGCGGCGAAGCCCGTATTGAACAGGTTTGAGAAGGCGTTCTTCCTCATGCGTGCGGCCTTGTGGTCGTCCATGAGGGCCTCAGCACGGCTGGCGGTCTGCTTCTCAGCGGCAAATGACCGGATCATGATCAGGCTGCTGATTCGTTCCTGTAGGAAGATCCTCAGCTTGCCGTCCTTCTCCTGGATCTCCTTGTGGAGCTTTTTGAGGCTCCGTCTGATCCCGTAGGTCATCAGCAGGATCAGTATGCCGCCGGGGAGGATCACTGCCGCAAATCTCAGGTCGATGATGAACAGCAGGACCAGTGCGCAGACCAGCTTTACGCTCATCTCGGTGATCCCGGGGATGATGTCAACGCAGCCTCCTGCGGTGACGGTGGTGTCGTTGGTCAGGCGGTTGAGCCACTCGCCGGAGTGTACAGCGCTGACATGAGCCAGATCCTTGCGCAGGATATTCCCCAGAAGGCGCTTTTTGAAGGCGTTCTCGCACCCAGACTTGCAAAGCTCGCTCAGCCATCTTGTGCAGGCACGCATGGCCAGCTGAAAGACCAGCAGCGCGAACAAAAGGCCGCTGAACAGCCAAAATCTGCTGCTTTGGTGGTCAACGGCTGAGTCCACCATGTTCCTCATCAGAAGGGCGTAAAAAACGCCGGCAGCGCCTGCTGCGGTCTGAACAACGGTCAGTGCGGCGATGCCGGCTTTTTTTCTTCCTATGACGGAGCTGAGCCATTTTAGGGTATTGTTTTTCATCGGTCACTTTCTTCCTTTTATGAGTCTTGCAGCCTTGCTGCGGAGCTTTTTGCAAAAGATCCTCAGCGGCGCAAGGCTCATCCGTGTTTTTGTGTAGATCCGGTAGGGGAGCTCGTTTACGGAGTGCTCCTTTCCACCACGGATATAGGCCGTCATCACGCCAAGAATGTCCTGATCCTTGATGCCGTACTCCCGGTTTATGCAGTTATCTCCCAGGATAACGTAGTCCTCCGGGCGCACCTTGATGATCCTGTGGAGGACATACTGATCCGGCGGCCTGCGGTAGAGCACCACGTCGCCCTTTTTGAAGCGGCTGCCCTTATTTTTCTCCACAACGAACAGGTCCTTCCCCGACCTTAGCAGGGGCATCATGCTGATGCCGTTGAAGGTGTAGGTCAGCTGGCCGTTCTGCTCAAGGAATTCCTCATAAGTCGTTTTATTCATCCAGCGCCCCTATCTCTCTAAGAGCCTCCAAAAGCCGGTCAACGTCCTGGCCGATCTTTTCCTGGGGAGCGTTGAACTCCCTTCCCAGCTCGGTCACGATCTCGTCACGGGTGATCTCGCTCCTGAGCAGCTCAAATACCATGCCTGCGGTGCGGTTGCCACGGACAACTCCCGAAAAATCGGCGTTTGCCGTAGCAGCAAGGAGGCTTTCCTCGCCGCTTGTATGGGGGATGAAATTCTTGTTCAGCTTCATGTTATATACCTCTCAGGTCAATTTTTCATGCCGTTATAGGCGGTCTCAGCAGCGGAAATGTCCATATTGCAGCCCAGAATGTACAGCGAAACTCTTTCCGCCAGCCTGTCCACCAGGTCAAGGGTCTTCATCAGCTGGATCGGGTCAGCGGGGCGGTAGGACTGCTGGAGCAGCATGGGTCTGACTTCACTGGCCTCCGCCTTGCGGATCCAGTTCTCCTCAGACCTTGTGAGAATGCACACAGCCTTCAGCGGAACAGTTATGTTGCTGCCGATGCCGTGCTTGCCGCAGTAGGGAGTTCCGCAGACGAAAGCGCCTTCGTCTGTGATGCGGATAAGGGGCTTGTCATCGTTGACCATGACGGCTTTTTCCCCTAAATACTGCCGCCAGAGCCTTGTGTGGGTGGACTTTCCCGTGCCGCTTTTTGCGGTGAAGAGGAAGGCTTGCCCCTCCACAGCGATAGCCGAGCCGTGGAAGAGGAAGGTATCGTGATCGGGCATTTTCTCGCAGATCTTCCGATAGACCGCCAGCTCTTCCAGATGATCCTCCGGATAGTCGATCACCGGCCTGCCCTCACGGAGACACTCACTGTCGGAGCGCTTTCTTTCGTAGGCGATGTCGCTGGGCTGGATCTTCACGAAGATATCCGCAGGCTCGTCGGTGAGGTAGTCCTTGCAGTAGTTCATCACCCGGTCGTAGATTGACTCCACCTGAGCCACACGGCCGGCCATTTTCACAGAAAAGCAGCTCATAGCGGGATCATCGGCAGCTCGATAACACCGTTGCCGTCGTTGGGCGCCGCCGGAGTGCTGCTCTCGTCGGGAGGAAGGGTGTCAGCTTGAGTGTCTGTGCCGGGAGCAGTGGGCTCCGGGTCGGAAATGATCGGCAGCTCGTCCTCGTCAGATGGCTGGGGAGCGTCCTCCTGAGAGGAGCTGTCATCGGGGCTCTCTACAGATGAGCTCTCCTGCTTGTCCGGCTTATCGGGAGCCTTGCTCTCCTCAGAGCTCTGAGCAGGCTTCTCCTGAGAGACCTGGCTGTCTGCTGAGGACCGATCCTTGGCAGCGGTAGTCTCAGAGGAGGCTTCTGTAGTTTCCGCCGAAGTCGAAGCGGAAGTTGTGGCCTCTGAGGAGGTATCATCATTTTTGTCCTGGCCGCTGCTGCACGAAACAAGGGCTGCGCAGAGCAGAGCCGTAAGTATAAGTTTTTTCATAGTTTCTCCTTAATGAAACAGACGCCGCTGCGCCTGATTTTGGTCTAATGATACAGTATAATTTTACCATAGCTTCTCCCTACAGTCAAGAGCCGAATGACCATTTTCCTGTTATGCGGGCGGCTTCTTGGATCCTGTGCGAAATTATGGGAATTTCGTGCAAAAGCCTTGCTTTACAGACCTAGCCGTGATATAATAAGGTTACATTATTTCTGCTGAATTAAAAGGACGGTGTTGATCATGAAAGCAGACAAATACGCAGTTACCGGAGCAAAAAAAGTGGACATCCGCAAGCTCCCCACAGACAGCAAGAAGGACAAGGCGGACAAGGAGAAGATCCTTGCCAAGTATGAGGCCAACAAGCAGGAGCTGGCGCTTTTGCAGGACAAGTTCTACGCAGACGGCCGTGAGGGCATCATCGTTGTGATCCAGGCGCTGGACGCTTCGGGAAAGGATTCCGCTATCAAGAACGTATTCAGCGGCATCAACCCTCAGGGCGTGAATGTGGTGTCCTTCAAGGCTCCCGATGAGGAGGAGCTCAGCCACGATTACCTCTGGCGTATCCACCAGAATATCCCCCGCCGTGGCGAGATAGCTGTTTTCAACCGCAGCCACTACGAGGACATCGTTACCGTTCAGGTGGAGAACATCAAGCCTCACTACCACATGGCTCAGCGCAATATCGGCAAGGACGACGAGAAGTTCTTCGATGAGCGCTGTGAGCAGGTGAACAATTTCGAGGAGTACCTTTATCAGAACAGCTATCGTGTGGTAAAGATCTTCCTGCACATCACTCCCGGCGAGCAGGCTCAGCAGCTTCTGGAGCGCATCGAGGTGCCGGAGAAGAACTGGAAGTTCCGCAGCGCTGACCTGAAGGTCATGGACAAGTTCGAGCCGTATCTGGACTGCTTCAACGACGTGATCAACAAGACCGCCACCAAGCACAGCCCCTGGTATGTGCTGCCCGGTGATCAGCGCTGGTACACAAGGTACCTGATCACCGAGATCCTCCTTGACGTGATGAAGAGCTGTGATCCGCAGTATCCCGAGCTCCCCGATGAGGAGAAGGCCAAGCTGGAGGAGAGCGGAAGGATCCTCCGTGAAGCGATAGAAGCAGCGAATTCTCCCAAGAAAAAGACCAAGAAGACCAAATGAATGAAGGGGCGCACGACCGTGCGCCCCTTAGTTTTGCTGTTTTTCATTTGTATGTGCAGGGGCGAACAGTGTTCGCCCGCAGATCTGGGTCACTCGTCGAGTATTCCCTTGTAGTTTTCGTCTTCGGAAGCCTCCTTAGCCTCCTTATCGGCCTTTTTCACGGCTGCTGAGGCGCTCTTGCGGCCTCTGATCATAAGCACAACGGCAAAGATCGCCGCTGCGATGATAGCTCCCACAGCGATAATGATGAAGGCCACTTTTTTCAGGCTCCTGTCCACGACGGTGAATTCGATGTCGCTGGATCTGGCGTACTTATGGCCTGCCGAGCCGTCGAAAACGCTCATGGCGAAGCCGGGGACGGGCTGGTATTCGCCGGTGGAGCTGCTTTCGGAAAAACCGAAGGCGCTGTCGCCGATCGAGCTAACGCTGCCCGGTACAGAGACCTGCTTCAAGTTGGGGCAGGAAAGGAAAGCGCCTGTGCCGATAGAGCTGACGCTCTCAGGGATGACTGCCTTTGAAAGAGCCTGGCAGTTGTAGAAGGCGCCGTCGCCGATAGTGCTCAGCGAGGAGGGCAGGTCAACTGACTCCAGGGCTGTGCAGAACTTGAAGGCGATGTCGTCGATAGTGTTCAGGCCGTAGGAGAAATCCACGGACTTCAGCCCCTTGCAGTAGCCGAAAGCGTCCTCTCCGATGTAGGTGACGGATGAGGGGAGGAAAACGTGCTCAACATCGTAGCAGAGCGAGAATGCGCCGGGTCTGATGGAAGTGACCGTATCGCCGATGTAAACGTCCCCTGCCAGCTTTGTGGAGGCTCTGATGATCTCGGTCTTGCCGGTGGTGTAGAGTATGCCGTCGCTGAATGTGAACTTGCTGCACTTTGAGGCGTCGAAGCTGTCGATAGCGGCGCATTCGGCGAAGGCCATTTCCTGGATCGTGTCCAGGGAGGAGGGCAGCTCCAGACTGGTAAGGCTGTTGCAGTTGTAGAAGCAGTAATCGCCGATATAGGTGACTCCGTCAGGTATGTCAAGCTCTTTCAGCGCCGTACAGCCGAAGAATGTGCTGGCGCTGAGAGTGGTGAGCTTTGAGGGGAGCGTGATCGTTTCCAAGGAGGTACATCCTGCGAAGGCACTGTCTCCGATCCGTTTTATAGACTCAGGGATCTTCAGGTCGCTGATGTATGTACAGCCGATGAAGGCCTGATCTCCGATAGCGGTAACAGCATAGCCGTTTACCAGCTCCGGCAGCTCGGTCATCATGGCATCTGTGCGGCAGTGTGTGATGGTGTAGGAGCCGTCTACCAGCTCATAGGTGAAGGTGCCGTCATTGAGCTCGTCCTCCACGCTGTTAGGCTGCTCAGCAAAAGCCGGAAGCGCACCTATCCACGGCAGCATCAGCAGAGCGCCCGCTGCCAGAGCTGCACCTTTTTTCAGTAAATTCATGACTGCTCCTCCTTTTCAGCCTCCGCTCTTTTCTCACGGAGCCTTTCTGCGGCCTTGGCCTTTGCCTCGGCACGCCTCTTCTCTTCTTTTTTAGCCTTGAGCTTCTTTCCGGTGAAAACTCCGATGACTGCCAGAATAAGGGCCAGGATCATTCCTCCGATAGTGCAGAGGAAGCCCACGGACACGTTCTTTTCGCCGATCAGGATCGTACCGGTAACGGTCTCGATGCCGCTGGCCTGAGCGTAGGCGTAGCCCACTGAGCCCTTGTCGGCGTAGATCTTGAAGCCGGAATTCACCACGCTGGCGTCCTTTTCCTGGCCGCCGTCGTCCATGCCCAGCATATCGTAGAGCTTCTCCTCGTCGGTCTGCTCCACAGAAGAAGGGTCGTAGAGGTATCCGAAGGCGTAGTCTCCGATAGTTTCCAGCTCCTTGTAGAGCCGGACGCTTTTCAGGTTAGGGCAGCCGTAGAAGGCGTCATTTCCCACCACCTTGAGTGACTTGGACAGCTTCACGCTGCTCAGGGCAGCGCAGCCGTCGAAGGCGTATGTTGCGATCCTTTCAACGCCGGTCAGGTCGGCTTTTTTCAGGTGGAGGTTATTGCAGAAGGCCGAAAATCCGATCTCCTTCAAGCTGGCAGGAGCGGTGAAGCTCTCGTCCTCTTTGGCGATAGGATAGGCGATCAGCTTGGACTTGTCCTTGTTGTAGAGCACGCCGTTTTCGGAAGAGAACTCTCCGCTGCCCTCGCCCACATTTATAGCTGTAAGGGCGGTGCAGTTGATGAAGGGCTCCTCGCCGGCGATCTCCTTCAAATTGCCCGGGAGGGTGAGCTCCTTGACGGTGGGGGGGAAGACCAGCTGACCGATAGTTTCCACGGTGTCGGGGAGAACGATAGTCTCCGCCTGACAGCTGTAGAAGGCGTAGTCCTTTACCTTGGTTACGGTGAGGCCGTCGATCTGAGCAGGAACGGTGACCGAGGCCTGGTCTGAGTAGCAGAAATAGATGACAGCAGAGCCGTTTTCCTCGGCGTATTCGATGTCGTCTACGGTCTTTGTGTTGGCAGCAGCGTGCTCGTCGATCGCAGCCTGAGCCTCGGTCGTGATGAACTGGAAGTTGTTGGCGATGTCGTAGTCCTCGTCGGTGTCGGTGGCGTAGGCCTGAGCAGCCGATCCGGCCTCGCCCACGATAAGGAAGGTCTCGTCCATGTTCTCTTCCTCGTCATAGCCGAAAGCGCAGTAGCCGATCTCCTCTACTGAGGAGGGGATGATGATCCTGGAAAGGCCTGTGCCCATGAAGGCGCTCTGGCCGATGCTCTTGAGGTACTGAGGGAGCTCCACCTCTGTCAAGGCAGGGCAGACAGCGAAGGCGCCGGAGCCGATACTTCCCAGAGTATCGGGGAATTTCACATCTGAAAGTACCGTACAGCCTGAGAAGGCCATATCTCCGATAGCAGAAACAGCAGTGCCGCTCATGTCGGTCTTGGTCAGCTTTTCGCACTCAGCGAAGGCATGGCGCTTGATCTCGGTAAGGCTCTTAGGTAGGCTCACCTCTGAGAAGCCGCAGCTGAAAAATGCCGCAACACCGATAGTTGTGACACCCTCGGGGACAGCGAAGGAGCTCCCCTCGACAGTGGGAGGGCAGCACAGAAGAGCGGTCTTGTCCTTGGAATAGAGCACGCCGTCAACTGAGCAGTAATCCTTGTTTGCAGGATCCACGTTTATAGCGGTAAGGCTCTCACAGCGGCTGAATGGGTTTTCTGTGGAGATGTACTGGATACTTGCCGGGATATTGACCACTGAGGCGTCGGTCTCGGAGAAAGCCCGTGCGTCGATCTCAGTAACGGGAGCTCCTCCCAGAGAAGCCGGTATATCCACGGTGCCGTCCTTGGCGTCCATGCCGATGATGATAGCGTTCCCGGAGCTGTCCAGGACGTAGGAAAAGCCGTCAGCGCTGAGGATCTCCTGCTGCTGTTCAGAGACCTGGCTCTCCTCGGCCACAGCGCTCTGTGCCGGGAGCGCTGCGGCTCCGCAAAGCAGGAGGCTCATTGCAGCGGCGATGATTTTTTTATAACAGACCATAAAGGTCACCTTCCTTAATAGACATTGGAAACATTATAGCACAAAAATCCCTCTTTGGCAACGGCTTTCACCTAATTTTCGGAATTGCCGGGGCTCTGAGCACAAAAAGGCGACCCCAAGGCCGCCCTCGATCATTTTCTTCTTGTACCGTTTTTTCTGTCGGTACTGCGTTTAAGGTCGCACATACGCTCCTCACTGGACTGCTTGAATCGGGACATCATATCCTCGAAGTCAGTAGGCGGAGCCTGCTTCTTGGGCTCCCAGATATTAGGCTTGCTTCTCTGAGAGTCACGGTTTGGCTTCTTCGGGCGCTGAGCAGGAGCCTCGCCCTCGGGAGCTGCCTTTTTAATGGAAAGGCTGACCTTTCCGGCCTCGTTGACGCCGATGACCTTAACAGTGACCTGCTGATCTTCGGTCAGGTGGTCACGGATATCGCTGACATAGACGTTAGCGATCTCGGAGATATGTACCATGCCGGAGCCGCCTCCGTCTATATCGACGAAAGCGCCGTACTGGGTGATCCCCTTGACCTTGCCGGTGTAAATTTTTCCTATTTCCAGCTGCTGCATACTACAAAAAAACTCCTTCTATAAGAACGGATCAGTCTCTTGAGACGTCGTAAAATCTGCGTTCATCGGGGTAGGCATAGCCTCTCTCCTCGATCGCTATCCTCTCCATATAAGAAGAGAGGTCATCACTTTCGAGGACATTTTGCAGCTCAGCATTTTCAGCCTCGTATGAATCGATCTTAGCCTGTATAGTCTCCAGCTCATGGTTTTTCTCATTGCAGTCCTTATTCGTGGTGAAGATAAGGAAACCGCATCCTACCATGACGGCAAGGGCGACGAGCCTGACTAGGCCGCTGTTGAACAGGCCTTTTTTCTTGTTCTGTCGTTGATTTTTTCTCGCCAATTAACTCCACGTTCTTTCCCTTTTTATTTGCCATTTTATTATACAACAACTTGGGGCGTCTATGCAATAGCAAACTTATTTTTTTAATAGAGTTTACAATAACTTTGGAAATTCCCACAAATTTAGGCTTTACTTTTTTACATAAAAGTACATACCCCGACACAAAAGGCTTAATAATGAGCATAAATATCCGCCGGAGAGCTTCCGTGAGCAGCCTCAGGGCGGAATTCACCGGCCGGCTCACCGTCAGGAGGTACAGCACCGCCCCGATGATGTTCCCCAGGACGAAATATCCCCGGATATGGCCTCTTGCGGCTACAGCGGAGAAGACCGGCAGGAAAACTCCGTAGCCGCACAGGAACAAAAGATCCAGGGCGCCGGTGAGCAGCGAGCTTTTGGGCAGGAGCCTTCTCACTGCCCGGAGAAGGTCCCAGCACAGGCCGACAGCGGCTCCGGCAGCAAGAGAGAGCAGGAAGAGCCGCAGCTCCTCAGAGACAGTGAAGAAGGTCTCCGGCACGTTCATCTGAAGAGCCTCCCCAGGGCGGAAAGAGGCCCCTTCCGGTCACGGTCGCCGTAGATCACCGCCCAAATATCGCCGGTTATGGTCAGGTCCCCTGAGCCCACGCTCATGGAGTCGATGTGGAGCTCCCGCCCCTGCACCGTCAGCTCTCCCTGCTCAGTGAAAAGGCACACCGCCTTCTCATCGAAGCTGTCCACGTCTGTGATCCCGGTCAGGGAAAGGCTCCTTCTGTTCTCGATGATGACCGTGTGGTCGTGGCTGATAGTCTTGTCCTGCATGATGATTACCTCCGTTTTGGTGAGATTTGCGCTTGCTATGAAAGTCTATTCGCCGTCCGGGGGAGATATTCCTCCGAAATTGTAGAAAATCACCAAAAGGCGGCAGAAAAATTCGTTTTATTTTTTTGCCCTAGCCCCTTGCGATCCTTGACGGGGTGTGATATAATAATAAGGCTAATTGAAAACTACCGGCTCATGCCGTGTAATACTCATCTTCACGGAGGTAATATTATGTCAACACTTGAGATCATCGGAGGCGCTGTCCTCTTAGTAGTATGTCTCGTCATCATCGTCCTCTGCCTTTCACAGGAGCAGAAATCACAGGACAGCATGACGGCCGCTCTTACCGGTGCCAGCACCGATTCCTTCTACGGAAAGAACGAGGGCAGATCTAAGGAGGCTATCCTGGCTAAGATCACAAGAGTTCTGGGCATCATTTTGTTCATCGTAACTCTTGCAGTAAACATCGTCCCGATCTTTACGGAAAAGTGATAACACGCCCTGTGACGAAGGTCATGGGGCTTTTTCTTTTACAATATTCAGACAAGGAGACAAGGAATGTCAGGGAAAACCAAAAAACAAACAACTAAAAAAAGCGCCCCGGGGAAGGCCGCTGTCTCAGCGGAGAGCTACAAGAACAAGATCGTGACCTTCCTCAAGGCTTACGGCAAGCGCCTCATGCCCCTGAGCGAGCTTGAGACAAAGTGCCGGACAAAGCGCTCCGGCAGAGAGAATTTCGTGGAGGCCTTCGACCAGCTCCGCAGAGAGGGCGTGATCACTGTCCGGAAGGGCATGAAGGTGGCGCTGTGCTCACGGCTGGACTTCAAGACCGGCACGATCTCACGCCTCAGCAGGACCTTCGGCTTCGCAGTCACTGACGAGGGCGTGGAGTATTTCATCCCCGGAAAGTGCATGATGGGCGCAATGCCCGGCGACAGGGTGCTGATCGCAGATATACCCTCCCGCACCGGCGAGCCCGAGGGCGAGGTGCAGGACATCATCCAGATAGGCAGCTCCGCTCTCACCGGCAGGATAGAATTCGTTGACGGAAAGCCCTATCTTGTGCCGGATATAGCCTCAAAAAACCACATGATCATTGCCGGCACAGACGGAGTTGAGCTGAGGAACGGCGACAAGGTGCTGGCGGAGATAGTCTTCCGTGGAAGACGCCACGCCGAGCACAAGGTGAAGATCACCTCTGTTTTCGGAAGCTCCGAGCTGGCAGCCTCCTGCGCACAGGCTATCCTTGCAACTCACGGCGCTCCCGGGGAATTCCCCGAGGAGGTGCTGAAGGAGGCCAGAAAGATCTCAGAGGGGGGCGTTCAGGAGTTCGCACTTAACAACCGTGAGGATCTGAGAGACCTGCCGATCTTCACTATCGACGGGGCGGAGTCCAAGGATCTGGACGACGCAGTTTCCGTCAGCAGGAGCAAAAATGGCTATACTCTGGGAGTCCACATAGCAGACGTTTCCCACTACGTCCGGGGCAACAGCGCTCTTGACAAGGAGGCCATGCTCCGTGGCACCAGCATCTACTACGCCGACCAGGTGATCCCCATGCTGCCCAAGGAGCTCTCCAACGGCATCTGCTCCCTCAATCCCGGCGAGGACAGGCTCACTCTTTCGGCGATAATGGAGCTCTCCAAGGAGGGCGAGATCCTTTCATACCGCTTCTGCAAGAGCGTGATCCGCTCACGGGTGAAGGGCGTCTACTCAGAGATAAACCGCATACTTTCGGGAGAGACCGATCCCCAGCTCACCGAAAAATATTCAGCCGTGATAGATGAGATCCCCCTCATAAACGAACTGGCAGATATACTCATCGAGAAGAAAAAACGCCGCCATGCTCCCGAGCTTGAGACCACTGAGAGCAAGCTGATCATCGGCGAGGACGGCGCCTGCTGCGACGTTGTGCCCCGTGAGAGAGGCAAGGCCGAGCGCATCATCGAGGAGTTCATGCTCACCGCAAACGAGGCCGCCGCAAAGCTGGCAAGAGAGAAGAAGGTGCCCTTCGTGTACCGTGTACATGAGGCTCCTCCGGAGGAAAAGACCGCCGCTCTCTGCGAAATGCTGCGAAAGGCAAACGTTGAGTACCCCCATTTTCAGGAGTTCAAGCCCGCCCACGCTGCGGCGATCCTGGATAACGTCCGGGATACGGACAAGTTCGAGGCCGTGAACATGATGGTGCT
>CACWHY010000034.1 GCA_902760805.1 Ruminococcus flavefaciens | reverse complement strand
ATGCAATGTCAAACCTTCAGTGCCCACTTTAGTGGGTGAGCCTGTATTCGCCCCTTTTAGGGGCTGTGCAAACCACCACTTCAGTGGTGGTTATGATTCGTTTACCAGCTTGCCGGTGATGTGCTCCGGCTCAAGTGCAAAGACCAGTACCCTTGCCCCTGCCCGGAGGATCTCGCTTTCGATGTATTCGGTGTCTGAGGTGTATTTGTAGCTCAGCTTTCGGCAGATCTCAAGAGCCTCCTGATGATCTTCGATGAAGCGTATCCTGCCGAAAACGATGACGCTCTTTATGTTCAGCGCCCACTGTCCCTCCTTGCGGAAGCCCTCATCGTACACGCAGTAAGAGGCCTTGTCACAGGCCTTCATCGCATCGATCTTGTGGCCTGCTGCACCGCTGTGGAAGTAGAGCTTTCCGTCTTCCTCGCAGTACCAGTGGTCGATCGGCAGTCCGTATGGATAGCCCTCATCTCCAAGGACTGAGAGGACTCCTCTTGGCTGTTCTTTCAGCAGTGAGATGCACTCCTCACGGCTGAGGGCCTGTTTTTTTCTAACGATGTCTCTGAACATACACGTTCCTCCTATTTGATGTGCTGTACTAATTTTAGCACTTGCCCTTGTCATTGTCAAGCTCTTGCTATTGCCGGAGGAACATGGTATAATTGTAATAAAGAAATCTAGGAGGACAGATAAATGGCCCAGATCATAAAGATAAACGATACCCGTGATGAGGCGCTGAGCATTTTCAGCAGCGGCCTTTCGGAGCCTCAGCTCCTGCATTACTTCGAGCCGGAGCCGGGAGTGTTTTTTGCGGAGAGCCCCCGTGTTATCAGCAGAGCTCTTGACGGCGGCTATGAGCCCATGATGATGATCTGCCGTGAGGAGGAACTTTCCGGCGAAACTGAGCAGGTGATCGCCCGCTGCGGAGAGATGCCTGTTTACGTTGGCAGCGATCGGGTCACTGCCGATGTGCTGGGTTTTCGGCTGATCCGTGGAGCTATCTGCGTCATGCGCAGGAGGGCTCTTCCAACAGCAGCTGAGATCTGTAGGGGAGCTAGGCGTGTGGCTGTGCTGGAAAACGTGGTCAACCCAACAAATGTGGGAGCTATTTTCCGTTCGGCAGCTGCCCTTGACATGGACGCTGTTCTGCTGACGCCCTCTTGCAGCGACCCTCTTTACCGCCGCTCCACAAGAGTCAGCATGGGTACGGTTTTTCAGGTGCCTTGGACATATCTTCCGGCAGATAAGGGCTATACCCAGCTTCTCAGAGAGCTGGGATTTAAGTCCGCAGCCCTTGCCCTTTGCGAGAACACCCTCAGCATCGAGGAGCCCTCTCTTCGTGAGATAGACAAGCTGGCAGTGATCCTTGGCACGGAAGGGGAGGGGCTTTGCCGTGAGACGATCCAGGACAGCGACTTCACCGTAAAGATACCCATGTCTCACGGTGTGGACTCGCTGAATGTGGCCGCAGCAAGCGCAGTTGCCTTCTGGCAGCTCAGAAAAAAATAGCGTGATTGAGCCGGTGCAGCAGCGCCGGCTTTTTTTCGGTCCGGGAGTTTGGGCTCCTATAATAAGGTATATAGGGAAAAATTAAAGGAAGTCTTAAGATTATATTAAGATTATTTTAAGAAACACCGTATATAATCATAACCATAGAAAACGTTAAGGCTTATCTGCACGAGCCTTTCAAAAAAGGAAAAAAGGAGTTAATCTACTATGAAGAAAACCGCAAAAAAACTGCTTGCAGGTATTTCATCAGCCTGCGTACTTGCTTCATCTATCCCTGCTGTCACCCTCTCAGCACAGGCCTTTACCTACGACAATACTAACGTTCACTACGGTGATGCAACACTTGACGGAAACGTGAACCTCAACGATGCTGTTGCGATCCTTCAGTATGTTGCACTTCCTGCAAAGTACCCTCTCACAGATGACGCTCTCAACAATTCTGACATCTACAGGAGAGGCGATGGTATCTCCGGTATGGACGCTCTGGCTATCCAGTGGGTAGACGCTGGCATCACTCTTGAGGAGGGCGACTTCATCGGTCAGACCGCCTCTGAGGAGACACTTCCGATCTCATGGCTGGGCGGCAAGCCTGCTGAGGAGGACCCCGTTACAGACATCATTTACATCCACCTCAATGGCACATCTATCTCAGTTGAGGGCGATAATTCCGGCTACACATCGATTTCCGGCTCAACTGTAACTATCAGCCATTCCGGCACATTCTACGTTGACGGAACTCTTGATGACGGCCAGATCAACGTAAACGTTGCTGACGAGGTGGCCGATCCTGAGACAGTCAAGATCTTCCTCAACGGCGCAAACATCTGCGGCAAGACCTCGCCTGCTATCCTTGTTACAAACGCAGAGAACACCTCTATCAACCTGGTAGACGGCACAACGAACACTATCACTGACGGTGATACAGCCTATGCCGGAGACTTCCTTGGTGCTGCTGTTATCGAAGCTAAGGATGACCTGACTATCAAGGGCGGCGAGCTTGGCACAGGTACTCTCGATCTTACTGCAAACACTCAGACAGGTATCGTTTGCAACAACGACCTGAAGATCAACGGCGGTGTGATCAGCGTAACAACTCTCAATGCTACAGATGGAACTAACGGTATCAACGGCAAGACCTCCCTTACAGTCAAGGCTGGTACTCTCACAGTTGACGCAGAGGGCGACGGTATCAAGTCCAGCGATGGAAATGTTGCTGTCACCGGCGGCACATTGAACATCAAGGCCGGCAACGACGCTATCCAGTCCGGCACAACTATCGACATCTCCGGCGGTACGGTCATGGCAGGCGGTGACAGAGGCTTCACCTCCACCACAGGCGTGAACATCACAGGCGGTACAGTTATCGCAACTGCTACAGACAACCAGACTGATGCAGCGCTTCTGAGCTCCGCAAATCAGGCCACAATGCTGCTCAACTGCATTGACGACGCTGCAAACACAGACGGCTGCTGGAAGAAGGCAAACGCCCTCACGACTGCCGGTGTTACGGCTGACAAGTGGCAGAAGAAGTACAAGTACGTTCTCATCTCAGATCCCTCTATCACAGCAGGACAGACCTACACCCTCACAAATGCTTCCACAGGTGCTGCTGCAACTCACTCAAACGGCGCAGCAAATACCTTCGCTGTTACAAATTCTGTAACAACATTCGATACAGTTGATCCCTCAGGCTCAGGCTCCGGCGGCGCAGTAGTCGTTGACCCGGTCACAACTGACGGCTACACTATCACCTTCGCTTCCAACGGACCCTCCACAAATGCCCCTGCTGACGTTGCAACAGTTGCAAACGGCGTGGTAACTATCACTAAGGAGTCCACATTCGCAGTTTCAGGCTCCAGCAATGCAGGCCAGATCGTAATTGACGTTGACAAGACAGCTTATCCCGACAGCGTGGTAGAGCTTGACCTGACAGGCGTTGAGCTTTCAAACAGCACAACAGCTCCTATCTACGTTGCTTCTATCGGTGATGAGGTACAGATCGTTGCAAAGAAGGATACTGTGAACACTATCTCTGACGGCACATCTCACACCCAGACCTACACAGACTCCGACGGCAACACAAACACAGTTGAGGGCGCTATCTTCTCAAGAGACGATATAAAGTTCAAGGGCTCAGGCACTCTCACAGTAAACGGCAACACTGATGATGCTATCGTTTGCAAGAACGACATCAAGATCTTCAACGGCAGCCTTATCGTAAACGCAGTTGACGACGGTATCCGTGGCAAGGACAGCGTTACTATCGGCGACACAACTAAGTCAGACGGCTCTGCTGCTGACAACAGCGGCCTCAGCGTAACAGTTAAGACCCAGTCCGGCGACGGTATCAAGTCTACAGCAACAGATACTGCTACAGATAAATCCTACGGTCTTGTTACTATCAACGGCGGAACAGTGAACATCACTTCCTACGCAGACGGTATCCAGGCTGAGCAGGATCTGGTCATCAACGGCGGCGACCTTACTATCAAGACCTATCAGGGCAGCTCATATACAGGTACAGGCTCATCAAGCAGCTCAGGCTCTACTAATCCCTGGGGAGGCGGAATGGGTCAGGACGGCAATGCCAACAAGACCGACATCTCCGCAAAGGGCATCAAGTCCGTTGGCCTCTACGACGCAGCAGGCACAACATGGCAGAGCAAGGGCAACATCACTATCAACGGCGGAAATATCAACATCGACTCCTCAGATGACTGTGTTCACTGCGGCGGCGATATGAAGCTCTACGGCGGCGTGTTCAACGTGGCCTCTGCTGACGATGGATTCCATTCTGACCACACTCTTGACATCGGTCAGACTGTTGGCAACACCTTCGACAACGTTCAGATCTTCATCTCAAAGTGCTATGAGGGCGTTGAGGCTCCCACTATCAACCAGAACAGCGGTACAGTATACGTTATCTCAACTGATGACGGCTACAATGCAAGCGGCGGATCAGACGGCTCCGGCACAGCAAATCCCGGAGGTCCCGGCAGAGGCTGGGGTCAGGGCACAACAACAAGCTCCGGCAACATCGTGATGAATCTCAAGGGCGGTCTGGTAGTTGTAAACTCTGCAAACGGCGACCACGATGCTTTCGACTCCAACGGCAACATCGTTATCACAGGTGGTTACTACTGCGCTAACGGTCAGGAGCCTCTTGACTGCGGCGACAACGGCAACACGATCAGCCTTAACGGCGGCAGCGTTATCTCCATGACAGCCGGCAACACAAATCTGAACACACGCTACACCTTCGTTGACGCAAGCGGAAAGGCAGTGGTTTCCTTCCTCTCCGGCAGCGGCGGCGGTCTCAGATCCGGCTCTTCTGGCACAGCTCAGTCCGGCGGCAGCATTTCCGGCGGAACAGTCATCATGACACAGGCTGGAAATAACACTGTAACAGTCGGCGGAACACTTTCCGGCGGCACAACTCTCGGACAGGCAAGCGAGTCCCAGGGCCCTGGCGGAAGATTTTAAGTAAAAGCATCAGCGGAGGAGAGATCCTCCGCTTTTTGCATAATTTAAGCTCCGGCGGAGATAATAACTCCGGGAGATGATATTATGAGCAGAAGAAAAAAGGGCATACCTGTTCCCGACCCGGAAAAGCCCGATCTGGAGTATGTTTGTCCGGCTGCATCCTGGGGAGATATGACGGGTCTGATCCCGGCTGGAAGTCCGGAAAAGGACCAGAGAGGCGCCTATCAGGAGCTTTATCCGTATTTGCCTGAGGGTGAGCTTAATAAGGAAAGGGACTCTTAATGAGCCCCTTTTTCTTTGTGCAATACGCACATCAGTCCAGCGGAAGATCTGACAGTTCTGCTGAAAATTCTGAAAGACCTTTATCTTTTAGTTAAACTATGCTATACTATTTAAGGAAAATCTTGTTAATTCTTGTTAAGAGGTGGAAAATGAAAAACGGAGTTAAAATGATCGACATTGCCAATAAGCTGGGGGTCAGCGTGGTAACTGTCTCAAATGCCCTTGCCGGACGTGACGGAGTAAGCGTTCAGATGCGCAGCAAGATCTGTCAGACCGCTGAGGAAATGGGCTATAAACCCTCCAATACCAAGGCCGGAAAGCGCCGTGAGCCTATGCCGAAGCTGGGCAGGAACGTGGGAATCCTTACCTCTGAGCGCTTCGTGGGCGCAAGGGGGACCTTCTACTGGGAGCTCACCGCAAATATCTCCAACAAGCTCTCAGCCATGAGCGTCATGACGGTGTATGAGTGCATAACTGCCGAAAATGAAAAGGCGGCGGCTCTTCCTGCAATGATCGCAGAGAACAAGGTGGACGGCGTGATCATCATCGGTCAGGTCAGCCGAAAGTACCTCCGCCGAATCAGTCAGGTGGATCTGCCACTGGTGCTGGTGGACTTCTACGACAACCGCTTCGACATTGATTCGGTGAACTCAGACAGCTTCCACGGCGGCTACATTCTCACCGACTATCTTGTGGAAAGAGGCCACCGCAGCATCGGATTTGTGGGAACGGTCAACGCTACCAGCAGCATCAACGACCGCTTCCTTGGCTACATAAAGTGCCTTATGGAAAACGACATCGAGTACCACAAGGAGTGGACTCTGGACGACCGAGCCGGAAGAGCTGTTTTCCTGGATCACATCGAATTCCCGGACGAGCTGCCAACTGCCTTCGTGTGCAACTGCGACGAGACTGCCTTCCGGGTGATCTCTTCTCTTCGCTCAAAGGGCGTGAGAGTGCCGGAGGACATCTCAGTTGTGGGCTATGATAACTACACGGTGTCCAGCATCTGCATACCCACGATCACTACTGTAGAGGTTGACCTGGAGAAAATGTCGGCTGCTTCTGTTGACCTGATCGTGAAAAAACTGGACGACCCGTCGTATTCAGCCGGAAGAGTCATCATCAGCGGCCGGCTCATCGAGAAAAACAGTGTTCTCGACCTGAGCAGAGGCCACGGTGATCAGGAGGACACAAATGCTTTTTAAGAATTTTTGGGGACATCTGAAAACTATCACAAGACACCGCCACAAGGTAATGCTGCACTGCTTCAAGGCAGGTATTTTCCGCAGAGGACTGCTCCACGACCTGTCGAAATACTCGCCCACTGAGTTCATTCCCGGGGTGCTCTATTATCAGGGCGACCGCAGCCCAAATGAGCGTGAGAGGGAGGTTATCGGCTACTCAAGGGCGTGGATGCACCACAAGGGCCGCAACCGCCACCATTTCGAGTATTGGACCGATTACAGTACGGTCACTAAGCGGCTTGAGCCTGTGCGGATGCCGGATCAGTACCTCTTCGAGATGTTCTGCGACAGAGTTGCGGCTTCTAAGATCTACATGGGGGAGAATTACACGGACAGCTCACCGCTGAACTATTTCCTCCGGGCAAAGCATGACCGCATCATCGAAAAAAACACCGCCGCTCGGCTGGAATACCTGCTGCGTATGCTGGCTGACAAGGGCGAGGACTACACCTTTCGTTTCATCAGAAAGCAGGTAAGGAAGGGGAGAGGCAAATGAAGAGGCTCCTTGCGGCAGCAGGTGCGCTTATGCTGCTGACGGGCTGCGGAAGCTCCGTCAGCAAAACAGAGGAGAGCGCTGCTCCGGCAATGGCGGAGGCCACCGAAGCTCCCACCACTGCACCTCCAACAGAGCCCCCAACCGAGCCGCCTACAGAGCCTCCCTCAAAGGCTGAGCTGCGTCTAAAGGAAATGAGCCTTCACCAGAAGGTCTGCCAGATGTTCATAGTTGTGCCGGAGGCCTTTACCGGCTTCGATGCGATCAGCTGGACGCCTGAGCAGAATGTGCTGAGCTACGATGAATTCCCCGTGGGAGGCTTTATTTTTTTCGCTAAAAACATGATCGACAGCCAGCAGCTTGGCGGCCTTATCGACAGTATGCAGAGCTCTGCCATGGAGCAGGGGACAGGCGCATTTATGGCAGTTGACGAGGAGGGCGGCTCTGTTACCAGGGTCTGTCAGCAGATCGGCACACCGGCTGTTGACAGCATGAGGATCTTGGGAGACAGCGGCGACCCCTCCCGTGCCAGAGCTGCCGGCGAAACTATCGGTGACTATCTTTTCGGTCTGGGATTCAATCTGGACTTCGCACCTGTGGCTGACGTGGATATAAGCTGGCAAAACGAGCTGGGCAACCGCATTTTCAGCAGCGATCCCCAGGTGGTATCGGATATGTCTGCCGCATTTGTGGAGGGACTTCACGAGAAAGGGATCTGTGCGACCCTGAAGCACTTCCCCGGTCTTGGTGCAGGCAGCGGCAATACTCACTATGGCACAGTTGTGATCGACCGCAGCTATGAGGACTTGAAGGAAACGGAATTCACAGCATTCAGCGGAGGTATCGCAGCCGGAGCGGACTTCGTCATGGTGGGTCATCAGATCACTACCGGCTCCGGTGAGGAGCTGCCGGGAGATATGTCTCCGGTAGTGGTTACGAACTGGCTGAAGGGCGAGCTGGGATTTGATGGGATAGCCGTGACGGACTCTCATTCCATGGGGGCAGTTGCCAATGTTTATCCTCCCGGAGATGCCGCTGTTATGTCCATAAGTGCAGGCATTGACGTGATCCTTATGCCCGCAGATCTGCCCTCTGCAGTAAGCGGTGTGGAGCAGGCTGTTCAGACTGGCAAGCTCTCAGAGGAGCGCATCGACGAGAGCGTTCTTAGGATCCTTGCAAAGAAGGAAGCCATGGGGCTGCTGTGAGAAGGAGGTGGATCATGCTGGAATATCTGGTGGAGCTCGGCTCCGTGCTGTTCTTAATATTTGCGATACTTTTAGCGCCGCTGACCATACAGTACCTGCTGTATCTTCCGGCAAAAAAGCTGTTCAAAAAAACTCCTCCGGAAGAGCTGTATTCGATCTGTTTGGTGATAAATACGGTGCTCCTGCTGATCTATCACCATTGGCTGGCATATCCGGATCCTGACGAAGGAGATCACCTGGACGGTATGCTTGGACCCATGTTTTTTGTGATCTGGGCGCCGTTTTATATAGGGATCCTGATCTCATGTGTTTGCCGCAGCTTCAAGGCAAAGTCCAAAGAAAACAAGAGCGAGGACGAAGAGCCCTGAGCTGATGGCCTCAGCTATTACAGACCAATTGCTGAACATCATTTATAGCTGTGCCTTAATAACTGATCAATAAGAAGGGGCGTTTTTATGGGTTTTATCAATGAAGAGCTGACAGCAGCTCAACAGAAAGAATTTAATTCTTGGGGCATCACTTATCCGCTATATGGCGGAGGACAGCTGTTAAGGGAGATCGAATTGAAAGATCCCTGTAATTGGACGATCGATAAGGAAAGGAATATTTATCTCTTAGGGCTTTATTCACTAAGAGATCACTACGAAGAAAGAATTTTCATTTTTTTATGGAACAAAAAAAGATACATTGTACAGTTCAGGGAAAGCTTTGAAAATGGAAACAATGTTATCTGGAATATTCCTGAACACTATATTAGCAAGGATATTGTTTTCCCTTACTGTGAAGAGATCGGCTTCATCGATGATCTGCGGGATGCGCTGATCGCATTCGGAGATGATGGTTATCCAGAAGAAAATGTCAAAAGACGAACAAAATGCAGTTTTTAAGACGTATGCTTACCGCTATATATTTGGCAAATACAATGCCCCGAAGTGCTTTGAAACGCTTCGGGGCTTAGTTTTTTATTCAAGGTAAGGCTTGAGGTACTGGCCGGTGTAAGACTTCGGACACTGAGCGACCTCCTCGGGAGTGCCCTGCGCAACGATCCTGCCGCCGCCGTCGCCGCCCTCGGGACCCAGGTCGATGATGTGGTCGGCCACCTTGATCACGTTCAGGTTGTGCTCGATGACAAGCACGGTGTTGCCCTGGTCGGTGAGCTCCTGGAGCACATCGATCAGCTTGTGGACATCGGCTGTGTGGAGGCCGGTAGTGGGCTCGTCCAGAATGTAGATCGTGCGTCCTGTGGCTCTCTTGGAGAGCTCGGTGGACAGCTTCACACGCTGAGCCTCGCCGCCTGAAAGGGTAGTTGCAGGCTGACCGATCTTGATGTAGCCCAGTCCCACCTTTTGCAGAGTTTTCAGCTTTCGTGAGATCTTGGGCAGGTGCTCGAAGAACTCCACGCCCTCGTCCACAGTCATTTCCAGCACGTCGTATATTGACTTGCCCTTGTAGTGGACCTCCAGGGTCTCACGGTTATATCGCTTGCCCTTGCAGACCTCGCAGGGAACGTAAATATCCGGCAGGAAGTGCATCTCGATCTTGATGATACCGTCACCCTCGCAGGCCTCACAGCGGCCGCCATTCACGTTGAAGGAAAATCTTCCGCTGGTGTAGCCGTGAGCCTTGGCGTCGTTGGTCTTGGCGAAAAGCTCACGAATGTCGGAGAAAACTCCGGTGTAGGTGGCCGGGTTTGAGCGGGGAGTCCTGCCGATAGGGGACTGGTCGATGCAGATCACCTTGTCCAGGTTTTCCAGACCCTCGATAGAGGCGAATTTTCCCGGACGGCTTTTTGCACGATTCAGCTTTCCTGCAAGCTCCTTGTACAGGATCTCGTTTACCAGTGAAGACTTTCCGCTGCCGGAAACTCCCGTAACGCAGATGAATTCCCCAAGGGGTATCTGCACGTCGATGTTTTGCAGGTTGTGCTCAGCAGCGCCCTTGACGGTGAGGAAATTGCCGTTTCCCTCACGGCGCTTTTGGGGAACAGGGATCTTCTTTCGGCCGCTGAGATATGCGCCTGTAATGGAGTTCTTGCATTTGAGCAGCTTGTCAACTGTTCCGGAGAAGACCACTTCTCCGCCGTGGACGCCGGCTCCCGGGCCTATATCCACGATGTAGTCGGCAGCAAGCATGGTGTCGTCGTCGTGCTCCACCACGATCAGAGTGTTGCCCAGGTCACGCAGGCGCTTGAGGGTTGCGATCAGCTTGTCGTTGTCACGCTGGTGGAGCCCGATACTTGGCTCGTCCAGGATGTAGAGAACTCCCACCAGAGAGGATCCGATCTGAGTTGCAAGGCGGATACGCTGGCTCTCGCCGCCGGAAAGAGTTCCCGAGGAGCGTGAAAGGGTCAGGTAGTCCAGACCCACGCTGCTGAGAAAGCCCAGGCGCTCGTTGATCTCCTTTATGATGCGCTCACCGATGAAGGTCTCCTGCTTGGTGAGCTTGATCTGCTTGAAAAAGTCCAGAGCGCTCTTCACCGACAGGTCTGTGAGCTCGCTGATGTTTTTCTCTCCCACAGTAACAGCAAGGTACTCGTCCCGGAGCCTTTTTCCGTGACATTCGGGGCAATCCACCTCGCTCATGCACTCCTCGATCTCGTTCTTGGAATACTCGCTGTTTGTTTCACGGTAGCGGCGCTCAAGGTTGTTGATGACGCCCTCGAAGGGCGTGCTGTACTTGCCGCCTCCGAGAGACTTCGGCCGTGTCAGCTCCAGCGCCTCGGTGCCTGTTCCGTATAGGAAGAGGTCCAGCTGCTCTTTTTTCAGCTTCTTGACCGGCACGTCCAGTGGGATCTTGTATTTCTTAGAAATTGCGTTGTAGTACATAGTTGCCACAGAGGTCTCGTCAAGGCTGTTCCAGCCGGAGGCCTTTATGGCACCTTCCATGATCGACAGATCCTTGTTGGGAATGATCAGATCCGGGTCGATCCGCCGGAAAACTCCCAGACCGGTACACTTGGGGCAGGCACCTATAGGGTTGTTGAAGGAGAACATCACAGGCTCCAGCTCGCCGATACTGATGTTATGCTCAGGACAGGCGTAATTCTGGGAGAAAAGGATCTCGTCCCCGTCCACCACGTCCACGATAGCAAGACCGTCGGTGAGCTTGAAAACGGTCTCCATGGAATCGGTGATACGGGACTCGATGCCCTCCTTGACGATGATACGGTCCACCACGATCTCGATATTGTGCTTTTTGTTCTTGTCCAGCTTGATCTCCTCAGTGAGCTCGTACATGATGCCGTCCGCCCGGACCCTGACGAAGCCTGAGCGTCTTGCGGAGTCCAGCTCCTTGACGTACTGACCCTTCCTTCCCCTGACGATAGGTGCCAGAAGCTGGATCCTAGTGCCTTGGGGGAGCTCCATGATCGTGTCAACTATCTGGTCGATAGACTGCTGAGAGATCACTCTTCCGCAGACAGGACAGTGAGGCACACCGATCCTTGCGTAGAGCAGTCGCAGGTAGTCGTAGATCTCAGTGACAGTTCCCACAGTGGAGCGGGGGTTTTTTGAGGTAGTCTTCTGGTCGATAGAGATAGCAGGGGAAAGTCCCTCTATGCTGTCAACGTCGGGCTTTTCCATCTGCCCAAGGAACATTCTTGCATAAGAGGAAAGGCTCTCCACATAGCGGCGCTGACCGTCTGCGTAGATCGTGTCGAAGGCCAGGGAGGATTTTCCCGAGCCGGACAGTCCGGTCATGACGATCAGCTGATCTCTTGGAAGCTCCAGATCTATGTTTTTCAGGTTGTTGGCTCTAGCGCCCTTGATGATGATCTTATCTCGCATTAAGTTCCTCCTTCAGTCTGTCCCTGACCTCCATGAGACAGTATCCCAGGAGATTTGTGCCCTTCCAGCAAAACGGATCTTCGATGTCGGCAGAATTCTTTGCCATGCCGATGCCCCATATCCTGTCGTAGGGAGAAGCCTCCACCAGCACTCTGCTGCCGGTGTTTAGAAGGAACTCCCTTAGGTCATCGTTTTGGCTGAATTTCGCCATATTTCCATTGATAACGATGTCAGTCCTGCGGCTTTTCCACAGCTCTTCATCGAAGCCGGAGATCATTCTTCCAAGAGTCTTATACGCCCCCGGATCACCGGCGTTCATGATCTTCTGATAGATATCCTCATCGCCGAACAGCAGGGCTTTCTGCGACATCATATACTGCTCAGCTGTGTGGTATACTACGCCCTCCACGGTGAATCGGCACTCATACCACTGGCTCAGGCAGCTCATATCCACCGAGCCGACCCGGCCGGGAGTGTGTCCCCAGAAGAAAATGAACTTCATTTTCTCGCCGGCTGCGGCTTTTGAAAGGATAATATCGTTTGAGTATTTCATAAAATGCCCTCTCAGCTCCCTTTGAGCTCCTTGATCTTGTCACGCAGATAGGCGGCGTGCTCGAATTCCAGCATTTTCGCCGCATTTTTCATCTCTGCGGTGAGCTTCTCGATGAGCGCCTGCTTGTCCTTTGCGGACATCTTCTTCTTTGAAGCCTTCTCCTCCACCTTGGCCTTTGAGGTGATCTCCAGCACATCACGGATATCCTTGACGATGGTCTTGGGAACTATGCCGTGCTCACGGTTGAAGGCCAGCTGTAAGCTCCGGCGGCGCTCAGTTTCAGTAATCGCACGCTCCATGGAGCCGGTAACTGTATCGGCGTACATGATGACCTGACCGGAGGCGTTTCTGGCCGCACGTCCAATGGTCTGGATCAGTGAGGTCTCGCTTCTCAGGAAGCCCTCCTTGTCGGCGTCCAGGATCGCGATAAGGCTGACCTCGGGTATATCCAGGCCCTCACGGAGCAGGTTTATTCCAACCAGCACGTCGAATTCTCCGGCACGCAGGTCACGGATGATCTCCATACGCTCGATAGTGTCTATGTCGTGGTGGAGGTACCTTACCCGGACGCCTAGGCGCTCGTAGTATGAGGTCAGATCCTCCGCCATTTTCTTTGTAAGAGTAGTCACCAGCACACGCTCGTTCTTGGCGGCACGGGTGTTGATCTCACTGAGGAGGTCGTCCACCTGACCATTGGTGGGCTTGACGATGATCTCCGGGTCAACAAGTCCCGTAGGACGGATCACCTGCTCAACGATAGTGTCGGTCTTTTCACGCTCGATCTGACCGGGAGTAGCGCTGACGTAGATCGCCTGGTGGATATGAGCGTTGAACTCATCAAAATTCAGCGGCCTGTTGTCCAGAGCGCTTGGCATGCGAAATCCGTAGTCGATAAGGGTTGTCTTTCTGGCACGGTCGCCGGCGTACATGGCTCTGACCTGGGGGAGAGTAACGTGGCTCTCGTCAACGATCAGCAGGAAGTCCTCGGGGAAGTGGTCCATCAGAGTCTGAGGAGTGCTGCCTGCCGGTCTTCCGGCCAGCACACGGGAGTAGTTCTCAACGCCGGAGCAGTATCCCACCTCACGGATCATCTCCATGTCGTACTGGGTCCGCTCCTTGATGCGCTGAGCCTCGATGAGCTTGTTGTTTGCGGTGAAATAGTCGATCCGCTCGGCAAGCTCCCTGTCGATCTCCTCAAGGGCAGCCTCCAGCTTATCGTCGCCGACCACATAATGTGAGGCCGGGAAGATCGCAGCGTGGCTGACAACAGCCTTCACCTCGCCGGTGACAACGTTTATCTCGGAGATACGGTCGATCTCGTCGCCGAAGTATTCCACACGGACGGCGGTGTCGCTGGACATGGCCGGGAAGATCTCCACCACGTCCCCACGGACACGGAAGCGGTTTCTCTCAAAGGCGATGTCGTTGCGCTCATATCGGATCCTGACCAGCTCAGAGATCAGCTCCTCACGGGGCTTCTCCATGCCCTGGCGGATCGACACCACCATTGAGCGGTACTCCTCGGGACTTCCCAGGGAGTAGATGCAGGAGACACTGGCCACGATGATAACGTCCCGCCGCTCGGCAAGGGCAGTGGTGGCGGAATGGCGCAGCTTGTCGATCTCGTCATTGATAGACGAGTCCTTTTCGATGTAGCTGTCAGTGCTGGGAACATAGGCCTCCGGCTGGTAATAGTCGTAGTAGGAAACGAAGTATTCCACGGCGTTCTCCGGGAAGAATTCCTTGAATTCCGTGCAGAGCTGGGCGGCGAGTATTTTGTTGTGAGCAAGTACAAGAGTTGGCTTGTTGACCTTAGCGATGACATTGGCCATGGTGAAGGTCTTTCCTGAGCCGGTAACTCCCAGGAGGATCTGTTCCTTTTTGCCGGATAAGATCCCCTCTGAGAGCTTCTGTATAGCCTGGGGCTGGTCGCCGGCAGGTGCATAATCGGAATGAAGAACGAAGTGGTCCACTGAGATACCTCCTAAAAGATCAGAGCTCCAGCTTGGTTATTTTCTTAACGTGCTCCATTTCAAACATGAGAGTTTTCTCATTGCTGCCCACATTGGCCTCCTCAACGGTGCAAAGCTGGTACTGCTGACCGTGGGGGTCGATGTAAGCAAGGTGGCTGATAGCAGCAGCGTCGCCCACAACTATGCCGAACATGATGAATTTTCTGGGGTAGTCGTAGGTCTTGGGGTTTGCCTTGAATGAGGCAACTATCCATGAGCCCAGATCCTTTCCGTTCATGTAGCCGTTGTCCTTCAGGGGACAGTTCTCTTCGGTGGGGAGGGCATATGCGTAGCAGGAGATAGGTGCCTCGTCAGTAGCCTGTGCAAAGATGATGATCCTCTGTCTTCCGTTCATTATAAACAACTCCTTAATGGCGAAAAGCCGTGATTATTTTGTGGGAGCTCACCGAAATGGTGATACTGTTCCATTATATCATGTTTTCTCAGAAATAGCAAGACCTTGATCCGGGTAAGATCATTCCTCTTCCGTGGAGACATTTTCGGCAAAAACACTGTAAACATCGGGGAAGGTGCGCTTTGTCCTCACGGGACGCATATCCCCGTCGGTGAAGCAGTGTGAGGAGCTGCCCACAGCACAGAGCTCTCCTGTCTGGGTGTTCATCACACGGTACTCCACGAAGAGGGTCGTGCCAGTGAATTTGGTGATCCTGGGAGTTACCTCGAACTCGTCCCCGAAGCGAAGGGGGCGCTTGTAGGAGCACTCCACAGAAAGCACCGGCATCATCAGGCCCTTTTCCTCGATGAGCGAGAAGGGCATACCGGCCTGCTCCAGGAAATCCACACGGGTCTCCTCAAAAATGCGGATGTAGTTTGAGTGGTGCATGATGCTCATCTTGTCTGTCTCATAGTAGTATACCTTGCGGCGGTATGGCTTGAACTTAGTCATAGCGGAACTCCTTTTGATGTTGCTTTAATTTAGTATTTGTGGTATACTACTATTATAACACTTTTTTCGCACCAACGCAACCGGCGGAGCCTTCCGCTAGTCAAGGAGGATATATGAGACCACGCAAGCTCTTCCGCAGCCTTTTCAGCCGAAACGCTATGTTCGTTATGCTGCTCCTGCTACAGATAGCTTTTCTTGTCGCAGCCGTTGTGACGATCGGCGAGCGCTTTTACGTCATGTATATATTGCTTATTGTCCTGGACGCTGTGCTGGTGGTCTACTTGATGAACAAGCGTGAGCCTGATGCTTACCGGCTCTCCTGGATAATCCTTATAAGCCTTTTCCCTCTTTTGGGAGGAGTCACCTACATCTACGTCAAGCGAACTCAGCGGCTCCCCAAGGCCATTGAGCGCCATTATCAGCATCAGACCCGTGAGTGCCTTATCCAGAACAGTGACACCCTCGCTGCCCTTGCGGAGGATTGTCCAGAGGGCGCTAACCTTGCAAGGTACATCTCCAAGCACGGCCTCTATCCGGCCTACCGCAATACCCATGCGGAGTATTTTCCTCTGGGCGAGCTCCAGTTTGAGGCTATGCTAAGGGAAATGGAGCGTGCGGACAAGTTCATCTTCATGGAGTATTTCATCATCTCTGAGGGCTATATGCTGGACAGGATCTCTGAGCTGATGATCCGCAAGGCCAGGAGCGGTGTGGACGTTCGCCTTATGTACGACGGCATCGGCACAGGCCTGAAACAGTCATCGCTGCCCTTCGCTGAGCTGGAAAAAAACGGCGTGAAGTGCCGTGTTTTCAATAAATTTACTCCATTTCTCTCATCGGTCCAGAACAACCGTGACCACCGAAAGATCATCGTCATCGACGGCAATGTGGCCTTCAACGGCGGAACTAATCTGGCCGATGAGTATATCAACCGCAAGGAGCGCTTCGGCCACTGGAAGGACACCGCTGTCATGATCCGTGGCGAGGCCGTTTGGAATTATACCGTCATGTTCCTTCAGCTTTGGGAGGAGCAGGGGAGAAGTATTGCCCATTTCCAGGACTATATCCCCGATGTTTTCAGCTTTGCCCTCAGCACCACGGACGGCTATGTTCAGCCGTTTTCTGACTCTCCGCTGGATAACGAGCCTGTGGGGAAACTGGCCTATCTGGAAATGATCTCCAACGCAAAGAGCTCCGTCTACATCACTACGCCATACCTGATCATCGACGAGGAAATGATCGATGCGTTGGCTTTTGCCGCAAAAAAAGGCGTTGATGTGCGGATCGTAACTCCCCATATCCCGGATAAGTGGTACGTCTACATGATCGCCTGGAACAACTATCCCAAGCTGATCAGCGCCGGCGTCAAGATCTATGAGTATACCCCCGGATTTATCCACGCTAAGACCTGTATCGCCGACGGAAAAATGGCTATGGTCGGCACTATCAACCTGGATTATCGCAGCTTTTACCTCCATTTCGAGTCAGCTTCGATGCTGTACAACTGTTCAGTGATCGGTCAGATACAGGAGGACATTCGGAAAACTGTGGAGGTCTCGGAGATGATAACTATGGAGGATTGCCGCAGCAGACCGCTGTATAAGAAGATCTCAGGAAGCCTTCTGAATATTTTTGCACCGCTGCTATAAAATTAAAAAATAAAAATATCTCTAAACTGTTGACAATGCCTTTTCTTTCTGGTATAATATTTATGTTGTCACGAACATAGGGGTATAGCTCAGTTGGTAGAGCAGCGGTCTCCAAAACCGCGTGCCGAGGGTTCAAGTCCTTCTGCCCCTGCCAAAAAATGCCGTAAACTCGCC
>CACWHY010000033.1:27667-28309 GCA_902760805.1 Ruminococcus flavefaciens | reverse complement strand
CAAGGTCTTGCAGGACGAGGACGGAGTTGCAGGCTACGATGTAATGAAAACGAAATCGTCGTACAGAACGCTTCCGCTGATACCCGTAGTCGAGCAGGCGCTCATCGCTGAGCGTGAGCATCAGGCAGAAATGAAGAAGGCATTCGGCAGAGGTTACTGCAAGAAGTACGAGGACTACATCTGCGTAGACGCTGTTGGAGAGCTGATACGTCCCAACTATGTGTCAGATCACTTCCCCATAGTGCTCCGCAAGAACGGTCTGCGGAAGATACGATTCCATGACCTGCGGCACAGTTGTGCCAGCTTACTTCTCGCCAACGGAGTTCAGATGAAGCTGATTCAGGAATGGCTCGGTCATAGCGACATAGGTACGACCAGCAACGTGTACAGCCATGTGGACAGCGAAAGCAAGAAGCTGAGTGCTGAGGCGATTGCTAAAGCGCTCTCAAACGAATCAACAGTCGAATAACATAAACTGAAAGGCACTTGCAGTTTTCTCGCAAAAAACAAGTCGGTCATTATGCAAGCAACTGCGCTATAACAAAAAAAGTTCCGCCTCTCGAAAAGGCGGAACTACGCGGAATACTCCGCATTTGGCTTGGCGCAGTGGGTGGGATTCGAACCCACGTCCCTCAAGGGGCA
>CACWHY010000033.1:0-27562 GCA_902760805.1 Ruminococcus flavefaciens | reverse complement strand
CGAAACCACGCAGAACAGGGATAAATCAAAGTGCGGCAAGCTCAGAAACGACTATGTTTCGAGTCATGTCCGTTATGACCACTTCGATACCACTGCATATTACCAATCAATTATACCACAGGGGAGAGTTAAAATCAAGGCCTGCACAAAAAGTTTATCAAATAACAAAAAGAGCCCGCCCGGAGGCACCGGACGGGCGAATGGAACTTTCTTTTGCCTGATGAACTCTGATCCCCGGGAGCCAGCGAGCTCAGCTCTGCGGGAAAATGTAAGAGGGGTATGTGTGATCCACTTTCATATTCATGCCTTTTTGGGCCATTGAGAAGTTCAGCCGAGCTTGTACAGCTCTGCCTCCTTAGCTGCAAGGACCTGATCGATGAGGGCCTCATTTGCCCTCAGTTTTTCTAAGTGTGCCTTTTCGTTTTCGGCAGCTCTCTGACGATCTATCTCAGCCTGTATAGCGGCATTTTGAGCCTCCAGAGCGCTTTGAGCGTTTAATTCTTCAAATCTCTGCTGAATATCCTCACTTGCGGTCATATCGCTGATGTAGAAGTCAGCAGGGGAGCTCATAAGGGCGGACATTACCTTGATAGAGTCGTCAGCACTTGTGAAAACATACGGGTCGATGAAGATGCGCATTGAGAGCGAGCTGCTGTCCGTCAGAGGAGTAGGCAGACGCTTTTCCAGGCCGGAGCTTATCCCGTAGGTAATGGAGTCCAGGCCTATTTTTTCGCCGCTCGACTTGACAGAGACTCTTCCGCTGTCGGCTGAGAATGGAGTAAAGTATGCCCAGCAGCCTTCCGAGCTGTCAGAGGTATCGAACATCGCCTCATAGCTGAAATGCGAGGAGGATCTGTCCGGCTTAGCAGAGCGGCCGTTGTAGTAGAGTACGTTGAGCCAGGTGTCCTCTTGAGAGACACTTTTGCTCTCATCAAGGAACTCTGCCCGTATGTCGTAGAAAAAGCTGTCGTCTGTGGAGTTTTCTCTTTGTCCGTAAAGGACTGTGTGAGTTACCGGTCGAATACCGTTTTCGTCCTTGAAGAAGCTGTTTTGTCTAAATGAAGCCACCGAGCAGCCCACCTGACCGGCGTCAAGGAGATCGCCCTTTCCGTCGGCTGTGAAATGATCCCGGACAGTCTCCGTAAGGAGGAGATCATCGTAGGTGAAGACCGGCTTGCTGCCTCCTGTTTTAGCAGCCTCTTCCTGTGAAATGCTAACGTTTGACTCTGCCGCAGCGATGATGTTCTCCTCAGCGTAGGTACCCTCGTATTCCACGGCGTAGAGCTGATTTGTGGGGATACCGCCGATAGTTCTGACGAAGATCCTTACCATTGAGTTTTCCTCGCCGCTCTCCTCGAAGGGACAGCTTATGCCGGGAGTTACCAGCACGTCATAGGCGGAATACATGGCAAGGGTGACATCGTATGAGACAAAGTCGTCCCTCTCAGATAGCTGTGCGATCTCAGCGGCAAGGGCTTGGAATTTATGCTTGCCCGAGCTGCTGCCGAGATTGGCGAAAAGCCTGTCTGTCAGGTCTGTTTTGGGGATGATCGCTAAGCAGACCGCAGCTGCCGCACCGATAGCGGCCCATTTGAGAGCCGGCAGCCTTCTTTTCCTTCCGGTAACGTTTTCAAGGTCGCTTACAGTGAACTCGCCGTCGGAAAAATCCAGCTGATCCTTAGGAAAGGCTCTTGCGGAGATCTTATCGAAGCAGTCAACAGAGTCAGAAAGCTCATTCATCTTTTTCTTCAGCAATTCCTGGAATTCCTGATCGTTGAAACCATTATCCTTCACTGCTTACACCTGCCTTTTCCTGTAGAATAGCGATCGCCTTTTTGTACCTTGATTTTACGGTAGATTCAGGGCTTTTCATGATCTTGGCGATCTCCCTGAAGGTAAGGTCGCTGCAGCACTTCATGACGACCACCTGTCTTTGCTTGTCGTTTAGGTGCTTTAGCAGCTGATTTATGAAGATACTGTCCTCGACAGTTTTGTCTGCCTCGCCGTAGCTTTGAATGAAGAAATCGGTGCATTCTCGTTTATAGCGTCTGCGAAGCTCGAGTGCAACGTTGCGGGCGATAGTTAGGATGAATCCCTTGCCGTCGCCCTTTTTGGGGTCAAAATCGGTGATCTGCGATAGTCTTACAAGTGTCTCGGTAACGCAGTCCTCGGACAGGTGATAGTCCGATGTGATACTGAACGCAAGTGCGAAGATGCTCTGTTTGAACATACCGTAAAGTGTGCTGAGACTTTCCTTGGAGGTACCGCAGCTCATAATGAGGCGGTTGACCGTCCCGACAGTCTCGGCGGACAGTTCGTCATTATTGATACTTCGCATTACAGCACCTTCACCTCCGGCGAATAGTTTCGAGTCGGCAAGCATGGCAGTCACTCCTTTCTGGCATGGGATAGGGTCTGCAAACCGATAAAACAGGGGAGAGATAAGTCCCACTGTTAAGAGCTCTCACATATAAGTGAATTGAAAGGGCCAAAAAGACGAAAAAAGCTGAAAAATTTTTTCAAAAATAGTTAGGTATAGATAACAAAGCTGATTTCCGCCCTGATCTAGCTCATTGATGTTGCAGACAGCTAACAGAGATCTCTGCCAAAATTGCCGTAAACTTCCTTAATTATAGCACTTTAGGATCTTTTTTTCAAGAATTTCCGGAAAACTATTGACAAGAGGGGAGAAATATGATATATTAACATATGAACAGATATTCATATGAAAGGATGATCTGTATGGAGAGATATTATGATATACTGGGTCTTGGCTGCGCACACTGCGGCGGCAAGATCGAAGAGGCTATAAACAAGCTGGAGGAAGTGGAGAATGCAGTGCTGAACTTCCCCATGAAGAGGCTGAAGGTCAAGGGGAAGCATAGTGACGAGCTCCTTGCGAAGATGAACGAACTGGCCCGGAATATCGAGCCGGATGTAGAGATCGTTGCTTCTCAGGAGCAGCACCACGAGCATCATCATGACCATGAGGGCGAGTGCTGTGAGCATGAGCACCACCATCATCATGAAGGGGAGTGCTGTGAGCATGAGCACCACCATCATCATGAAGGGGAGTGCTGTGACCACGAGCACCACCACGAACATTCCCATGAGCACCACGGAGGCGTGAAGCTGACGGTGAACGACCTGGGCTGCGCACATTGCGGCGGAAAGATCGCTGAGGCGATCGGCCAGCTGGAGGGCGTTGAGGCGGCGGAGCTGAATTTCCCCATGAGACAGCTTATCATTCACGGCAAGATCACCGACGAGCTGCTGGAAAAAATGAACTCTATCGCCGGTCAAATCGAGCCGGGAGTTACCATAACAGCTCCCAAAACTCAGGAAAAAGAGGCTCACCATGAGCACGGCACTGAAATGAAAAAGGAGCTTGCAGAGGTGGCTGTGGGAGTGCTGCTGTTTGCGGCAGCGCTGATCGTCCATAAGGCCGCCCATATCATGCCTCTGGCGATCGTACTCTATGCGGCGGCCTATCTGGTGCTGGGCAGGGGAGTCCTCGCCGCAACCTTAAAGAATATCCGTGTGAAGAATTTCTTTGACGAGAACACCCTGATGACCGTGGCGACTTTGGGAGCCTTTGCTCTTGGTGAGTACGCCGAGGCCGTGGGAGTGGTGCTCTTCTTCAAGATAGGCGAGATCTTCGAGGATCACGCTGTTGCCAAAAGCCGAAAGGCGATCACAGATGTGGCTGGGCTCCGTGTGGACGAGGCCGATGTTCTGCGGGATGGCCAGTTCGTCCGGATAAGTTCAGACCAGATCCGTGTAGGCGACATTCTCCAGATCAAGGCCGGCGAGCGTATTGCCGCAGACGGCATTGTGGAGGCAGCTGACCACGGCGTGAAGATCGACACCTCCGCTGTGAACGGCGAGCCGGTACCCATGGTGGCCTATACGGGAGACAGCGTGCTTTCGGGCTGTATCAGCCTTTCTGACACCTTCCGGCTGAGGGTGACTGCGGCTGCGGAGGACTCCATGATCTCCAAGATCGCCCGTGCTGTGGAGGACGCATCTGCGGAAAAGCCGAAGATCGACCGCTTCATCACACGCTTCTCAAAGGTCTACACTCCGATCGTGATCTCGGTGGCAGTGCTCACGGCAGTTGTGGGATCCCTAGTGACGGGAGACTGGAGCAAGTGGATCTACTCTGCGCTGACTTTCCTTGTTATCAGCTGTCCCTGCGCACTGGTGCTCAGTGTTCCGCTTGCCTATTTTTCTGGAATTGGCGCAGCTTCAAAGCTGGGGATCTTGTTCAAGGGCGGCGACTCGATCGAGGCTCTTGGCAAGGTGAAGGCGATCGCATTCGACAAGACAGGAACCCTCACAGACGGCACCTTCATGATAACCGACATCAAGACCTATGGCGGAGTTGCTCAGGAGGAGCTGCTTAGGATCTGCGGAAGCTGCGAGCAAATCTCCACCCACCCGGTGGCAGAGCGTATCGCAGAACACTGCCGCAGCCTGGGGATCTCACTTTCCCAGCCTGAAAGCTCGGAGGAGCTGGCTGGACGAGGCATCTCTGCAATGCTGGACGGAAAGCAGATCCTCTGCGGAAACGAGCGCCTTATGGGAAGCTGTGGAGTTCAGATCCCGGCGGAGGACGGCAGTCTCTCCGGAAGCGTGGTCTACGTTGCAGCAGACGGCCTGGCGCTGGGTAGGATCGTGGTCTCTGACACGGTGAAGAAGACCTCCCAGAAGGCAGTTTCTGCGCTGAAGGCAAAGGGCTGCCGGACAGCCATGTTCACCGGCGACAAGACTGCAAACGCCCAGGCAGTAGGCTCTCAGCTGGGTATCGACGAGATTCGGGCGGAACTCATGCCTGATGAAAAGCTGGCACAGATCGGTGTTCTCCGTGAAAAATACGGACCGGTGATGTTCGTTGGTGACGGCATAAACGACGCACCTGTGCTTGCGGGAGCTGACGTTGGCGGAGCGATGCAGACCGGCGCAGATCTGGCTTTGGAGGCCTCAGACGTGGTGTTTATGAATTCTGAGCCGGAGTCCGTAGCTAGGGCAAAGCGCATTGCTGACAAGACCCTTCGGATCTCCTACGAGAACATCATTTTTGCCCTTGGCATAAAGCTGGCGGTGCTTGTGCTGGGACTTCTTGGCCACCCGAATATGTGGCTGGCAGTCTTTGCTGACTCAGGCACAGCCATGCTGCTGGTGCTCAATTCGATCAGAGCCCTCAGTACAAGGCAGTATAAATAGAAGCGGAAGAGCGTGCAGATCATGCACGCTCTTTTTTGTGATCCAGCACTGATCGAAAGGCGGAAATTATTGCATAAAATATAATTTTTAGCGCATACCTACCCATTCGGGTAGGGTTTTTTGCATAGAAAGTCAAAATTTGATATGAATAATTGCAGAATTCTCTTGCAATCAGGCTAAAAATGGTATATAATGTATAATGTAGCTTAGTGCGATAAAGCGCTTTTTAGGCGTTTTGCATAAAACTACAAATTTCTGTCATGAAATAAAAATTAAGGGGGCTTTTTTATGTCATTTAGACGAGTGGCAGCTATGGTCATGGCTATCCTGATCACCACTGGCTCGCTGCAAACCGGCGGTATCAAGCCGGTCGTTGCGGTAGAGGCTTCGGTATCAGCCGACGACATCACCGCTGCTGTCAGTGAGTCTGCTGTTAAGGCAACGGCAGATTCGGGTACCTGCGGATCGGACGCAACGTACAAATTTGAGGACGGTGTCCTGACTATCTCCGGCACCGGAACTATCAGTTCGTACGAATTTGAGAATTCTTCTGACATCAAATCAGTGGTGATCGAAGAGGGTATCACTGAGATAGGCAGTGATGTATTCTACGATTGCAGCAAATTAACGAGTGTATCGCTGCCTTCTACACTTACAAATGTACAATCTTATGCTTTCAGCAATTGCACCAGCCTTACAAATGTAACTATCCCTGAGAGCGTTGTAGAGATAGGCAGTTATGCTTTTTCAGGCTGTACAAGTCTTGAAACTATCACTATAGAGAACGCAGAAACTGCCATTAGTAATCGCTCTGCCTTATCAAATGCGATCATTATCGCACCAGCAGGATCATTGGCAGAGGCGTTTGCAAGAAAATACTACAAGACCTTCCGAGATATTGAGACAGGCGAGGAGTCGCTCTACGGCCAGCTGACTGAGACCATTACCTATTCTGTCGATGAAGACGGTGTAATGACGGTATCCGGCACAGGTGAGATCCCTGACTATGCGTCTGTGATGGATACAAGCTCATGTTCCGCTCTAGTTGTGGAAGATGGAATAACCTCTATAGGCGATGAAGTATTCCAGAGCGGCGGATTTGAGTCAGTATCTCTGCCTAGCACACTTGAAACTATCGGAGAAGGTGCCTTCCTGGGCTGCCCTGATCTGACGTCTGTAACGATCCCGGACGGTGTTACATCTATCGGCAGCAGTGCCTTTGGAAGCTGCGATTCCCTTACCTCAGTGACTATGCCTGACAGTGTCACTTCTTTAGGCGATTACGCATTTGCATACTGTTACGGCCTGACGGAGGTCAAGCTCTCTGCTGGACTGACTTCAGTGGGAGAAAGTACTTTCAACAGCTGTGGCAGTCTCACCAGTATAGATATTCCCGAGGGAGTTACTGAGATCGGCAGTGAGGCTTTCGGTAACTGTACCTCATTGACAGAGGTAACTATCCCTGAGAGTGTTGCGGATATAGCGAGAAGTGTATTCTATCAGTGCTCCAGCTTAGAAAAGATCACTATCCCCAACAAGGAATGTGTTTTCAATGGCAATTTAACAGATCTTACTACCCCGATCGAAGGATATATGGATTCTTCTGCCTATGAGTATTGCTTTGAGCATGGCGTTAAGTTCATCGACATCGAGACAGGCGAGAGCTGTATCCGTGGAAAGTGCGGCGATGATCTTACCTATGAGATCTCTGATGACGGCGTACTTACGATCACGGGCTCCGGAAAAATGTACGACGATCCTTCTTTCTCACGCAAAAGCAGCTTCACAAGTGTAGTTTTCGACGGAGAGATCACAAGCATTTCAGAAGGCGCTTTCTATAACTGCGACGGCATCGAAGAGATCACTATTCCTGAGACCGTAACATCTATTGGGGCTGATGCGTTCAGATCCTGTGATAAGCTGAGCAAGGTGATAATACTTAACAAGGACTGTGAGATCGCAGACTCCTTAAATACTATCCCCGGCTCAGTCTACATTGAAGGCTATGCCGGCTCAACAGCTCAGGCCTACGCAAGAAAGAATGGCCGCACCTTCATCGACATCGAAACAGGCGAGGCAACTACCGGCGGAGATCTTGGCGAGAATGCTTCCTTCGAGATCAAGGACGGCCAGGTGATCATTTCCGGTAAGGGTGATCTTCCTGATTATAGCTACGACACCTCACCCTTCTATGGAAGAAACGACATCACCTCAGTTGTAATCGAGAAGGGTATCACAGGCGGTGGTGCCTATCTGTTCGAAAGTTGCGGATCCCTCGAGAAGGTAACTCTGCCTGCTGGATTAGTCAGCATCGGAGCATACGAGTTCAGAAATACCGGCATAACATCGATCGAATTGCCTTCGACTGTTACTTCTATCGGCGATTATGCCTTCTATAACTGCACATCACTAGAAACAGTCAAGTTCTCTGAGAAGCTGACAACGATCGGCAATTATGTATTTAATTCATGCAGCGCATTGACTGAGATAACACTCCCCGCAAGCCTAAAGGAGATAGGGAACGGTGCGTTCAGTTATTGCTATAATATGAAGCTCGCCGGTCTGCCCGAGGGACTGGAAACTATTGGCGAAAGCGCTTTCTATGGCTGCCTTTTCCCAGACGAGCTCACTATCCCCGAGTCTGTAAAGAGCATAGGCGACTCGGCATTCTATAGCTACAGTAGCGATAATCTGAAAAAGGTCATCATTACCTCAAAGGACGTTGAGATCTTAGGCACTAATTCCACATTCTACGGTGCTGAGATCTTCGCCTATTCAGGCTCAACTGCCCAGGACTATGCCAAGAAATATGGGCTGTTTTTCAATGATCTTGAGACCGGCGAAAGATACCTTATGGGCAGCTACGACGTTTATTCCTACAAGATCCTGGACGGTGTTCTGACACTTTCAGGCTCCGGCCCCTGCGAATATACCCCCAGCTCAACTCTTCCCGGCTCCAATGAAGTTGAGAAGGTCATCATCGAGGACGGTGTCGAGACCATCGGCTCATCTGCTTTCAGCAGCTTTAGCAAGCTCACAGAGGTACAGATCCCTGACAGCGTTACATACATCGGATCAAATGCTTTTGCGTACTGTTACGATCTTGATGAGGTGCTAATTCCCAATGCAGAGTGTGAGTTACCAAGCGATAGCAGTATTGTCAGCAGTGGTACAACTATTGCCGGACACACAGACTCTACTGCACAGGCTCATGCGTACAAGCACGGCCGCAAGTTCCATGATATAGATAAGGATACATATATTCAGCAGGGTAAGTGCGGCGATGACATGACCTTCACTGTCGCTGACGGAGTGATCACGATCACAGGCACCGGCGAAATGTATTCAGACCCCAGCTTCTCCGGCAATACTGATATCACATCAGCTGTCATCGAGAAGGGCGTAGAAAGCATCGGTGACTATGCGTTCAGCAACTGCACATCCCTTACATCAGTTACTATCCCCTCTACGGTAACATCTATCGGAGAAAGTGCGTTTTATTACTGCACCTCCCTTAACAATGTTAAGCTGCCAAAGGGCTTGAAGACCATTGGAACAAGCAGCTTCGAGAGCTGCTATGCTCTTAACTCTATCACTCTTCCCAGCACTCTGGAAACTATTGGAGCCGAAGCATTTTACAGTTGCAGTAAGCTGAAAGAGATCACTTTCCCGAACAGCCTTACTTCTATTGGCAACAGCGCATTCAACAGTACAGGCCTTACCGGCGTTGTAGCTATTCCTGCCAGCGTCAAGGAGATCGGTTCAAGTGCGTTCTCCTACAGCTATTCACTGACAGGCGTTGACATCATGGATCCTGAGTGTGTACTTCCTTCGTCAGGAGATATACTCTATTCCACATCCGCTTATATCGGCGGCTATGCCGGATCAACAGCTCAGGAGATGGCACTTAAATACGGCAGAAAGTTCCACAATGTTGAAACTAATGAGATCACTATCGGCGGCTACTGCGGCGATGATATGATGTATACTGTTGTCGGCTCGACCATGACTATCTCCGGAACAGGCGCAATGCGTCCGGATAGCATCTATATCAGCAATGATCCTGTAAAGGAGATCGTTGTTGAGGACGGAGTTACTGACCTCAATGCTAACGCTTTGTCTAATTTCACCAACGTTACTTCTATCACACTTCCTGCAACAGCAGCTATCACAGATCCCGGAGCACTGAGCATTATGAAGCTGGTGACTATGGATATAGACGAGGCAAACAAGAATTACGTTTTTGAGAACAGCTGCCTCTTCAACAAGGATAAGACCCAGCTGCTCATGGTATCGGGTATCGCTAAGCAGGTCGATATACCTGATACAGTAACAAAGATCTGTGCCGGGGCATTAAGCCACTGTCCTAATTTGACAAATGTGGTACTGCCCGAGAGCGTGAACGAGGTCGAGAGCAATGCTCTTTACGGCGTTTCCGGTGATTGTAAGATCACATTCATGGATCCTAAGTGTGTTATCTCAGACTCGGAGTCAACTATCAACAACAACGCAACTATCGTTGGTCACGACCAGTCAACAGCTAAGGAGTACGCCTATAACTACGGAAGACGCTTCATGGACATTGATACCGGAGCTGTCACCCAGAGCGGAAAGTGCGGAGAGGAAGCGTCCTACTCTGTAGAGGATGATGCTCTTATTATCAGCGGAACAGGTCCCATGAGCGATGGATCTACCTTTAACGGCAAGAACAATATCAAGAAGATCATCATCGAGTCCGGCATAACTTCTATCTCAGCCAGAGCCTTCCAGGATTTTGATAATGTGACCAGCGTTCAGATAGCTGATACTGTTGAGAGTATCGGCGAAAGTGCATTCAATGACTGCGATTCGCTGATCTCGATCACTATCCCTGATAGCGTTAAAGAGATGGGCAGCTCAGTGTTCTACGGCTGCGACGCTCTCTATAGCGTACAGCTGCCTGAGGGTCTTGAGTCTATCCCGGATAATACATTCTCAAACTGCTCTAAGCTGGGCAGAGTAAATATCCCGGATACTGTTACATCTATCGGAGCGGATGCCTTCAACTATTGCTATAACCTTGAGAGCATCGAGATCCCTGAAAGTGTAACTTCTATCGGCGAGGAAGCATTCTATTACTGCTATAATCTGAAGAAGATCGATCTGCCTAAGGGAATTACCACTATCAGCAGATATGCGTTCTACGATTGTTACGGTATCACATCTATCGAGATCCCTGAAGGAGTTACCTCGATCGAATATTCTGCCTTTAACAGCTGCAGCGGTCTGACTGAGATCAGTATACCTGCATCTGTAAAGAGCATCGGCTCATCAGCCTTCAGCAGCTGTAGCAAGGTCAAGGAGATCACCATCGCCGATCCTGAGTGCGAGATCTATAGCAGCTCATATACCTTCCCGAGCCAGGCTAGCATTGTAGGCAGCGCAGGCTCAACTGCCCAGACCTATGCGGAGAGCTTCGGACGTAAGTTCATCGACATCGAAACAGGCGAGGTGACTCAGAAGGGCAAGTGCGGAGATGATCTGACTTATACCATAGTTGACGGAGTACTCACTATCTCCGGAACAGGCGCTATGAGCAGTCCCTCACCCTTTGAGAATCACGATCAGATCACTGCGGTCATCATTGAAGAGGGCGTTACGTCTATCAGCTCTAATGGTTTTTATGATTGTGATTCGCTCAAGAGTGTCTCACTGCCTTCAACTCTTGAAAGTATCGGCAGCTATGCATTTGCATATTGTGACAATCTGAGAGAGCTTGTGATCCCTGAGACAAAGAAAACTCTAACTATCGAATATGAAGCTCTTTATTCATATTCTGATTATAACAAGGTCACATTCCTCAACAAGGACTGCGTTTTCAATTCTGATGATATAATCAATTCATCTACTGCTATCGTTGGATACCTTGGCTCAACAGCCGATCAGTACGCTGAGGCTCATTCCAGAAAGTTCACAGATATCGAGACTGGAAAGACCATTATGCGTGGCTCATTCGGCTCAGGCAGCAAGTATATCGTTGAAGACGGCGTAATGACCATTTCCGGAACAGGAGAACTTACCGGCAACTACAACGTAGACACTTCTTTGGTAACAGATGTAGTGATCGAAGAGGGCATCACCGGTATCGGCGACAGTGCCTTCTCCAGCTATAGTTCTCTCAAGTCGATAAAGATCCCGTCCACTGTTGAGAATATCAAGCCTACAGCCTTCACAGACTCCGTAAATCTAAAGGATGTTGAGATCTCTGCTGATAACAAGGCTCTGGTCTATGAGGACGGCATGATCCTTGATGCAGACAAAACAAAGCTGCTGCTTGTTATGCCCTATGTCAAGAAGCTCCAGATCCCGGCAACAGTAACAACTATCGGAACATTCGCCTTTACAGGTGCGGATCTTGTTGAGGAGGTAACTCTTCCCAAGACTGTGACCGATGTTGAGATGGGAGCATTCGGCGGATGTAGCGGACTGACAAAGCTGACAGTTCTCAATAAGAAATGCAATATCGATCCGTCAGGCGTAACGGTTTGCCAGTATTACGACTATGAATACCAAGACTCCGAGAAGGTCTACACCAGCACTCGCTACAGTGGTATCATTGCCGGATATGTGGGCTCGACTACTGAGGAGTTCGCTTTCAATAACGGCCTGAAATTCTTGGATCTGGATACCGGCGAGGTCATTCAGAAGGGTCAGTGCGGCGACGATATGACCTATTCTATCAAGAATGGCATCCTCAGTATCACAGGCTCCGGCGAGATGTACGATGATCCCAGCTTCAGAAGCAATTCTGAGGTAACTGACATCTTCATCGAGGAAGGTGTTACCGCTATCGGAGAGAATGCTTTCAAAAATTTCTCCAAACTCAGAACAGTAGCTCTTCCCTCCACATTAAAGGACATCGGCGACTATGCGTTCTATCAGTGCTCCAACTTGAATTCTGTCACGCTGCCCAGCGGTCTTGAGAATATTGGATCATATGCCTTCTATAATTGCAAAGGCCTATCCTCTATCTCGATCCCCGGTACTGTTAAGACTATCGACGACCGTGCGTTCTACTATTGTAATATTCGCAGACTGACCTTAGAGGACGGCATTGAGACTATCGGCAATTATGCCTTTGCTGAAAACACCATCAATACTATCGATATCCCTGCATCTGTACAGGTTATCGGAGAATGTGCATTTGGTGAACCCTATTACTCTATCGGCAGCGGAGTAGTGACGATACTTAATCCTGAGTGTGATATTATTTTCAGCTCAAACACCTTCGACACCGCATACGCTATCTACAGCTATGGCGGATCAACAGCTGAAAAATACGCATTTGAGTACGGCAGAAAGTTCGGCGATATCGAGACAGGAAAGGTAAAGCAGGAGGGCAAGTGCGGTAACGACCTGCTGTTCAGCATCGAAGGAAACGTCCTCAATATCACCGGTACAGGCGATATGTGGGATGAGCCTCTGTTCAGAGGAAACAGCAGCATCGTTGAGGTGAACATCGCTGATGGCGTAACATCTATCGGTAAAAATGCCTTCGACTATATGCACATGATCACAATGAATATCCCTGCTTCAGTGAAGAAAATTGATGCCAGTGCATTCGGATATTCAAATCAGCTGAGCTCATTCACCGTTGATAAGAACAATGAGAACTTCACCGTTCAGAACGGCGTCCTCATGAGCAAGGACAAGACCAAGGTCGTTTGCTATCCCTGCAACAAGGGAGGTACTGAGTACAAGCTGGACGAGAGCATTACAGCTATCGAGCCCGATGCTTTCCTTAATAACAACCTGACAATGCTCACGATCCTGAATAAGGATTGCATCATCAATGGTAACATCGACTCAGACGTCATTATCGCTGGCTATAAGGGCAGCACAGCAGAGACCTTTGCCTATGACAACAGAAGATACTTCCATGATCTTGATACAGGCTTGACCACCATGAAGGGACGCTGCGGAGTAGACCTAACATATGAGCTCTCAGCTGACGGTCACCTGGTCATCTCAGGTACTGGCGAGATCGACGACAACGCCTTCAGCAACAATGACAATATCAAGACCGTTACTATCGAAGAGGGCGTTACCTCTATCGGAAGCTATGCTTTCTATGACTGTGATGGCATCGATGAGATCGAGCTTCCCTCTACTGTCGAGACTATCGAGTATGAGGCATTCTATAATAGCTCGCTTTCATCTATCAAGCTCAACGAGGGCCTGAAGACTATCGACGGCTGGGCATTTGAGTACACAAATCTTAAGAAGATCGATCTTCCCTCTACACTGACATCACTGGCAAACAACGTATTCTACGGTGTTTCACTTGAGGAGATCAATGTTGCTGAAAACAGCAAGACCTTTGCTTCCATTGACGGTGTCCTCTATGACAAGGCTTTGGAGACGATCATAATTTACCCCAAATACAAAACGGATAAGATCTTAACACTTCCTGAGACAGTCAAGAGCATTGGCTCATCTTCTGACCTGTTCAGTAACAATTATAATCTGACAGAGATCGTGATCACCGATCCTGAGTGTGAGATCTATGACTCAGCGGAAACTATCAATAACGCCATCGTTATCTCAGCTGCTAAGGACTCTAAAGCCGCTCAGTACGCATACAACTACGGCAAGAAGTTCAGAGAGATCGGAAGCGATGTTATACAGCAGCAGGGTCCCTGCGGTCCTGACCTTGAGTACAACATCTCCGAGGACGGAACTCTTACAATTACAGGTACCGGAGAGATGTACGCATCTCCTCGGTTCGGAGGAAACACTAATATCAAGAAGGCCATCATCGAAAGCGGAGCAACATCTATCGGTGATCAAGCATTTTATGGCTGTAACAACCTGGCATCCGTTACTATTCCTGATACAGTTGTGACCATCGGTGAAGGAGCATTCGACTCCTGCAGTTCTCTGAAGGAGATCGACATCCCTGCCGCTGTAAAGTCTATCGGCGATAAGGCCTTCATCGCCTGCGATAATCTTACCAGCATCAATGTTGATGCAAAGAATGCAGCATATTCAAGTGCTGACGGTGTCCTCTATAATAAGGACGGCAGCGAGCTCATACTTTATCCCAGACGTAAGACTGGTGAGAAATTCACCATTCCCAGCTCTGTAAAGGTGATCGGCGATTATGCATTCAACTACTGTTCATATTTGAATTCTGTTACTATCCCTGAGGGAGTAGAAAGGATCGGTTATTACGCCTTTGAGGAGTGCAGGATCTCATCGATCTCTATCCCTAAGACAGTTGAGTTCATAGGAAACTCTGCCTTCAGATATTGCAGGAATCTGTCTGATGTTAGCATCGCTAACGGCGTAACAAGGATCGGCGACAGCACCTTCAAAGGATGCTACTCATTGAAGGCGATCGACCTTCCCGAGAGCGTAAGTGCCATCGATAACCAAGCATTCTACGATTGCTCCACCCTTAAAACTGTCACTATCAGGAACAAGGATTGTCAGATCTATCCCGAAAACAGCACGATCTATTCTAAGGCTCTCGTTTGCGGATACGAGGAGTCTACTGCTTACGACTTTGCATACCGCAACGGCAGAAAGTTCCAGGTGATCGATACAGATGAGATCATCCAGAGAGGAAAATGCGGATCATTCCTCACCTTTGATATCAAGGACGGCGTTCTTACGATCTCCGGCTTTGGCGAGATGTATGATTCACCTTCATTCAGAGAAAACTCTGAGATAACCTCTGTTGTTATCGAAGAGGGCGCAACATATATCGGTGGCTATGCTTTCTATAGCTGCTCAGGCCTTGAGAGCGTTACACTTCCTTCCACATTGACCGGAATGGGCGAATATGCATTTTCAAACTGTAATAAGCTCACAAGCATCACTATCCCTGAGGGCGTTGCTGAGATCAGCCGATACGCATTCAATGACTGTTACTCCTTAACTGACGTGAAGCTTCCTTCTACTATCAGAAGCATCCGTCAGTGGGCATTCGGTTCGTGCAGAGCTCTTGAGAACATCGATCTTCCTGAGGGACTTCTTGAGATTGGCTCAGGTGCATTTGCTTCCGACTATGCTCTGAAGTCTATCAAGCTCCCTGAGACCATTCAGACTATCGACTCAGGCGCATTCAGTAACTGTAACATTTCATCAGTGACCATTCCTGCATCTGTAAACTATCTTGCTGGAGACGCATTTGGTTCAAATGCAAGTCTTGAGGAGATCACTGTTGACAGCAAGAACGAGACATACAAGTCAGTAGACGGCGTTGTCTACAGCATATCCGGCGATACCCTTGTCAGCTACCCATGCGGCAAGAAGGATACTGCATTCGTTATCCCTGAAACAGTAAAGACGATCGGAAGATACGCATTCGACTATCCCAATGCACTCAAGGATCTGACTATCCCTGATACTGTTCAGTCCATAGAAGATTATGGTGTATATGGCAGCTTCGATAAGGTAACTGTTCTTTCAACAGACTGCCAGATCTATCCTTCAACGTATGCTATTAGTGCAAAGCTGATTTGCGGCTATGAAAACTCAACGGTTGAGCGTTATGCAGGTCAGTACGGAAAGTGGTTCACATCACTTGATACCAACAGGACCTACCGCAAGGGACGCAATGGTAATGCCGAGTACATCATCGAGGACGGAGTTTGCACATTGTCCGGCTCAGGCTCGATCTATGTGAACGATCCCACGATAGAAAAGGTAGTTGTAGGCCCTGAGATCACCAGCTTTGAGGTATCTTCCAGCGGTTCTAAGATCAAGGAGTATGTTGTTGATCCTGACAACCAGAATTACGCATCAAAGGACGGCGTTCTCTACAACAAGGATATGACATCTATCATCAAATATCCCACCGGCAAGACAGACAAGACATTTACCATACCGGATACAGTCAAGTCTGCTCAATACATCGAAAACAAGTATCTTGAGGAGCTGACTCTTGGTAAGGATACTCTCTTTGGCAGCACCTACATTACTCATGATGAGGAGGGCAATGAGACCGGTGAGAGCATAACCTACTACTTCAACAGCAGCCTGGAATCACTTACTAAGATCAGCGTTCCCGCAGATAATCCCTATCATTCATCTGTCGATGGCGTTCTCTTTAATAAGGATAAGAAGACTCTTGTACACTATCCTCAGGCAAAGGCTGACAAGTCCTATACAGTGCCTGATACTGTTGAGCGCATCATTTCTCTGGGAAACAAAAACTTAGAGAGCCTGACTCTTGGCAAGAATGTTGATTTCTCTTACACAAGCAGATACACCAATAATGACGGTGAGATCGTTGAGACTCTCTATTATATGGCTGATATCTACTGCCCTGAGCTGAAGCAGGTGGCTGTTTCTAAGGATAACGCAGGACTTATTAGTGAGAATAATGCCGTTTATGACAAGGATAAGACAACTCTCATCCTGTATGCTGCGAACGCAACTGCTGAGTCATTCAGTATCCCGGATACAGTAAAGGTAGTCAATAATAATACATTCAATAACCTTAAGGAGCTCCATGTTGGCGCAAATTTAGAGGCACTTCCTGGAAATTACTACTACGACTACTATTACGGAAAGCCGTTCCCTGCCCTTGAGAAGGTAACGCTGTCTGATAAGAATAAGAGTCTCTTTGTTAAGGACGATATCCTGTACAGAAATGTAGTGGATGAGGATGGAGAGTATATTGCTGTCGTTCTAGTTCCTTCAAATATCTCCGGTGACGTTACGATCATGGATGGAGTACGCTATATCCCGCCTAAATGCTTTAGTGAAAACAGTAAACTTACAAGCGTTACTTTCCCTGAGTCAGTCCGCTACATCAACTACTATGCATTGGGAGAGTGCTCAGCACTGAAGAATGTTACTATCATGAATCCTGATTGCGGTATTGAGGATTCTTCTTCGATCAGCAATCGTGTTGAGAACGTCTACGCAGAAGACGGCGAAACAATTATTGGATCTGATCCGATCTATAACGGTACGATCACAGGTAAGAAGGATTCTCAAGTAGAGGAATGGTCAAATTACTTTGGCTATACCTTCGTTGATATTGATTCAGAACAGCCTCAGCCTCCTGTAACAACTACAACACCTAGCACAACTACAACAACTACAACAACTACGACCACCACATCTACCACTACAACAAAGCCTGCTACGACCACATCTACCACAACTACAAAGCCTGCAACGACTACATCAACAGTTACCACAAAGCCTGTTGTAACATCGACTGCAACAAAGCCTGTAACAACTACATCAACAGTTACCACAAAGCCTGCTGAGCCTGTAACAACTACATCAACAGTTACCACAAAGCCTGCTGTAACATCGACTGCAACAAAGCCTGTAACAACTACATCAACAGTTACCACAAAGCCTGTTGTAACATCGACTGCAACAAAGCCTGTAACAACTACATCAACAGTTACCACAAAGCCTGTTGTAACATCGACTGCAACAAAACCTGTGGCAACTACTACAAAGCCGGCAGTTTCTACAACAAAGCCCGTAACTACCACGATCCCTGGCGGAACGACTACTGTTCAGACCACCGTTGTTACGACCACATCTGCACCTGTTACCACAGCTAAGCCTTCGACCACAGTTACTTGGGAGACCGCTAAGCTGGGCGACGTAAACCTTGACGATGTGGTGGATTCAACTGACGCATCTGATATCCTCGGACTCTATGCAGCCCTTAACACAGGCTCTAAAGCTGAGGACTTCGATCCCGGATTTATGGCAGCATCTGATGTTGACAATGACGGAATGATCGACGCTACAGACGCCTCCTTCGTACTCCAGTACTACTCCTACACTCAGACAGGCGGTACAGGAACTATGGAGGAATACATGAAGAATGAGAACGGAAAGTGATCTTTCTGACTCAAACTGAATAGCAAATTGCCCTGCCTGGCGAAAATGCCGGGCAGGGCTTTTGTCTGTGGGGAATAATTGCAAAAGGGCTTGAAAAAAAGCTGGATCTGTGGTATTATTACAGTATAGGGATCAGATCCCATTGACCAACGCACATCATTTGACGACCGATCTGAAAGGATGAACGAAATGAAACTAGACCCCATCGTTATCTCGCTCCTTGACACAGACCTTTACAAGTTCAACATGGACCAGGTCATCTTCCATAAGCACACCGACCTTTGCGGACAGTATTATTTCAAGTGCCGCAATAAGGGCATTGTTTTCACGCCGGAAATGGTCCGGGAGATCAATGACCAGGTGGATCATCTGTGCTCGCTGACATTCAAAAAGGAGGAGCTGGATTACCTCCGTTCGATCCGTTTCATCAAGGATGATTATGTGGAGTTCCTGCGCCTGTGGAGGCCGATCCGAGACTATGTTACCGTGGAGCTGAATGCTGACGGTGAGCTGAGCATAGTTGTGGACGGACCGCTCTTCTCCGCAATGCAGTTTGAGATCTATCTGCTGGAGATCGTCAACGAGGTCTACTTCCGAATGCAGTTCGACTATGAGAAGCTGAGAAAGTCCGCTGAAGAGCGCCTTGACGCTAAGATAAAGGCTCTCAACGACGGCACATATACCTTCCATTTTGCGGAGTTTGGCTGCCGCAGAAGGCTCTCCCGTGAGTGGGAGGACGTGGTGGTAAGGCGTCTTGTGACCGAAACAGACAAGTGCGTCGGAACATCAAACGTGTATCTTGCCATGAAGTACGATGTGACACCCATCGGCACCTACGCTCATGAGTTCGTACAGATGTACCAGGGCATCGACTCCATACCCCTGGCTTATACCAACCACCACGCCATGAAGGACTGGTATGATGAGTACGACGGCGATAACGGAACAGCTCTGACCGATACGATCACCACCGACTTGTTCCTGCTGGATTTCAACCGCTCCAACGTGAACAACTATACCGGTGTTCGTCACGACAGCGGCGACCCATATGAGTGGGGCGAGAAGATCATCGCTCACTACAAGAAGTACGGCGTTGACCCCAAGACAAAGCTGCTGCTTTTCAGTGACAGCCTTGATTTCGACCGTGCCCAGAAGCTGTATGAGTATTTCTGCGAAAAGTCCAAGGTGTCCTTCGGGATCGGAACATTCTGCTCCAATGACACTGAGGAGAATGCGCTGAACATCGTTATCAAGCTGCAATATGTCAACGGCAGGCCTGTAGCCAAGCTCTCCGACGATATTGGAAAGGCCATGTGCCGAGACGAGGAGTACCTTGAGTACCTAAAGCGCTCAGTGGATTTCAGGCTTAAAAGAGAAGGGGAGAGGGAGTGACTTTCTCCAAAAAATGATCACAGGCTGTGTTAGGCAGTTTCAGCTGCCGCAAAGCTCTATTTTAGGCAGAAGCCCCTTGACGAAGGGATACTGCTGCCATACAGTGGAACAAAGAAAAAAGTGCCGAATTTTCGGCACTTTTCTTATACCTTTTTTCGTGACCTCCAAACTACGCAGTCAGCGAGCGCCAATTAGTCTTCGTCACTGTTGCTGTAAGCAGCCATGATCTTATCTATCTCATCTGCGGTAAAACGGTATTGATCCATTTGGCTTTTGATCTCTTCTGATCTGTCACGGCACTCTTTAGCCTTTTTATCATCGCCTTTTTCTTCATAAACACCCAGCATAAATGACAGATGAGCGTATTCTGCGGTAAGTTTGGTTTCTTCAAAGCCTTCTGGCACCTCTAAAAACTTTGTTCCATATACAAAATAAGTGTCTGTAACTTCCCCGTATGCACGGTGCTTTACTTCATATTCAAAGCTTCTCATGACGTTTTTTTCTTCTTTTTTTGCATTATTGACGATCTCATCCTTTATCATAAAGAGCATAAGAAGAATGCCCAAAGCAGCGGCGGCTATCAGTATATTGAAGACCACTTTTAACGATCTATTCATCTTCGGGTACCTCCCTCAGTAATATTTCCTCCATGGCCACGGCTTTTTTTGCTTGCGAATAACCAAGAAACTCATCCACTTCATCATCCGTCATTTGCAAATATCGTCTAAGCATTGCTCTTATATCCGAATTCATATCCTCCATGTATGCCGCGATATCTTCATTTTTTTCGACTTTAACATTGTATTCATACACTTCCATAAAAGAGTCCAGATACATACACAGGTTTGAGATGTCCGTTTCGGATGAATCCCAGTAATCAGGATCGTCAGAGCGTAAAATGATCTTCTCCCAAAGCTGAACACAGGTATAATACCTGTTAGCCACATATTCTAATCTCTGGAATTCCTTGTAAGGCTCTGAATTTAATGGGATGTTGTGCTGAAGTAAAAAAGATTCAAATGTGATATAATCTCCTTCTTCAAGAAGATCTCTCATCTGAGCGGAATATTTCGTCTTATTTTTCAGAGCATCTCTTTCTCTGTCTTCGTCTGTTTCTCCTTCGCTTGCAGCGATGACAAAGCCCCAGACAAAAGCAAGTATTACTATAACAGCAACAAGGATCGCAAAGATACCGCCCCGTATACCAACACCCTCTGTCTTTTGGGCGGATGTAATCACATTATCCTGAGTCTTTTTAAAGCGCTTATCATATTTTTTGATATTTTCATTATGCTTTTTTGCAAGAGGATTGGTATGTCCGCAGGCGGGACATTCTGGTACCTCTATTCCTATGTGTTTTCCGCAATTAGGACATTTCATCTATTTACTCTCCCTGTATCAGCTCTTGTTTTCTGCTGTTCAGATCGTCTGTATCATGCTTACTGCCCGATTTTGGGGCAATCAAAGCTATGATGCACATTACTGAAATAATAACGATCACAATGATAGCAGTGAGAAGGATCTTCTTAAAGGTTTTTTTTGTTGCGTTATCAGCATCTTTCGTATGCTTTGAAAGGTCTTCCCTTACATCCTCGAGCTTATCCATATATTCATCTTCAGCTGCGGGCTCATATGCCGTACCGCAGTAGGGGCACCTTACAAGAGATGCGTCGAATTCGGCTCCGCAGGTCTCGCAGTTTACGATCTTGCCCTTCATCTTTTCCAATGTATTTCCCTCCTGGATCTTACTTTTCAACTGCTTTTTCAAGCGTATCGTCTATTTTTTCGAATACATTTTTATACTCGGGCAGTGAATCCTTTATCTCTTCGTACTGCTTCCTGAGATCCTCTGCCGTAAGCTCGCTGCCGCTTTCGGCATAGATCTTCTCCCAGAACATGAGATCCGCATAAGAGCCGACCATGTAGAATTCCTGCATAGGCTCATCTATTTTTTCGCCAAGGCGCATTTTTCTGGACTCTATACCGGCAGTTCCATAGTCTTCTCTTTCGATATGATCCAGGATGTATTCGCTTGTGCCGTCTTTTTGGACGACCTCAGATCTGGATATGTTTGAAAGCGTGGAGATCAGCAGGGAAATAAAAACGATCCCCAAAATGATATCAGTGATGCACACAGCCCATTCAGCTGCTATTTTTAGCTTATTCACCCAAGACCACCTCCTCGATAAATAAGGCCTGTTTGTTTTCAGATGAAGCAAGGTACTCCGCAAGACCTTTATCATCAAGTCCGAAGTAGATCTTCATTGCGGTATCCAGTTTATATTTCATATCCTCCGCATATTCTCTGTATTTATATCCTTCAAGATCATCTTCTGCATAACCATATCTGGTATAAAAAGAAGAGATATCAAGGCGGCACATTCTTATGACCGATCTCTTGTCTGATGTATAGCCATCACCGAACAAAATAAGCTGTTCCATGCTGTTCATGGCAGAACTGTACTCGTAAGAAAGAGTCAGAAGGAGCTTATATTCTTCATATTCCGGATCTGTCTCATAAATATGATGTCCTTCAAAGAAATCATGAAAAGAGATATAATCCCCGGCTTCCAGATAACCATTCAGAGTCGCCTTAAAACTCTCCACATTCTTGAGAGTCTCAGAATGGGCAATATCAAGGTCCATAAACTCTGTCTTTTCCTCAGCGATCGCCATGGCGATAACGCCTATGATAAGAAAGACCAGAATAATGCTCCCGGCAATTAAAGGCTTATTACTGCTGTATTTCCTATCGGCTCTCTCAACGGTTTCCTTGCTCTTTTTCTTATAAGTATCAAGTTTTGTCCTATGGCCTGCACTTTCGATATTATCGCTTCCGCAATAAGGGCAGACTTTATCTAACAGTCCTACCTCAGCGCCGCAATTTCTACATTTCATCTTTATATGACCTTCTTTTTCAATAGATCTGATGTTGTATCAGGTGTTGATATTTTGATCACTAAACGTTATTGATCAGTCAGTTTTCAGCGATCTTACGTTGTTTTTCGCTATAACATTCGATCCACACACTAAAAGATCGGAAAAAGCAGTTTCACGCACCCTTGATCGAGAGCGTGATCTGGCCTGCAAAAATCAAAGTGTGCAGATCGGTTGTCAAATTTGCCGTTTCAGGATCTCTGCTTTGACATCAAAACTATGCACTCAACGTGCCTCGAAATCCCCGAAATGATGTCAAAACCGAAAAATCATCGGCATATATGTTCTCGGAAAAAGGTCAAAGGCGTTTTTGCGTTCTCGGAAAGAAGTCCGATTCGATCGTATGGAACGCAAACACGCTGATTCACCTATATTTCCACAAGGATTTCCCATAGGCCGTTCCGCTTGCCGTTTCTACGGCGCAGCAAGCCTTTCTCTTGCAAGTCTACTGTTCTCCGCTTTATCGTTCGTTCAGAAGTACCTGTTGTGGCTGCTAGTTCCCTTTGAGTGATAGCAGGATTCTGAGCAATTGCTTGTAGAATTGCCAATTCTTCCAAAGTGCAATTTTGGCGCTTTGAAACATCTGCTTTGGCACTTTGAGTGGCACTTTGGGCAGCATCCGAGTAGTCAACGTGCATATATCTGTTTTTCAGGTCATGCTGTCCGCCTGTCAGAAGATTCTCCATGAACTGCTCAAGAAACACAGTTGTAGAATGTATATTGTTTTGCAGATCATTGAAGTTTGCTCTGACGAGTGCATTTCGGAAGTACCACGAGTTCTCAGCGAAAACCTGATTGCTCACGTTGAAGCCGATGGTTTGCAGATACTTGATCATGAACACAGCAGTTGTTCGGGTATTCCCCTCACAGAAAGGATGAATCTGCCAGATGCCTGAAATAAACTTTGCTATGTGCTTGATTGCCTGAACTGCATCCAATTCGGAATAAGAGGACGCCTTCTCCTGTCCAAAATCATAATCAAGCGTATCTCGGATGCTGTCAAAGGCTGCATAAAACACAGATTTGCCGTTCAGCACCCATTCTTTTTTTGAGATGTTATAAGTCCTGAATTGTCCCGCGGTCTTGAACACACCTGCGAACAGACGGCGGTGAACTGACTGAAGTTCTGCCGGAGAAAACTGAAAAGTCTTCTCCGCAAGCAACTCGGCAATTCGTGAAGCCACAATGTCCGCTTCTTTTGTATCCTGTTCCACAGTCATGCGATCATCCCGCTGCTCATAGTAACTATAGATTCTCTTTTGAGCTGTAGCAATGTCAATTTTGCCCTCGATATGCTCCTTGGCAGTTTCAAGTAAGTATTCCGATGTTCGGAGGCCGTCAACGTCCTGTAAACCGATTGCAGTCTGCCACACAGCGCTTTTCTCGGAGCGGTCAGGTTCACCCTGACGGATATATTCATCTAGGTCGTATTGCCAGTCATGTTCCTGCGCCATACTCTGCCTCCTTTAAGTACTTTCTATAGTTTTAGTATACCACAATATCCCTGAAAAAGCAAGAGAAGCACAGTATTATGCTGCGCTTCTCAATGAAACCAGTTTATTCAATTCGGTACTTTTTCTTATGTAGAAATGATGAGATTATCGTGGAGAGGATTTTCCTGCCCTCGGGAATAAGTCCAGTGTCTCTCAGAGATACAGTGCGCTTTGACTTACTAAAAGCACCCGACCTCATGTAGTTCTTGGGAAGAGATCCATTGATAATTCATACCGGATCAATGTCTTTCAGCTTTGTACCGTTTTTGTCCTTCCACAACTCATTTCCACTTAACGCTGATCCTCCGACAAAGGAAGCAGCACCGGAAGGACTGGAAAATAGTAGATCATCAGTCAGCGTGTAATTTTCGTCAATAGATTTTTCATACTTGGTACGGTTCTTTATAGCGCTATCAGGACACGCTTTGGTAGTTGTTGCGTTTATAGTACTTCCGGTCAAAACAACAAAGCCATCGCTTGTTCTCTTCCCTTTTGCTTTTGCAGAGCCATAGTTCATAAACAACATATTCTCTGTATCATCTGCTTCAGGTTGCGCCTTTGGTTCTAGAACATTATATCCGAGCGCATTGATAACAATTTTCACGTTATCAATGAACTCTTCCATTGCCGCCTTCTGTGATTCTTTAATGACAGTTTTAGAATAGGTGTTCTTAGTCAATACCGTATATCTTTTACATTGCTTGGCTATAGTTACAAAACGATCCTCAAGATAACGGATTAGCGACTTGTTCAAGTCACTGCCGATAAAGATAACAGCAGTATTCCAGTAATACTTTTCCTTATCGGCATTAAAGTCCCGAATATGTTGAACCAGCCTTTCCTTTATGTTTTCAGATTCACCGATGTACACAGCTTCAGTATCATCATCCTGTTTGCAAAACAGGAAATAGACTCCTGCCTGTGTGATGTCCGTCCTATTGCATGAAGCGATCTCTGTTCTGGGGATCCTGATTGCTTTGCCATTCCAGTTGGAGAGTTCGGCAGTTACAAGGCTGTCAGCCGATCCATTAACAAGGAACAGTTCGATTGATTTTCCGTAAACCATTTTAATACTCCTACTGTCTGATATTTATCCACTCATTTTGCTATAAAGTGTGTCTTGAAATGCGTCTTCCGCAATTTCGACCTCATGATCTGGCAAGCGAACATCTTTCAGCTTTACACATCCTGCAAATGCCATACTATCAATTTTCTTTATAGAATCCGGAAGTATGATCTCCTCCAGCTCTTCGCAATCCTGAAAAGCACACTCGCCGATATATTCCAGATGCTGTGGAAAGATGATCTTTTTCAAAGATGTGCAACCCGCAAAGGCATTGATGCCGTCTTCCCCGATGGATTTGAGAGCAGCTGGCAAATGCAATTCTTCAAGGCTTTCACAATCAACAAAAGTACACTCTTTTATCTCAGTGATATGATCGCTAAGTCGTACTTTTTTCAATGCACAGCAGCCCTGAAATGCTCCCTCGTCAAGTACAGTGATCGTGTCAGGCATGATGATCTCTTGCAGGCTTTCACAGTCACTAAATGCTCTTGGGTATATTTCTTGCAGTCCCTCTGGAAGATTGATCTTTTCAAGCTGGATAAAACCGTCAAACGTTTCATCATAAATGGTTTTGATCCCCGGCGGAAGAATGATCTCCTTCGCTGTTTTTTCAGTATCGTCAAATGCGGTGTAGCAAATACCAACCACACTTTCAGGTATTCTTATGACATCATCAGTTAAGTTGCATTTGACAAGCCAGCCGCCAATAATCAGAGTATCATCGCATTCATTTACAATTTTTGAATCAATAAAAGCAAATCCATCAACATATTTCAAATTATGTGAGACATTCACCTCTGTAAGATCAGGCATATAGCAGAGTGCAGTGGGTTTCAGTTCTTCCAGACTATCCGGAAGATCAATCGTTGTAATACCAGCGATTTCCCTGAATACGCCGTTTTTTATACTCTTGATACCCTCCGGCACAGAAACTCTTGTTTCGCCTCCGATAGGGACATATCCGATAAGTTCATCTTTGTATACCTTGAAACGTCTTTCATCATATTTCTCAGACACAGGGACATGGAGTTCCGGAATACCAAAGCCATTCAGCGTATCTTTTATGGCGAAATATATATCTGCTTCACTCTTATCGCAGACATCTTCCCCGAATTTCAGCGCATCAAAATAATGCTGCACAGCATAACCGTCCTTACTTTTTATGTAAATTCCAAGCTGCGTAAATGCAAAGTCATGAAGCATCGGAATCATGATCGAATTGACAGAAAACGACATTTCATATTTGTCTCCAATTTTCTGATGAAACAGATTCCAGAAATAAAACAGGAAAAAACTGCTTGCCTTTTTCAAAAGTTGGCTCTGTCCTTCTTTCTTTTCTTCAGAGCTTATCGGTATTGCAGTGAGATTTCCCAACATCATGACAGGATTCGGAGCTGCATTGCCCTGTGCATCCTCCGAGAAAAACATTCCCCGTAATCTCCAGGATTTGAACGCATTTGCGATATCTACCTCAATATCTGCGTAAGGCAACAGATCAAAATCCGGCTTTCTTTTGCTTCTGATCGTTTCACATATATCACTCGCATGAGCTGCAGCCACAAAAAAGTGGAAAACGCTCTTGTCATCAGGATGTTCTGTCTGCATATGATTTGTCATACCGTCAGTCATTTTTTCAAGTGTTTTAGCACTGTAATACGGCTGATTCATCACTTCTTCCCATGTGTTCATTAATATTCCCTCCTAAAACCCAATTCTTCTCTTTCCGCCAGATGTCTCCGATAAATTGATATTCTCATCATCAATATAGTCCTGAACATCGCTTCTAATGATCATGCTGTCAGGTGCGTCCTCTGTTCGCAGGTTCTGATTCATAATGACCTGATCCAGAATATTCCTGATTGTTCTTGCATTTGCAAAATTTGGTCGATTTCTATAATACTCCGACACATCCAGCACAAGCTGTAATGCGTCATCAGAAATATCATAAAAGCGTGAATTTGTCTACTCTATTATATTGATTCGATTGTAAATTTTTCCGTTTCTGTCCGATTTAACGTAGTTTCAGCTAATCGTTGGTTGGTAGACAATATAAGCGTGAATGCCACTTTTTTTCTACCATTTTTTCTACCAAAATCACACGTTTTTTGATTTCTTTTTCTTGATTCCACTTTCGTTGATTATATTCTATAATGTTGACATCTGCGATTCTCCCGTGCCTTCGGGATTATCGCTTTTCTTTTTTCTACCGCCAGTCTTTTTGGGCGGTGTTTTAGTTGCTGCCTTTGACGTTGACTTTCTTCTTGTGGTCTTTTTCTTTTCGGCAGGCTTTTCAGCTTCGTGTTTATCCTTCGACTTACCGCCGAGAACCCTTGCGATCGTTTCAGCCGAGTTGACCTTAGCATTGTATTCCAAATGGCTATAAAGATTCGCCGTGATAGAAAAATTACTATGTCCGAGCCACTCCTGAATAGCCTTCATCGGAACATCATGAGCAAGCAATAAGCTCGCACAAGAATGACGTAGATCATGGAAACGCAGATGCTTCAAACCGTTTCGGGTAATGACATAGTGGAAGTGCTGTGTCACATATCCTGGCGAGATCATATTGCCGTAGTTGTCCCGG
>CACWHY010000032.1 GCA_902760805.1 Ruminococcus flavefaciens | reverse complement strand
AAAAAGGAATCTCAAGGGTCGTTACTTTTTCTTGCATTGTTCTGTTTTCAAGGTGCTGTTTTCGTCGTCCTCATCAGGCGACTTAATTATTATATCACCCTTTTTCCTATTTGTCAACTCAAACTTTCATGTTTATTTATCGAGATATTTGTACAAATTGTCCTAGAAGATCCAAAATCTCGCCACAAACAGCGCTCCTATGAGAGCTAACAGCCCATATCCCACCAAATTCGTCCGAAATGAGTCCGCAAAACGAAAGCTCTCCGGCTGCTTTTTATTATATATAATGAGGCGCTGCTCCCCTGACTTTATCTCATTGGCGAATTCCACCGCCGAAACAGCCTCCACTTCCATGCCGGAAGCCGTATACCTCACCTTCGGGGCATACCAGCCCTTCTGGCTTTTGGTGCAGGAGACCACCTCCGCCACCGTCTTTTCCCCGGAGTTCATAAAGATCAGCGCCCTCGCCGCCAGCACAAGGCCCACTGCCAGCGCCGCCGCTCCAACTCCGCCCAGGATCGTTTCAAGCATATTTTTCTTCCTTTCTATTTAGAAAAAGCGGACAGCTCTTCACTGTCCGCTTATGTACTTACGCCATCAGCTTGACCATAACAGCCTTCTGAGCGTGGAGGCGGTTTTCAGCCTCCTCAAAGATCTCGTTTGCGTGAGCCTCGAAGACCTTCTCTGTGATCTCCTCCTCACGGTGAGCCGGCAAGCAGTGGAGCACCATCGCATCGGGCTTAGCCACAGCCATGAGCTCGTCGTTGATCTGATAGCCTGCGAATGCCTTGCGGCGCTTCTCGGCCTCGCCTTCCTGTCCCATTGAGGCCCAAACATCGGTGATCAGCACATCGCAGTCCTTAGCAGCCTCAAGAGGCACGTTTGTCATTGTGAACTTATCGCCGTAGCCTGCTGCGAAATCCAGGATCTCCTTGGGGGGCTGATAGTCGTCAGGACAAGCTATAGCAACTTCCATGCCCACCTTCAGGCAGCCAACGATCAGGGAGTTCGCCATATTGTTTCCGTCACCGATAAAGCACATCTTCTTGCCGTCGAAGCTGCCCTTGAACTCACGGATAGTCATAAGGTCAGCCAGCACCTGGCAAGGGTGACAGAAGTCTGTCAGGCCGTTGATTATCGGGATATTTCCGTACTGAGCCAGATCCTCTACCTCCTTCTGCTCGAAGGTACGGATCATGATGCCGTCGAGGTAACGTGAGAGAACACGGGCTGTATCCTGCACAGGCTCGCCTCTTCCGATCTGGAGGTCGTTAGAGGAGAGGAACAGCGGATAGCCGCCCAGCTGATACATACCTGTTTCAAAGGAAACACGGGTACGGGTAGATGCCTTCTGGAAGATCATTCCCAGGGTCTTTCCCTGGAGCCTTGGGTGTGGTATGCCGTGCTTGAGCTCGTATTTGAGCTGGTCGGCAAGGTTGAGTATGTCAATGATCTCCTCAGTGCTGAGATCTAACATTTTAAGTAAGTGCTTCATGGTCTTATCCTTTCGATTAACTTATTTTGATTTATTCATATCGCCGAAGGTGCGGTCTACCGCAACTACAAAGAGTATCATATAGTCATCAAAGAACTTGTCATCGATCTGTACCTCGTACTCAAGATCCCCCGCAACAGTCAGGAGAGTCTTGATAGTGCCGATAGCTGTGCCGTCCTTTATCACGGTGAAGTCCCTGTGATCCTTGCTGGCAATCTGATACACAGCATCCTTTCCCTCGGCCAGGATAGTGGGATCCAGGAACAGCGATTTGCAGGTCAGATTTATAAAACCGGCCTCATTATGGGTGAGACTAAAGGTAGGCTTTCTGTCATCGCCCGTCTGCAAAAGGGAGTACAGCTGATAATTGCTGGCATCAAGAAGGAGGTACCTCGGTGCTCCGAAGCCTTTTTTCTTCACAGTATATATAGTCCTATCCTTCTTATCCACAGCTGTATACTTGCTGCCCTTGGTGTGTATCATCAACTCCATTGTTATTCCTCCAGTATGCCTATTAGTATATCTAGTCCCTCACTAAGCTCGCTTTCGGTAATGGTAAGCGGAGGGAGCAGTCTGACCTTTTCCTTGGCCGTAAGAACGAGAAGTCCCCTGTTAAGAGCCTCCTTCGCCACATCTCCGGCCTTTTTAGTTTTAAGCGAGATGCCCACCATCAGTCCTATACCGCTGACGCCGGCCACCTCATTGCAGGTGCTGAGCTTTTCCCGGATCATGGCCGCCTTTGCCTGAACGCCGGAGAGGAAGCTCTCGTTTGCTACTCTGCCGAACACCACAAGTCCGCCTGCGCAGGAAACAGGGTTTCCGCCGAAGGTAGAGCCGTGAGTTCCGGGAGTGAGCACCTGGCTGAGTTTTTCGTTCACAAGGCAGGCTCCCATGGGAAGTCCGCCGGCAATGCCCTTTGCAAGAGTGGTAATGTCGGCCTTTTTGCCAAACCAATCGCCTGCAAGGAGCTTTCCTGTTCTGCCTACGCCGGTCTGTATCTCATCGGCGATCACCAGAACGTCCTTCTGTCCGCAGAGCTCATAAACAGCGTCCACGAACTCCTGATCAAGGGAATTAACGCCGCCCTCGCCCTGGATATACTCCAGCATAACAGCGCAGACCGTATCATCCAGCTTGGCCTTCAGGTCGTCGATATCGTTGGCGGTAACGTTGACAAACCCATCCAGGAAGGGGAAAAAGTAGTTATGGAAGACCTCCTGACCGGTTGCAGAAAGGGTAGCGATGGTCCTTCCGTGGAAGGAATTCACCAGAGTGATGATCGTATGTCTGCCCTTGCCGTACTTGTCGAAGCTGTACTTCCTTGCGATCTTGATAGCGCACTCATTAGCCTCTGCGCCGCTGTTTCCGAAGAAGACCTTGCTGTAGCCTGTTGACTTGCAGAGAGTTTCAGCGAAATCAGCCTGAACAGAAGTATAGTAATAGTTGGAATTATGCTGGAGCTTTCTCACCTGTGCGCAAACAGCGTCAGCCCACTCCTCATCACAGTAGCCCAGGCTATTCGTGCCGATACCGCTGCCAAAGTCGATGTATCTCTTGCCGTCCTCATCGCAGGCAGTTCTTCCCTCGCCGTGCTCTAAGACCAGCGGATATCTTCCGTAGGAGTGCATAACGCTATTGTCAAATTTTTTGATAACATTCTCGCTCTTGCTCATGGTATAGCTCCTTATCTCCGGCTCAAGCCGGTACAGCATTCTCCTCTGCGCATTATACCACACTATAATTATAACGCTGTTTTGGTCATTAAATCAATAACCGGAGAGGCAAAATGCGTAAATTTTTCGTTTACAAAGTAATTTTTTTATTCAGATCTGCCCTTTAGGGTGAAGATCTCCTTCAGTCCTCTTCTCCAAAGAGCTCTGCAAACTGCTAAGATCAGCCAGTAGATCAGGCAGAGTCCCAGGGTGAAGGCTGCCATGTAAGCCGTGGATCTTGCCCAGCTCATCCCCGGGAAGAATACCATGACTATGCGCCTTGCGGACCAGTTGTTCAGGTAAAGTGCAAGGCTAAGGCCTCCCAGCCGGCTAAACCCCTGCCAGGTGAACAGCTTCCCCGTGATCCCGACGCCGCTGAAGGTGAGGGCAGTCGCCGGAGGGATCAGCAGCATTGCCAGGAAGTGTCCCTTGGTGTCGGCATGACCGGTGAAGCAGCCCGTGAACATCCACAGGTACAAAAGGATCTCCACCGCCGAAAAGAGCCTGCGCTGAGCCTTGGTCAGCTCCGCATTTTTCAGCTTCTCATATATAATGTATCCGCAGCAGCCGCAAAGCAGTCCTGTGAAGCCACGGATCAGGCCGTTGGTCAGGAGCAGATCCTGTCCCTTGGCGCCGATGAAGATGCTGTCCTGTCTGAACATGAAGGAAAGTCCCAGCAGCGCTCCCAGTGGGGCGATAACGTTCAGGAAGATCCGGCTGTTCCTGCAAAGCAGGCAGTACAGCGGGATCATGCAGATCAGCATACACTGGATATACCAGGTAGGAAGGTTGACGTAAAGGGGGTCGATGCCCACACGGTTGATCAGCAGCAGCTCCGGGATCAGGTGGAAGCTGAAATTGCTCAGGTACCCCAGGCTCAGCCGGTCCCGGATCGTGTAAAGGTACACTCCCACCGCCGGGATCAGGGCTGCGTAGTATTGCAGGCCGATACTGCTGAATTTCCGCCAGATGAAGCCGGCGGTAGACTTCCCGGGAGAGACCTCCTCGCCCTTTCTCCGGAAAAAGCTCATGACCATGAGAAATCCGGAGATCACGAAGAAGTAGTGGACGCAGATCCAGCCCAGACCTCCCGTGTAAAGGAAGCGCTCCGGCCAGACCGTGCCCTCCTTGAAATCCAGAGTGTGATTGATGAAAACGAAAACCGTCAGCACCAGCTTCACCACGTCGATGAAGTAATTCCTGCCGGTCTTCTGTGTGCTGCTCATTTGAACTGAGTGCCGATACCTTCGCTGGAGAGTATCTCGATGAGGATCGAGTGGGGAACTCTTCCGTCGATGATAACGGCTCTGTCAACTCCTCGTCTGACAGCCTCCACGCAGCAGTCAATCTTGGGGATCATTCCGCCGGAGATGATACCCTGCATTTTCAGGAAGGGCACCTCGCTGACATTGACCTCGGGAATGAGAGTCGAGGGGTCGTCCTTGTCTCTCAGAAGGCCGGCGATGTCGGTCATGAGGATCAGATTTTCTGCGCCCAGCTCTGCGGCGATACGGGCAGCAGCTGTGTCTGCATTGATATTGTATGTGTTGCCCTGCTTGTCAGTTGCAACGGTTGCGATAACAGGAACGTTGCCGTTTGCCAGAGCGTCAAGGATAGGCTTGGTGTTGACGGAAGTGATCTCGCCCACATAGCCAAGATCCTGGCCGTCCTCGGTGGTCTTCTTCTCCGCAAGGAGCATCTCGCCGTCTATTCCGCAAAGGCCAACAGCCTTTCCGTCGTGCTGAGCAAGAAGCTGCACAAGCTCCTTGTTGACCTTGCCAGCCAGCACCATTTTCACCACGTCGATGGTCTGCTCGTCGGTGTAGCGCAGGCCGTTGATGAACTTGCTCTCGATGTTCAGCTTCTTGAGCATCTCGTTGATCTCAGGGCCGCCGCCGTGTACCAGCACCACCTTCACTCCGATGAGGGAAAGCAGCACGATGTCCTTCATAACAGCGTCCTTCAGCTCGTCGTTGGTCATGGCATTTCCGCCGTACTTCACCACGAGGATCTTGTTGTTGTACTTCTGTATATAGGGCAGGGCGTCGATGAGCACCTGCGATTTATCCCGGTTTGAGATATTCTGTTCCATTTTTTTACTCCTTTACGGCTCTTTGCCGCTCATTATTTCTCGGATGATCCTTGCAGGCTCCGTGGAGTCCTTCACGGCAAGCTGGATCTCGGTATCGCCGGCTCCAACTGCGAAATTCTCGGGGAAGTCCTCCGGCAGCTCGGGTATCCTAAAATCGGCCAGCTCCTCCGCTGCGGCGGCCTTTGCCTGCTCCATGCTCGTGCGGAGAGCCCTCATGTGCCGCATTATGCCGCCAACTCCGATATAGTCGATGTCGGAAAGGCGTATCTCCGTCACCCGGAAAAGACACCTCTCCATTATGCGTCTGTCGGTAATGGCGTAGTAGGATATGCCGGTGAAGAACACCAGCTCCGCAAAGAGCCATGCGCCCATTATGACAGCGCCGATGCCGCCGTATATCCTCCAGGGCTCGATGTAGTCGAAGTCTTTGCTGACGAAGTACCCCAGCAGCGCCGTTGCCGCTATAAACGGCCAAATGGGAAGATCGCTGCGGCCGAAGGCTCTTGCCTCGGCGCCATGCCACAGGAGCTTCTCCCCTGCTTCCAGGCGCCGCTGCCAGATGAGCCTCTGCAAGGCCCTCATGAGCGGTAGTCGCCGTTTATCTTAACGTAATCATAAGTCAGGTCACAGCCCCAGCATACCGCAGAGCCTGAGCCGCTGCCCATATTGATGATGACCTGGATAACTTCCTCGGAAAGCACATTCTTGGCCTTGTTCTCATCGAACTTCACCAGACAGCCCTGACGTCCCACTGCGATATTTCCTGCATTTGATGCAATGTCGATATCCACCTTGCTGATGTCAAAATCCCCCTCAGCGTAGCCCACAGCGCAGTAGATACGGCCTGCGTTGGCGTCCTCGCCGAAGATCATGGTCTTGAAAAGGCTGGAAGTGATGACCGACTTTGCAACAGTCTCGGCAGTCTTATCGTCGGGAGCTCCCGAAACAGCGCACTCGATCAGCTTTGTAGCGCCCTCGCCGTCCCTAGCCATCATTCTTGCAAGGTTGAGCATGACGTTGTACAGAGCGTTCTCGAAGACCTCATAGTCGGCGCCGTCGCTGTTTACCTCGGCATTTCCGGCAGCTCCGGAAGCCATTACGCATACCATATCGTTGGTGGAGGTGTCTCCGTCAACGCTGACACGGTTGAGCGTGACCTTTACCACACGGCTCAGAGCCTGCTGGAGCATTTCCGGAGAAATGGCAGCGTCAGTTGTCAGGAAGGTAAGAGTCGTAGCCATGTTGGGGTGGATCATTCCGCTGCCCTTGAGCATTCCGCCCAGACGGCAGGTCTTTCCGCCCAGCTCGAACTCAACAGCTACCTCCTTGGGCATGGTGTCGGTGGTCATGATCGCCTGAACAGCTCTTGGGTTGCCGTCGTAGGTCAGACCCTCTGCAAGGCCCTTCATTCCGGCTGCAATGGGCTCAATGGGGAGCACCTGGCCGATAACTCCCGTAGAAGCAACGATCACGTCCTTCTCGTCCAGACCGAGCTCGCTTGCTGCAAGCTGACACATCTTCTCAGCCTTCTGAACGCCGTCAGGATTGCAGGTATTTGCGTTTACGGAATTCACGATAACAGCCTGAGCCTTGCCGTCTGAGATGTGATCCTTAGTAACAAGGATCGGTGCGCCCTTCACCTTGTTTGTGGTGTAAACAGCAGCAGCGCTGCACATAGTGTCAGAAACGATGAGAGCCAGGTCGTTCTTGCCCTTAGTGGGGATAGCGCCCTCGTGAGTCAGTCCGCACTGCACGCCGTTTGCACGAAAGCCCTTAGCGGCGCAAACACCGCCGTTTATGTACTTAACATTGCCTATCTTTTTAAGTTCCATGGATATTCCTCCTCTTTTTCCGCTGCCTTTTTAAGCGGATTTTCGTAAATATATCTGCGTATCTCCTGCATATCCTGCGGATCTTTTATTATGTGTTCATAAAAACTTCGCTGCCACACCTTTTCAGTGAACGGCGGAAATGTATCTTCCTTCACACCACGAATATAGTCATTTGTAGTCTGTGTTTTGAACCACTGAAGAACATTGGGTAGGGGCGGACCCATGTGTCCGCCCGCTGTGCCGCAGCGAACAATGATAAAATGAACATGATCTGGCATTATCACATAGCAATCGATATAATGATCCGGATACTTGCTTTCCAGCTTATACAGCCATTTTTCGACCATCTTTCCAGCCGGCGTGAGTGCTTCTGCGCCGGTGGGCGGGCGCACACATGGGTGCGCCCCTACGAAAACGGCTTCTCCCATTCCGAAAAGCTGCTGACGATCGTGAGTGCAAACCGTAACAAAATACGCACTATCCTGTGAATAGTCATGGTTTTCAAGGCGGATCCTCTTTCTTCGAGGCCATTCTCCGCCAATCATGTATCTATCCTAACAAGCTCTCGGAGAGCCATATTTCGGTAGTTCAGATCCTCCCTGACGGTGAAGCCCTGTTTTTCCCAGAAGGCATTGCCGTCATCGTTATATTTGAACACAAGCAGAGCCACCTTGCTGATCTGCTCCGCCTTCATAGCCTCAAGGCAGGCCTGCACCAGCCTTGTGCCGAGTCCCTGACGCCTGTGAGTCCCTGCAACGGCTGCATGGTGGATAAAGCCACGCCTGCCGTCGTGTCCGCCAAGGATGACTCCAACGAGCCTGCCCTCGTCCACTGCAACGAAGCAGGTATCGGGGTTCCTCCGGAGAAAGCGCTCGATGCCCTCCCGGGAGTCGTCCACGTCGTTGAAGCCCATATTCTTGCAGGACATCCAAAGCTCATAAACAGCGTCGTAGTCGCTGATCGTCATTTTGCGGATCTCCATAGCGCCTCCTCTCAGACAAGACCGGTGGTCTCATCGATACCCATCATGATGTTGAGGCACTGTACAGCCGCACCGCTGGCGCCCTTGCCAAGGTTGTCAAGACGGGCGCAGAGCAGGATCTGGTCGCTGTTTCCGAAAACGAATACCTGGAGCTTGTTCTGGCCGCTGAGAGTATTTGAGGCCAGGAAGAAGCCCTTCTGCTCGTCGGGGCTCATGAGAGGCATCACCTCAACCATTTTTGCTCCGGCGTAGTGCTTTGCGTACATTTTCTGGATCTCCTCAGGAGTGAAGTTCTTGGGGAGAGTTCTTGTCTGTATAGGCACGCTTACCACCATTCCGCTGTAGTAATCGCAGACCATGGGGTTGAACATAGGCTTGTAGGTCAGCCCGGAAACAGCCTGCATCTCGGGGAGGTGCTTGTGAGCCTGAGAAAGAGCGTACTGACGGGGGCTATTGAACTCAAAGGGCTTCTCGTCGCCCTCATAAACAGCGATAGCCTTCTTGCCGGCGCCGCTGTAGCCTGATGTGGCATAGGCGAAGACCGGGTAATCCGCCGGGATCACGCCGTTTGCAACAAGAGGATAAACGATCGAAGCGAAGCCGCTGGCATAGCAGCCGGGCACCGCAACTCTGTTGGAGCCTGCGATCTTTGCTCTGTGCTCAGCAGAAAGCTCCGGGAAGCCGTAAGCCCAATCGGGATTCGTGCGGTGAGCAGTAGAGGCGTCGATAATGCGGACGTGGTCGTTGTCCTTGTCGATGAAGGAAACTGCCTCAATGGAAGCTGCGTCCGGCAGGCAGAGGAAAACGTAGTCTGCGCTGTTGATGAGACGGGCTCTCTCGGCAGGATCCTTTCTGAGCTCCTCACTGATACGGATGAGCTCGATATCATTTCTGCCCTCGAAGCGCTCGAGGATCTTCAGGCCGGTAGTACCCTCCTGCCCGTCAATATAAACCTTAACTGACATTTGTTATTCCTCCAATTTTGTTGATGTATCTTTCAGCGAAACGCCCCTTGCGGAGCGCTTCAGCATGATCCCGGGATCACTTTTTCCGTTTGCTGGTCTTCCGGTCGTACTTTGCACGCTTGGGATCCTGACGGTCGCTCTCGTCCTCCTTCATGGAGTGCCAAACGCTGATCACCAGTGTCACTACAATGATCCCCGTCAGCCAGAATGCGTGTGCCTTTGGCACCACAGGGATCCACAGTCCCATTACAAGCTCGCCGGCGATCCAGATAACTCCCATGAGTATGGTCAGGCCAATGATGAAGGTCAGCTCCTTTTTATTCATGCGAACTTCTCCAGCTGTGCCTTAGCAAGAGCGATCTGCTTTGTGACCTCCTCCGGTGAAGGACCGCCCTCGGACTTTCTCTCACGAACGCAGGTCTCAAGGCTGATAGCCTGGTAAACGTCCTCATCGAAGAGCTCGGTCATTGCCTTGTAATCGGCCATGGGCAGGGTCTCCAGAGTAAGTCCCTTCTCGATGCACTGAGCAACGAGAGTTCCTGTGATCTTGTAAGCATCACGGAAGGGCATACCCTTCTTCACCAGGTAATCTGCGCAGTCTGTGGCATTGATGAAGCCTCTGGCGGCGGCATTTCGCATATTGTCCTTGAGCACTCTCATGGTGGTCAGCATGGGAGTGAAGGTCTTGACGCAGAGCTTCACGTTGTCGATAGCGTCGAAGATAGCCTCCTTGTCCTCCTGCATATCCTTGTTGTAAGCCAGGGGAAGTCCCTTCATCATAGTCAGCAGAGTAACAAGGTCGCCGTTGACTCTTCCGGTCTTGCCACGGATAAGCTCCGTAACATCGGGGTTTTTCTTCTGGGGCATTATGGAGGAGCCTGTTGCGAAGGCGTCGTCCAGCTCCACGAATTTGAACTCCCATGAGCACCAGAGGATGATCTCCTCAGAGAAGCGTGAAAGGTGGGTCATCAGCAGTGACATTGCGCAGCAGAGCTCCACGCAGTAATCTCTGTCGGAAACTCCGTCAAGGCTGTTGGGCATAGGTGCAGAAAAGCCCAGCAGGTCTGAGGTGCGCTGTCTATCGGTGTGGTAGGTAGTGCCGGCAAGAGCTCCGCAGCCCAGAGGGCAAACGTTCATGCGCTCGCCAGCGTCCCTGAGCCTGTCCAGATCCCTCAGCAGCATCCAAACATAGGCCATAAGGTGGTGAGCGAAGGTTATCGGCTGTGCTCTCTGGAGATGAGTGTAGCCCGGCATGATGGTCTCGGTGTGCTGAGCTGCCATCTCGATGAGGGCGGCGGCCAGTTTCTTGACCATGGCCATGATCTCAGCGATCTCGTCCCTGAGGTAGAGCCTCAGGTCAACTGCCACCTGATCGTTTCTTGAACGGGCTGTGTGGAGCCTTTTTCCAACGTCCCCAAGGCGCTTTGTCAGCTCAGCCTCAACGAACATATGGATATCCTCAGCATTGGGGTCAAGCTCCAGTGCGCCGGAGTCTATATCACTGAGGATCTCCTTGAGGCCCTCGATGATCTTAGCGCTGTCCTCCTGAGGGATTATACCGCACTCGCCAAGCATAGTGGCGTGGGCGATACTGCCCTGAATATCGTGACGGTACATACGTCCGTCAAAGGCAATGGAAGAGTTGAAAGCATTGACGCCAGCGTCCACCTGCTTGGAAAACCTTCCTGCCCACATCATGTCTGCCATAGTATCTTACCTTTCATCTTTTGTTATTGAGTTTATAGCTTTTAGCTTTTAGCCGTTAGCCTTTAGCTTTTAGCTGTCAGCTTTTTGATCAGAGAATTGAGCATCTTACAGACCTCGCCGCAAAGCTGAAATGCCTTTTCACTCTGTACTTCACTGAGATAGCCCAAACGAAGACATATGATGAGCTGTGTTTCAAGCTCAAATGCAGAGCCATTAGCAATATTCAGAAACCTGACAAACTCTTTCTCGGTATTTCTGCCTCTGCCCTCTGCAATATTTGAGGGAATAGATATCACTGAACGTCTTATCTGGTCGATCAGGGCAAATCTCTCGCTTTCCGGTATCGACCGGATAAGCCTGTAGACCTCCTCCACAAGCTCCATAGCCTTTTGCCACACCAATAGTTCTTTATACCCCTGCATAATATCGCCCCCTGTTGACTAATAGCTAATGGCTAATAGCTAATTGCTAACAGCTAATAGCTAACAGCTAATTGCTAACGGCTAATAGCTAACAGCTAACAGCTAACAACCAAAAAAGCTACAGGCAGGAGAAGGCTCCCCTGCCTGGATAACATATCAGTTTAGAAAAGCGAAAAAACGAACTGTCCAAAGACGATCGATCACTTGTTGTTTCTCTTCTGATCCAGCTTAGCCTTGACCTTGATCGGGAGACCGAAGAGGTTGATGAAGCCTGCGCTGTCCTTCTGGTCGTAAACGTCGTCCTCGTCGAATGTAGCAACTTCCTCATCATAGAGAGTATAGGGAGAAGTTACGCCGGCGTTGATGATGTTGCCCTTGTAGAGCTTCAGCTTAACGTCGCCTGTAACGTTCTTCTGAGTCTCAGTAACGAAAGCGCTGAGAGCCTCACGGAGAGGAGTATACCACTGGCCGTTGTAAACGATGTCAGCGAACTTGATGCCGAGGTACTGCTTGATGCGTGCAGTCTCCTTGTCGATAGTGATAGTCTCGAGAACTTCGTGAGCGTGGTAGAGGATAGCACCGCCGGGAGTCTCATAAACGCCTCTGGACTTCATACCAACAAGACGGTTCTCAACAAGGTCAGCCAGACCGATACCGTTCTCGCCGCCCAGCTTGTTCAGTGTGGAAACCAGCTCAACGCCGTTCATCTCCTTGCCGTCGATAGCGGTGGGGATACCCTTCTCGAAGTGGATAGTAACGTAAGTGGGCTTGTCAGGAGCGTTGATAGGAGAAACGCCCATCTCAAGGAAGCCGGGCTTCTCATACTGCGGCTCGTTTGCAGGATCCTCAAGATCCAGACCCTCATGAGAGAGGTGCCAGATGTTCTTGTCCTTAGAGTAGTTTGTCTCTCTGTTTATCTTCAGAGGGATATTGTGAGCCTCAGCGTAGTCGATCTCCTGATCTCTGGACTTGATGTCCCAGATCCTCCAAGGAGCGATGATCTCCATATCAGGAGCGAAAGCCTTGATAGCCAGCTCGAAACGTACCTGGTCGTTGCCCTTTCCTGTGCAGCCGTGGCAGATAGCGTCAGCGCCTTCCTTGATAGCGATCTCAGCGATACGCTTTGCGATGATAGGTCTTGCAAAGGAGGTGCCCAGCATATATCTGTTCTCATAGATAGCGCCGGCCTGAACTGTAGGATAAACGTAATCCTGGATGAACTCCTCCTTCAGATCCTCGATGTAGAGCTTAGAAGCGCCGGTCTTGATAGCCTTTTCCTCAAGTCCGTCAAGCTCAGTGCCCTGTCCTACGTCACCTGAAACAGCGATGACTTCGCAGTTGTTGTAATTTTCCTTCAGCCACGGGATGATGATAGAAGTGTCAAGTCCGCCAGAATAAGCGAGGACCACCTTTTTGATTTCCTTAGCCATGATGATTTACCTCCTTGGATATGAGACCGGCCTGAGCCGGTAAAAATTTTCCGATAAGTATATTATACACCCCTGTAAAAGAATGTCAAGGGGGTTTGGATATTTATTCATTTTTCCGGAAAATATCCACTAATTAGCGGATATTATTCATTTTCATCAGTCCCCAAAAGCCCCCTAAAGTTAAAAAATTCTGTTGATTGCGCCTTTGATCTGTATGTTTTTACGATTTTAGGGAATGTTCATTCTTTATCCCTTGATATTTTGCGCCGATGTGTTATAATAGTAGTATAGTATATAGGGAATATACAAACTCTTAACGGAGGTAATCATCATGGCAGAAAAAAATGGAACTAAAATTACTATCCTCGGCGCCGGAAACGTTGGCGCTACTGTTGCATATACTCTCGCCGTAGCCGGCACCTGCACAGACATCGTCCTGGTCGACATCAATAAGGCTAAGGCTAAGGGTGAGGCTATGGATATTCGTCAGGGCATCTCCTTCGGCCACAATATCGAGGTCTATGACGGCACCTACGAAGACGCCGCCGGCTCCGACATAGTGATCGTTACTCTCGGCCTTGCAAGAAAGCCCGGCCAGACCCGTCTTGATCTTGCTCAGGCCAACGTCAACATCATCAAGGACGTTATGCCTCAGATCGCTAAGGCAGCTCCCGACGCAGTTTACGTCGTTGTCAGCAACCCCGTTGACATCATTACATACACTATCCTCAAGTGTACAGACCTGACTCCTAAGCAGGTCCTGGGCTCAGGTACAGCGCTTGACACCTCACGTCTGCGCTCTATCATCGCTGACCACACAGGTCTGAGCCCCAACAGCATCCACGCAAATGTTCTTGGCGAGCACGGCGACTCATCCATGATCGCTTGGTCCTCTTCCAGCATCGCAGGCGTTCCTGCTGATGAGTATTGCAAGGACGAGGAAACTCCCGACATCGACAAGGACGAGATCCTCAGCGAGGTCAGAACTGCCGGTGCAGAGGTCATCAAGAGAAAGGGTGCGACCTTCTACGCCATTGCAATGAGCGTCAACAAGATCTGCGACTCGATCCTTCGTGACGCAAAGAACATCATCCCCGTTTCCACACTTATCAACGACAAGTACGGTATCAATGATGTTTGCCTCAGCCTTCCCTGCGTTATCGGCTGCAACGGCGTCGAGCGTGAGATCAGCCCTTCTCTCACTGAGGAGGAGACCGCACAGCTCCAGGCAAGTGCAAAGGCTCTGAAGAGCGTTATCAGCCAGATCGAATTCTGATCATCAAAGCATAAAGCGTCCCCTTTCATAGGGGACGTGTGTTTTTATATAGAGAAAAACTCCTGCCGTGACTCTGTCCCGGACCCTGCAAGAGGCTCTGTCTCTTGACTCCGGCAGAGAGCGAGCGGCTCCCTGCACCACGCAATTACTATGATCTTTAGGAGGTACACTATGAGCCTTAACGATACGCCCTCCGGCGAGAGGGTACACATCGGCTTCTTCGGCCGCAGAAATGCCGGAAAATCCAGCCTTGTCAACGCCGTCACCGGTCAGGAGCTCTCCGTGGTCTCCGACGTGAAGGGCACCACCACTGACCCGGTCTATAAGGCCATGGAGCTCCTCCCGCTGGGTCCCGTGGAGATCATCGACACCCCCGGCTTTGACGACGAGGGCGCTCTGGGTGAGCTCCGTGTGAAGAAAACTCGCCAGATCCTTGCCAAGACCGACATGGCTGTTCTTGCCGCCGACGGTACAGTTCCCCTTGGCGAGGCCGACCGCCAGCTGATCGGTCTCTTCAAAGAAAACCAGATACCCTTCCTCATCGTTTTCACAAAGGCCGACCTGTCTGTTCCCCAGATCACCGGGGAAAACCAGCTCTCTGTCAGCTCCAGGACAGGTCAGGGCATTCATGAGCTCAAGGAGCGGCTTGCGGCTATGGCTCCGGCTCAGGAGGAGCGCCGGATCGTGGGCGACCTGCTCTCCCCCGGGGATATGGTGGTGCTGGTGACCCCGATCGACCAGTCCGCTCCCAAGGGACGCATGATCCTTCCCCAGACCCAAACTCTCCGTGACGTGCTGGACGCCGACGCTATGGCTCTTTTCACCAAGGAGCACCAACTGGAGCAGACCCTCTCCGCTCTGGCAGCTCCCCCGAAAATGGTGATCACCGACTCTCAGGCCTTCGGAATGGTCAGCAGGATCGTTCCCGAGAGCGTTCCCCTGACCTCATTCTCGATCCTCATGGCTCGATATAAGGGCTTTCTGGAGACCGCTGTCCGGGGCGCAGCAGCCATTTCCTCCTTGAAGGAAGGCGACACCGTCCTGATCTCAGAGGGCTGCACTCACCACAGGCAGTGCGGCGACATCGGAAGCGTGAAGCTGCCGGCTCTGCTGAAAAAAACCACCGGAAGATCGCTGGAGATCCAGCTTTCCTCCGGAAGAGACTTCCCCGAGGACCTCTCTGGGATCTCCCTTGTGATACACTGCGGAGGCTGTATGCTGAATGCCCGTGAGGTGACCTCACGCATGAAGCGCACCCTCGCCGCAGGAGTGCCCTTCACCAACTACGGCACGGCCATCGCCGCCATGAACGGGATCCTTCGCCGGAGCCTGAGCATTTTCCCGGATCTGGCAAAGGAGCTGGACAAATGAGGCTGCGTTATACGGGGATATTCCTGCTTTTGCTGGCGGTGGAGGTAATGATCGCACTCTTCCTCCACGGCGGATTTATCCGAAACTACATGGGCGACGTGATCGTAGTTTGGGCGGTATACTGCTTTGTACAGATCATTCTCGGCGGAAAGTATGACCACGATCTGGTAGCGGCAGGCGTGCTCATTTTCGCCTATTTGGTGGAATTCCTGCAAGGGATCCACATCGTTGACCTGCTGGGACTGGGTCACATCAGGTTTTTCCGAGTGCTTATCGGCACCAGCTTCTCATGGATAGACATGATCTGCTACACAGCCGGAGCTCTGCTGATTTTCCTGGGGATCTTCCTGGCAAAAAAATGCCGGGTCCAAGACCGGACCCGGTAAAGCTCGTCATCCTGCCGGCTGCTCAGCCAGCTTTTCATCCAATTTTGCCGATGTGACAGGCAATTCCTGATCCAGGATCAGTCCTGCGTCCACCATCATCAGGGCAAGGGCGTCCTTGCCGTTGACACCGCTGGTATCCTTGTCCACCACGTCAGCGACACTCAGGTGATACTCGTCCAGGGAATACTTTGCCGGAAGAGCAACGTACTGGAGCACGGCAACTGCGTCCCCTAAGTCCACCTTGCCGTCGCCGTTGGCGTCACCAGTGCAAGTGATCACATAGGGTAACATCTCATCATAGTTATAGCCGTATTTCTTAGCGTAATCCAGAGCTGTAGAGCCCTCAAGTCCGCTGATCGTTCCGCCGAATGTGTAGCCGTCCTTTTCGTTTCCGCCGTAGCAGATCGTGGCAGGGTCGTCATAGATCTCACACTCAGGATTTTCAATAGTGATCAGCCACAGCTTCTCGCAGTCTGCAAAGGCGTACTGGCCGATCTTCTCAGCATTGTATAAGGTCACTTCTGTGACCTCAGAGCAGCCGCAGAATGCACCGGTATCTATCTCCTTCACCTCGCCAGTGTCCAGCTTCTTGAGGCCGGAGCAGTGGAAGAATGCGCTTTTTCCGATGCTTTCTACATATAAGGGAATGTACACCTCGGTGATATTCGTGTTGAACTCAAAGGCGAAGGGCGCTATCCGGCGCACTCCGTTAGGGATAATGACAGCTCCCTCAGCAGCAAGGCCGTTGACCAGTATATCGTTCACGATCACCAGCGGATCTTCCTCCTGCCTTGCAGCCAGCCAGGGAGTTCCCGGGAAGGCATTTCCGCAGATCTCGGTGACGCTTTCGGGGAAGTCGATCTGCTCCAGCTGCTTGCAGTTGTAGAAGGCCGCCTCGCTGACGGTCTCCAGACCCTCAGGCAGAGTTACCGACTTGAGATAGCGCTGTGAAAGGAAGGCTGTATCATAGATCGTCTTCACGCCCTCCGGCACTGTGTAGCTCTCATCAGCCTTCTGGATCGGGTATTTCAGCAGAGTGTCCATATCCTTGTCGAAAAGCACTCCGTCCACGCTGGTGTAGGACGTATTCCCCTCAGCAACTCGGATCTCAGTGAGCTTCGGCATGAGCCCCAAAAATCCCAGCGCCTCGCCCTGGATCTCAGTCAGAGTCGAAGGCAGGTCGAGAGTCTGAGCATAGCAAAGGCTGAAAACGCTCTCAGGGAGCGAGGTCACGCCCTCTTCCACAACGATCGAGGTCACTTCCTGGTGCAGGTCGTTCCATGGCGAGTATCCCTCATAGGCCACGGGACCCTCTCCGGAAAGGGTGAGCACGCCGGTCTGCTGATCCAGTTCCCAGCTGATATCGCCGAATTTTCCGGAAGTAGACACGTCGGTGATGATTACGCCGTCGCCGATCTCCTCAGCCGCTGTTGCAGCGGAAACGGGCAGGGCTCCTCCTATAACAGTGACGGCAAGAGCCGCCGCAAGAAATTTTTTCAGTTCCATGTTATCCTCCCTATATCAGCTCAATGAGCCGTTTTTACCAGTATACCACAAAACCGGCAGTTTTTCAACCCCGGGAGGGCTGCGGGGGAAATTGGCGAAAAAATTCAGCAAAAACCATTGACAAAAGGAAATAAATGTGTTATACTACATACACAGTTGGATTTTACTTTAAAGCGCTACAGTATAAAGCGTGAAATTAGAAAGGATCTGATCTAATGAAAGAGATCTCAAAGCTCATGGACTACAGACCTGACATAAAGGTCGTTGACGCTACCCTCCGTGACGGAGGACTGGTAAATGATTTTCACTTCACCGATGACTTCGTGAAGGCTCTATATACGGCAAATCTCCGTGCTGGCGTGGACTATATGGAATTCGGCTACAGAGGCGATAAGGAACTCTTCGATGAGAGCAAGTTCGGCCCCTGCAAGTTCTGCGATGACGAGTATGTGCGCTCTATCGTTGGCGAGAACAACACCGACCTGAAGCTGGCTGTAATGGCTGACGTGGGAAGATGCAACTACAAAAATGACATCCACGACCGCTCAGAGAGCCCCATCGACCTGATCCGTGTGGCTACTTACCTCCACCAGATGCCTACGGCTATCGACATGATCGAGGACGCCAAGAGCAAGGGCTACGAGGTAAGCTGCAACATCATGGCTATCTCTACAGCTCAGGAGGCCGACCTGAAGGTGGCTCTGGAGCTGCTGGGCAAGTCCCCTGTTGACGCTATCTACATCGTGGACAGCTTCGGATCCCTCTACCCTGAGCAGATCGCCCGTATCGCCGCTCTTTACAACGAGTTTGCCGAGAAGTACAACAAGAAGCTGGGCATCCACGCTCACAACAACCAGCAGCTGGCCTTCGCAAACACCATTGAGGCTGTCGGCGACGGAGTTGACTGGCTGGACGCTACCTATGCCGGAATGGGCCGTGGTGCCGGAAACTGCGCTATGGAGCTGCTTCTGGGCTTCCTGAAAAACCCCAAGTACAACGTTTACCCCGTTATCCGCTTCATCGAGGATCAGATGCCTGCTGTCCGTGAGGCCGGCGCTGTTTGGGGCTATGACTTCCAGTACCTGATGACCGGTCTCCTCAATCAGCACCCCAGAACTGCTATCGAATTCACAAAGCAGGGCCGCAAGGACTACGCTGAATTCTACAAGGAGATCCTTGCACAGGATTGAAACTTATGGGATAAGATCCCAAAACCATTATGGTAAGGCAAAAGAGTCTGCTTCGGCAGGCTCTTTTTTTATCCATGATCGTAGAAGGCGGACGTATTTGCATTTTTACCGGGGAAACAATTGTAGGGGAGGCCGCCCTCGGCCTCCCGGCCATTCCGACATCATCTGCCGAAACGAATTGTAGGGGCGGATATTATCCGCCCGCAATAACGAATATCAAAACCCAGCAGGCCCGTAAGGGTCCTGCGAAGAACAGTCAAAAGCCGGTGCAGGTGGGGAGTGAGGGAAAAGAGAAGAGTGCAGAGAGGAAAACCGTATAGAGGGGAGGGGCGCACCGGCTTTTGCACCGGTTTTATTTTAGCCCCTCCCCTCTAGGAGGTGTTCCTCTTTGCCATGCGAGGCGTAGGTCTGACGGACAACAAAACGTAGGGGGCGATGCCCACATCGCCCCACCATGTTGTTACCGCACAGATTGTCCCAAAGGCCGGGACATCGAGAATGGCCGGGAGGCCGAGGGCGGCCTCCCCTACAATTCGTTAAACGATACGTTTTAACGAACGGCCGGGCGGATAATATCCGCCCCTACAATTCGTTTCGGCAGATGATGTCTGATTCTCCGGGACGTCGAGGACGCCGTCCCCTACAATTCGTTCCAGCCGATGATGTCGGATCATCCGGGAGGCCGAGGGCGGCCTCCCCTACAATTCGTTTTCGGAAACGTCATTCAAAAGGCCGGGCGGATAATATCCGCCCCTACATTTCCGCACACATTTTCCAAACGGCCGGGACGTCGAGGACGCCGTCCCCTACAATTCATTCCGGCCGATGCTGTCGGAATGGCCGGGAGGCCGAGGGCGGCCTCCCCTACAATTGGTTTAATGATACGTTTTCCATACGTTGTCCAAAAGGCCTCGCACCAACGATCTCCCCTTCGCATATAATAAAAGGCCGGGACTGTATATTTCAGCCCCGGTGTGGAATAATGCTAGTACAACTTCTTTTTGGGAGATAGATATTATGTCAGTTAAACGTGGAGAGATCTATTACGCAGACCTAAGCCCCGTTGTGGGCTCAGAACAGGGCGGCGTCCGGCCGGTACTTATCGTTCAGAACGACGTGGGCAACCGCCACAGCCCTACGGTGATCGCTGCTGCTATCACCAGCCAGCGTGACAAAAACCGCCTTCCCACCCACATCGAGGTCCAGGCCGATAAATGCGGACTTGCCCGTGACAGCATCGTCCTTCTGGAGCAGATCCGCACCATCGACAAGCGCCGCCTAAAGGACAAAATGGGCGAGCTGGACACCTCCGCCATGAGCAAGGTGGACGACGCTATCTCGATCAGCTTCGGGCTGATGTGAGCTCACTTTTTGGGCGAAGGACTGAATATTCCGCTGATCACGGGCACTGCTGCGCTAAGCCCAAGGGCAGTCAGGAGCTGCTGACGGCTCAGGTCAACTGTCTCGAACACGGTCTGAAGAGGCGGGAACATCACCGCTGCCGCCAAAACTCCTCCGCTGAAAAGGGCTGCAAGGAGCAGCTTCACGTTGCCAAAGGGATCGATCCGGAAGATCCCCTTTGTCTCGCTGCGGCACTCAAAAACGTGGATCAGCTGTGAGACCACCAGTGTGATCAGCGCCGCTGTCCTGCCGGCGGAGAGGCTTCCCCCAAACCGCATGGTCAGAGCGAATGATGCCAGAGTTGACAGGCCAATGAAAATTCCCCGAAAAAGGATCTTGGCCATAAGTCCCCCTGCGAAAAATCCCTCGTCCGAGCGCCTTGGCGGACGGCTCATGATGTCCTTCTCAGGGGGCTCCAGTCCCAGAGCGATCGCCGGGAGGCCGTCCGTCACCAGGTTGACCAGGAGAAGCTGCACAGGCAGCAGCACAACGGGCATTCCCATGAGGATACCCACGAACATGGTCAGCACCTCGCCGATGTTGCAGGACAGCAGATACCGCACGAATTTGCGGATATTTGCGTAAACGCACCGCCCCTGCTCCACCGCCCCCACCAGCGTGGCCAGGTTGTCGTCCAGGAGGATCACGTCTGCGGCCTGCTTGGTGACATCGGTGCCGGTCTGACCCATGGCAACTCCCACGTCGGCCTCCTTGATCGCCGGAGCGTCGTTCACCCCGTCGCCGGTCATGGTCACGATCTGGCCGAGGCGCTTGAAGCTGCGGACTATCCTCAGCTTGTGGGCAGGCTCCACACGGGCGAACACCGTATGCTGGCCGATACAGCGGTCAAGCTCCTCATCAGTGAGAGCGTCCAGCTCAGCGCCTGTCATGGCCTTTCCCCCACGGAGAAGGCCTGCTTTTTTTGCAACTGCCACAGCAGTTTCCTTGTGGTCGCCGGTGATCATGACGGTCTTCACCGAGGCCGCAGCGCACTTGCGGATAGCCTCCTTTGCCTCCTCTCGGGGAGGGTCGATCATCCCGGCCAGCCCCAGGAAGGTCAGGCCGCTCATTTCCGGAGCGAATTTTTGGCACTCCGCCCTTGCCAGAGCCAGCACACGGAGGGCTCTACCGGACATTTCCCCTATTTTTCGGGAGATCTCCTGCCGGATCCGTGAGTCCATGGGCAGCTCCTGACCGGAAGCGCTCAGGTACCGGCTGCACCGTGGCAGGATCACCTCGCCGGCGCCCTTCAGGTACATGACCTTACCGGTGGGAGAGCTGCCAAACACCGCCATATAGCGGTTCTCGCTGTCGAAGGGCAGTTCCTCTCTCTGCCGGAAGCTCCCCTCAAGGGAGCTTTTTGTGACTCCGGCCTTTGCTCCGGCGATCAGGAGAGCAGCCTCAGTGGGGTCGCCGGAGATCTCCCAGCGGCTGCGCTTTTTCCCACGAACGGGGCTGATCTGAGCACTGCTGCACAAAACTCCACAGCAGAGGAGCTCTCGAAGAGCAGGCTCCTTCCGCATATCCACCGCAAACCGCTCCCCCTGAACGGTGATGCCGCCGGTCATTGCGTAGCCTGAGCCGCTGACGGAATAGCCCCTGTCCGCTGTGTGGAGCTCTGTCACAGTCATGCGGTTTTCGGTGATAGTGCCGGTCTTATCGGAGCAGATCACCGACGTGCAGCCCAGAGTTTCCACGCTGTGGAGCTTGTTGACAAGAGCCTTCTGCTTCATCATCCGGCTCACCGCCAGCGCCAGAGCTATGGTCACAGTGGCCGGAAGTCCCTCGGGGATCGCAGCGATAGCGATCGTGATACCGGTCATGAGCATGGCGAAGACCTCCTCCCCTCGCAGGACGCCTGCTGCGAAGACCGCCACGCATACCAGCAGGCAGATCACAGCCACCACCTTTCCCAGCTCCGCAAGGCGCTTTTGCAGAGGAGTCATCTCCCGGCCAATCCCTGTGAGCATCTCCGAGATCCGCCCCATTTGGGTATCCCTGCCCGTTGCGATGACTGTTCCCCGGCAGCTCCCCCTGACAGCAGATGTGCCGGAGTAGGCTATATTTGGCCGGTTAAGGGAATTGTCCCTGTCCTGCGGATCTCCCGGCAGCTTCTGCACAGCCTCAGACTCGCCGGTGAGAGTGGCCTCGTCTGCGAAAAATCCCGACGCCTTTAGTATTGCGCAGTCAGCAGGCACACGGTCGCCGGCCTCCAGCTCCACCACGTCCCCGGGAACAAGCTCCGCCGCCGGGATCACACGGAGCTTTCCGTCACGCCAGCACTTGGCCGTGGGCGCAGTCATGCTCCGCAGAGCTTCGAGGGTGTGCTCCGTGCGGAACTCCTGGATAAAGCCCAGGACCGCATTGAGCAGCACGATAAGTATGATCGTAACGGCGTCGGTGATCTCTCCCAGCGCCGCCGATACAGCCGTTGCCGCCAGCAGGATCATCACCATGACGTCCTTGAACTGGCCGAAAAATATGGCCGCAGCCCCTGTTCTGCGGCCTTCGCTGAGAGTATTGCCGCCGTGCTCCTTCAGCCGTGCGGCAGCCTCCTTTTCTGTAAGTCCCATAGCAGCCTTCCTTTCACAAGATCTTCTGAAAAAATCTTATGCAGCCGCCGGACGAGATATTCTCCGGAGGGGTCTAGGTCTTGTCCTTTTGGGGAAAAACAGCCGCTGCTCCAAGGCCGGCTATAAGTGCAGCCGCTATGCCGCCCGAAGCCGCCGTAAGTCCTCCGGTGAAGATCCCGATCAGGCCGTCCTCAGCAACTGCCTTGCGGACGCCCTCTGCCAGAAGGTGGCCGAAGCCCGTGAGAGGGACAGCTGCTCCGGCTCCGGCGAAGTCTGCAAGGGGCCCGTAAAGCCCCACTGCCGAGAGGATGACTCCTGCCACCACAAATCCGCTGAGGATCCGTGCCGGGGTCAGCCGGGTGTAGTCGATAAGGAGCTGGCCCACAGCGCAGAGAGCTCCTCCCACTAAAAAAGCCTTGATGATGTCTGTCAGCATAGTTACCTCCTTTTGATGTGGACAAGGTGTGCGATCGCCGGGATAGAGCTGCCCTGCTGCAAGCTCATAGGCGACATGAGGGCGCCGGTGGCGATGAAAAGGATGCTGGTCAGCTCTCCACGCTCTATCCTTGGCAGAAAATGTCCGCAGAGCACGCTTGCGCAGCAGCCGCAGCCTGATCCTCCGCAGTGTGTGTCCTGAGAGTCCCCGTCGAAGATCATTGCGCCGCAGTCCGTATGGCGGCCGCCCAGGTCAACGCCCTTGTCCGAGAGCAGCTCCGGCAGAAGAGCGCTGCCCACCTTCCCCAGATCTCCGGTCACGATCAGGTCGTAGTCCGCAGGCGAGGTGGAAGTCGCCGAAAGATAGCGGTCTATGGTCTCCGCAGCCGCCGGAGCCATGGCAGCTCCCATATTGGTGATGTCGTTGATACCCATGTCAGCGATCCTGCCGATGCAGCCTCCAACGATCTGGCAGGCCCCCTTCTCCCGGGAGAGTATGGCCGCCCCTGCCGCTGTGCAGGTCCATTGCGAGGTGGGAGTCCTCTGGCCGCCGTAGGACAGCGGATACCGGAACTGCCGCTCCGCCGTGGAGAAGTGGGAGGAGGTCACCGCCGCCGCCCTTTCCCCGAAGCCGCCCTCAATGAACATCGCCGCCGTAATGAGCCCCTCCGCCATGGTGGAGCAAGCTCCGTAGAGCCCAAGAAAGGGGATCTCCAGCTCCTTGAGGCCGTAGGCTGAGCCGGTACACTGGTTTATCAGGTCCCCGGCACAGATCATGCCCAGCTCCTCCTTGGCGATGCCGCCCTTGGCCGCCGCTATCCTCACAGCCTCCAGCTGGAAACGGGACTCCGCCTGCTCCCAGGTCTCCTGTCCGAAGTGGCTGTCCTCCACGATCCTGTCGAAGCAGTCTCCCAGAGGCCCCTCGCCCTCTTTTTTGCCCACTACAGAGCCGTAGCTCTCGATACAGGGCAGGCTCTCCGTCTGAAAAACGCCCTGCGCTAGAATTTTCGCCATAATGCACCTCCGTTTTTTCGTCAAGGCTATTATGTCCGAAAGCTGCGGAAAAATACAAAAAGGGCGGACAATAGCTGTCCGCCCATGGCTTTTATTCCTCCTCGGAGTCGTCCGGCTGCCGAACGATACCGCTTATCTCCTCTGCTGTAGGAACTCTCACGAAGGGAACTGCGTTCTCATCGCAGGCACCGAACTCAGCGAAATTCGCCCTTGCCTGCTCCAGGCTCACACGGTTTGCGCCGCCCTCCAGGTCAGGGTCACGGTTCTGCGCCGGGTCGTCCTCCCAGAAGCACACCGGACAGATCCCGAAGCTGCCCTCGGGCTCGTCCATAGTGAAGCAGCCGCAGCAGGGGCAGCGGTACTTCACGGTCTTGTTTTTGGAGAGCTCGCCTACGATCTGGCTCCACTCCTCATCAGAGCAGCGGCTCACCTCGTCCATGACCTCGCCCACGTCCTCGCCCTCAGCAAAAAGCCTTGCAAGGTAGGCTCCGGCCAGCTCTCTGCCCTTCTCGGGAGAGCAGTCCTCCTCCTCATGGAGCTCGTCCATGATCTCAAGGAAATCCCCGTAGTATTCCGGATCGGCGGTCTTTCCGTCGGTCCAAAGATATGGATCCACAGCTCTGAGGTAATCGGTAAAGCCCTGGCTGCGGTCGCTGTCCTGCTCGAAGCGCTTCTCCAGCAGCTTGTGGACAGCAAGAAGTATTTGATACTTAGTCATGATAAGCTCCCTAGATCACTTTTTCTTGTTGAGGAATTCCTCGTACTTATCGCAGATCTCCTCGGTCTCGCCGAAGGCCATCTGCTTGCCCTTGTCCAGCCACAGGACTTTAGTTGCCATTCTTCTGATCTGAGCCAGCGAATGGGAAACAAGGATCGTTGTAGCGCCGCCCTTGATGATCTCCAGCATTTTCTCCTCGCTCTTTTTGCGGAAGCCGCCGTCGCCAACTGAGAGCACCTCGTCCAGGATGAGGATCTCAGGCTTGACAAGGCAGGCGATGGAGAAGGCCAGTCTTGACTTCATACCGGAGGAAAGGTGGGAGAATTTTCTGTCCTGGAACTCCTCCAGCTCAGCGAATTCGATGATGCTCTTGTAGGTATCGTTCATGAATTCTCTTGTGTAGCCCAGCATAGCGCCACGGAGGAAGGTGTTCTCCTTAACGGTCAGGTCACCGTCGAAGCCGGTGCCCAGCTCCAGGAGAGAGGCGATGTTTCCCCTGACGGCCATAGTGCCGCTGGTGGGACGCATGATGCCTGAGATCACCTTGCACAGTGTGGATTTTCCGGCGCCGTTGGTGCCGACTATGCCCAGGAGCTCGCCCTCTTCAATGGCGAAGTTCACACGATCCACAGCAAGAAACTCCTTCTGAGTGTAGGTGCCCTTGATCTTCTGGATAATAACGTCCTTCAGGCCGACGTTGGAGAAGTCTCCCACTATATACGAAACGGAAACGTCGTTCAGCTCGATCTTTTTCACTTCTGTCTCCTCCTTACATATAGTACATGAACTTGTAGTTGTATCTCTTATAGATCAGTGCGCCGATAGCGAGAGCTCCCACAGCGTACACAAGGCACAGGATATGGGTCAAAACTCCCGGTATATAGCCGTCAAGGACTATGTGGCGGATATAGGAGATATAAACGTAGAGGGGGTTTGCGTAGAAGATCTGCTGAACTCTCTCTGAGTAGCTGTCAGTGTAATAGAAGATCGCCGACAGGTACATCAGCATAAGGGTGAAGATGTCGTAGAGGTACTGTATATCCTTGAAAATAACGAAGAGCGCCGAAAGTATGAAGCCGCAGCCTATATTGAACACGATCAGGCACAGCACAGGATATATCAGCATGAAAAATCTTGGGTGGAAGGGTATATGGTCGCAGGCCGCAAAGACGAAGAAGATGATCAGGGTCAGGCCGAAGTTTATCAGCGAGGCCACGTTCTTTGACAGCAGGAACATATACTTTGGAAGGTTGATCTTAGTGATGATGTTGGCGTTTTGCATGAGGGAATTCATACCGCCGTTGGTGGAGTCCTTGAAGAAGGAGTAAGTCAGGTTCCCGGCGAAGAGGTAGATCGTGTAGTGAGGCTTATGGTTGCCGAAGAAGTGGGTGAACACGATGCTCATTACCAGGAGCTGCATAAGGGGCGAGATAAGGCTCCAGAGCATACCTAAGATCGTGCGCTTGTATTTTTTCTTGAAATCACGCTTTACCAGCTCCTCAAAGAGAAACTGGTGACGTTTCAGATTTACTATCTGTTCCTTGATAGCTTCTACCATTGTCATTGTCCTTTCTTTTGCGTAGGGTCAGTCTGTGAAGATGATGGGGCAGCTCTTCTCCATGGAGGTATCCCCTGTTTTCAGCCAAACACGGATATTCATGAAGAGCTCTCTGTCCTGGGGGAGCTCCTCCGGCAGGACGAAGGGTATGTTGGAGTAGTCAAGTCTTGGCGAAAGGGGTGCTGTTCTTCTGTAGTAGCTCATGCCCATTTCGTCACATACCGACATCTGCACCATAACGGTATAAAAGTTGGCCGCAGTACGTTCTCCTCGTGAAACGCCTATCTTTATCTTGTTTTGCAGCCTTCTGCTCATTTTGTACTCGCAGGGTATACTGAGTGAGGGCTCTCCCTGGCCTATCGACGGGAAATTCACTGCAACGCAGGGCAGCTCGCCGTACTGCTCCTCGTATTCGCTCTCGAAGGCGCTTATAGCCTTCTGAGCGTCATCGTAGGCTGCCTTGAATTTAAGAGCGATCAGCTTCTTGGTGCGGTTGTCCTCAAGTACCTCCTCACGGTCGGTGAAGTGGTCTACACATTCGGCGAAGGGTCTTCCGTAGCCGTAATTCTCGGCGTAGAAGTTCTCGAAGATGTATTCCGGCTGAGCAACGCCCTTGGGCTCAGCGCCGATATTCGGCCATGAGAGGGTGACGTACTCACAGGGCTCATACTGCTCTCTATGCTCAGCGGCGATGTAGTTGAAATATGTGCTCCACTCGTCATAGCCCTTGGTCTTTATCTCAGGGTACCTGGCGATGAGCTCCTTATACCACACCTTGTTGATGAGCTGAGGCATATGTGAGGAATACTGGAATGTGGGATAGCCGTGGCTGCGGAGGAATTTTAGTGTGCGGAAGTGGCAGTAATCGTAGGAATACAGCTTGGGGACGTAGTAATGCCACTTGCTGATGTCGGAGAAATAATATCCCCGGTACTTGCCGTCCTTGTAGAAGACCTCCTCGGTGATCGGGTGAAGGGGACGGTAGTCGTCGTCGCACATGATGAACTCGTCGTCGATAGCCTCCTGCTCCATGGCAAGGCATCTGAGGAAGAAGTTTCTTGTGGAGTGATCCGGAGGAAGTGTCCTTCCGGCAAGAAGCTCGTCATCGGTGATAGTGGTCAGCTTCAGCCGGCCGCAGTAGTGCTTGTGCATATAGTCCGCCATGAAATCGGGACAGCACACCACCAGCTCAGTGATGAAGGGCATGAATTCCTCGATATACGGCAGAGTTGCCAGGATCGGGTCTGGTCTTGCGGACAGGAAAACGATTTGCTTGACGCTCTTGTGGTCGAAATGCTTCGGGTCGTCATCGCCCAGCATGAGAGCCTCCATTTTGCCCGCAGTAACGCTCCACTTGGGGGGCTGATACTCCTCAGCGATAAGGCGGCGCTGCTCAGCATAGACAGCATCGTCATTGGCATAGCGGCTGACGATCTTGATCAGCTCATCGGAGCTGTCCGGGTCGAAGTAATCGCAAAATCTTCCGCCCACCTCACGCATTACCGGAATGTCAGAGCAGGCGATCGGCACGCCGTTGATAAGTGCCTCGATCGTGGGCAGTCCATAGCCCTCGATGTAGGAGGCAAAAACCACCATAAATGCCTTCTTATAGAGGAAATTCAGGGTCGCATCATTTACTCCGGAGAGCAGGTACAGACCCTTATTGTAACGGCGGTTGGACTGGATGCGCTTCAGCAGTCCCTCCATTTCCCAGCCGATATGACCCACGATGATAACGTCGATGTCCATTTTGGCCAGCTGCTTCTCATAGGCCTCCACCAGGATCTTCTGGTTTTTTCTTGGCTCAACAGTTCCCACGGTCAGGATAAATCTCCGTCCCTCGCAGATCTGCTCAACAGCCGGGTCTATAGCCTCCTCGGCGTCGTTTCGGCTCTTGTCGGTGGAGAAATCCGCTCCCAGGCCGATCTTGTGGATAGGCTTCTCGGGAATATCCAGCTCCCTGCAAAGCTGCTGTATATCGGACTTCACCGCCTCGGTAGTGACCACGATGTCGTCGGCGTAGGTCAGGTGAGCTGTAAGGAACTCCATAAAGCGCATGAGGGTCTGACCCACCATGTGCTGAGGATAGCGGATAGGGATGATGTCGTGGATCAGGGGGATAACACGGATCTGTCTGGCCTTCAGACGTGGCAGCAGCCAGCTCCTGTTAGGCAGGGTGTGCCAGGTGCTGTTGGCATCGAAGAACACTGAGCCCTTCTCCAGCTGATCCACGGGGATATAAGTGTCGGTGTAGCAGGCACGCTTGTCCTCCAGAAGGCCGTTGAGAGCCAGGAAGAAGCGGTCGTTGTCCACCGCTCTGTAAGCGTGAGCTTTCGGGAAATAAGCGATAAGCCGAACATCAACACGATCGCTGATCATATTGGCAGCGATCTCGCTGACCACACGGGAAATACCGGTATACCGCTTCAGCTCCGGGATATTGGTCACATCGATATAGATAGCTTTCATGCTGGCTGAACACCGCCTTCCCCTTCTTCATCAATGACCTCTTCAGTCTCTGTCTGTCTTACCACAGTTGAAAAGGGGTTGAAGCGCACCTTAGTGCCTTTGTCCATGCGTGTCTTAGAGGGAACAGCCTCCTCCACTATGGCCTTTGCAAGCTGAGCACGGGAGAGGTCTCTTGCTCTCTCCTCCCAGATCTGACGAGCCTCGCTGTCGGGAAGCGTATTGAAAAATGCGATATATGCGGACTCTATGAACTCGCTGTCTGAGCAAGGCTTGTTCAGCAGAGCCGTAACATCGGTGTCCTCTGCCTCACGCTCGGCGCAGGCCAGGAGAGCCTCTGCGGAAAAGTCGAGAGTTTTTCCGGCGCTGTGCATATTATCCTCGGTCAGCTCATAGAGCTTCTTGTAGGTCTTTTTGGGGTCGTCCGGAGAAAGGGGCGGATAGTTTTTCATAAATCTGCGGAGATAATCCTGGAGCTGCGCCTTGATCTTCTCATAGGCGAAGTCCTTCATGCGCTCTCTCTGAGAAGCGATAACGGCCTTTCTCATGGCCTCATTGGTGCAGATCTCATCAAGCACCTTTGAGAGGAAAACTGGATCCTTGTCGTCCACAACGATGCCCGATCCGCCAAGGGTCTCCGGCACAGCGCAGGCGTCATAGGCCACGATCGGCACATCGAAGGTCATTGCCTCCAGCAGCGGCACACAGAAGCCCTCATGCTCGCTGAGGCAGAAGAAAACGTGGGCTGTCTTGTAAATGGCCAGGATCTCCGGGAATGAGATGTGACCCGGGAAGATCACGTCCTTAACGTCCAGCTTCTTGATGTAGTCCTGAAGGTCCCCGAAGTATATGCCGTCGGGATTGGGGCTTCCGGCCAGGATCAGTCTGGACTTGGGGTTTATGTGCTTTTTATAGTAAGCGAATGTGCGGATAAGATCCTCATGCTTCTTGTTAGGAGCGATCCTTCCCACGAAAACGATGTTGGTATAGCCGTCTGACAGCTTCTTCACCATGCGTGCGTCCGGTGTCTGCTTATAGTCGTCGAAGGGGAAGATTATAGGAATGACCTCGATGTCACGCTCCTTATAGCCCATGTCGATCATATCTTTCTTATTGAACTGCGAGGCTGCGATGTAAGCTGTGAACTTGCCAAGGAGGTTTTCCCTCATATCCACGATACCCTTGCGGCAGTCCTCGGCAGCCTTAGGGCTGTCGATGCTGAAAAACTCGAAGGGAGTGATATTGTGATAGCGCATGATCTTCCGGCAGTTAAGATCGGCCACCATGGTATTGATCGGCGAGCCGCTTCCCATGTGATAGATCACGATGTCATCCTCGCTGAGCTTAGGCATAGTGTCGAGGGTATACACGCCGCTCTCCTTGATCTTAGGAGAAACTGAGGGCGCATAAATGGCTGTCTTTATGTCCATATCCTCGATAACGTGCTTGATAGCGATGGCGTCATTGCCGATCGCATCGCCGGCGCTGAGGGATCCCAGGATCTGATATATCTTCATTTAGCGTCGCCTCCCTTTTCCATAGCCTCCAGCTTTGCGGAGAGCTCTTCGATCTTAGCGTTGAGCTGTTCGATAGCACCCTGCTGGTCACGGACCTTCCGCTCCAGCTCCAGCTCCTTGACAGAGCGCTCGTTTTTAGCAGCGCTGTCACAGTTGACATAGCTCCTAAGCTGAGTAAAAAGCCTAGAAACAGCCAGATTGACCTCGTTCTGCTCAGCCACTACAGGCAGGAACAGGAATGCCATCAGCTTTCTGATGACCCGCTTGACCGGCACCACCAGAGCAGAAAAACCTCTGTGGTAGGAGGTCAGCTCCTTGTAATAGTTTATCTGACTGCGCTCAGAAAGGGCTGCCACATCGCCTAAAAAGACGCCCTTGCTGAAATTCAGATCGTTTGCGGAATACTTCTCAGCCCAGAAATCGCTGAAGGTCATGAGCTCAGCGCTTCCTGATGAGCGCTTTGCCTCTTCTTTAGCCGAATCAAGGAATTTCTGTATCTCGGGACTGTTGTAACTCATATTAGCCTCCAAAGTTATTTTTTGCCGCACTCCGTGTAACAGCATATTCAGTTCATTATATCATACATATTAGATTATGTCAAGATTTGCGCCGTAAATACGTTCTTCACGGAGCCTTTTATGAAAAATCATTGACTTATTTCCCAGCTTATACTATAATTAGTGTAGTTTTTCTTGCCCGAAAAGGGCAGATCGGAGGCTTTTTTCATGAAAAAACACCTGCCTGCTGCCGCTGTGATCGGTGCCGGAGTCCTTTGGGGGATCATCAGCCTCTTTATCAGAGGCCTGTCCGCCGCCGGCTTCGACCCTATGCAGATCTCGCTGATCCGCATGACGACAGCTGCGCCCATATTCCTGCTGACCGCACTTGTGCTGAAACGGGACCTTCGGGTGAAGCCCCGGGATCTGTGGATGTTCGCAGGAACAGGCATCGTCAGCATCGTGCTGTTCAATGTCTGCTATTTCCACACGATGATAAAGTCTGAGGCATCTGTTGCGGTGGTGCTGCTGTACACCTCCCCTGTCTTCATCATGCTGCTTTCCGCAGTCATCTTCCGGGAGAAGATCACCGCCATGAAGCTGACCGCACTGGGGCTGACCTTCGCAGGCTGCTTCCTTACGGCAGGAGTCTCAAAGGGCAGCGGCCTCACTCTGCCGGTGCTGCTGACAGGACTGGCTTCCGGCCTGTTTTACGGACTTTACACGATCTTCGGGCGGTTTGCACTGAACAAATACTCCCCCATGACAGTCACGGCTCTCACCTTCATCGCCGGCGCTGTGGGGAGCCTTCCCATAGGCAGCCCGGCACACACCGCTCGGCTGGCATTTTCCTCCGGGAAGACCGCCCTTTTGTGCCTTGGGATAGGCGTTGTCTGTACAGTGCTGCCATATTTTCTGTACACCTGGGGCCTGGCAAAAATGGAGTCCGGAAAGGCCGCTATCCTGGTGGCGGTGGAGCCGCTGGTGGGAGCCCTGCTGGGCATGACCCTCTACGGCGAATCCCGTGACATCGCCAAGATTATCGGCATCCTGCTGATCCTGACGGCTATCGTGCTCCTCAGCAAAGCCAAGTCCCCCGAAAATACTACCAAAGGAGAATAATATGAACATCACCGAAATCGCCGGAAAATTCGGCTTTACCCTCACACGAGAGCGCAGCTCAAAGGAGCTGGGCGGAACGCTTTTCGAGCTTCGCCACAACGAGACCGGAGCTCCCCTGTGCTGGCTTGACAACGGCGCCTCAAACAAGCTCTTTGCCGTGGCCTTCCGCACGATCCCTGAGGATCACACCGGAGTTTTCCACATACTTGAACACAGCGTCCTCTGCGGATCTGATAAGTTCCCCCTCAAGGAGCCCTTCGTTGACCTGCTCAAGAGCAGTATGCAGACCTTCCTCAACGCAATGACCTACCCGGATAAGACAGTTTATCCTGTTTCCAGCCGAGATCCCAGGGACTTCCTCAACCTGACCAAGGTGTATCTGGACGCAGTTTTCGCTCCCCTGATCCGTTTCGACCCCAAGTGCTTCCTACAGGAGGGCTGGCACTTGGAGTTTGCCGAGGACGGCACTCCCTCCTACAAGGGCGTGGTTTTCAACGAGATGAAGGGCGCCTTCACCGACGTGGACGAGATCATCGACGACGCTCTCCGGGAGCTGCTCTTCCCCGATAACAGCGGAAAATTCTGCTCCGGCGGCCGTCCCGAGAATATCCCCGACCTGACCTACGAGCACTATCTGGATACCTGGAAGCGCTTCTACCACCCCTCAAACTGCTGCTTCTACCTGGACGGAAGCGTTCCTCTGGAGGAGACCTTGGAGCTCATTTCCGGCTATCTTTCGGGAAAAGGCAAGCTGGCCGACCTGCCCGTTGACCCTCTTCAGGAGCCTGTCTCCGGCGAAAGGGTGATCCGCTATGAGATCGGCGCCGATGAGTCCGCCGAGAAGCGCACTCTCTTCACCATGAGCAAGATCCTTGGCAGCTGGTCAGAGATCGTCACCGATATGGCCGCCGAAGTGCTGAGCGAGTACCTTGCCGGAAGCAACGAGGCTCCGCTGAAAAAGGCGATCCTGGACGCCGGTCTGGGTCAGGACGTGGACTGCGGCTCCATGGACGGCGTTTCCCAGAGCTATTTCATACTCACTGTCCGCAATCTTGACCAGGAGCAGATCCCTGCCCTTCGTGAGCTGATCTCCTCCACCGTGAACGGTCTCGCTGACAAGGGGCTGGACAAGGACGAGCTGGAGGCCTGCATAAACCGCATGGAGTTCCGCATGAAGAATATGGGCGAGCCCCAGGGACTTACCCGGTGCATAAAGGCGCTGGACGGCCAGTTCTACACCGGCGACCCCATGACCGACCTGGAGTTCGGCCAGTACATAGCACAGATCCGTGAAATGGCTAAGGGAAGCGGTTTTGAGGAGCTTCTGCGGAAGATCTTCTCCCCCGAGGGTATGTGCTGCGTGACTGCCGTTCCAGACAAGGAGGAGGGAAGGCGCCGTGAGGAGGCCGAGGCTGCTTCTCTGGCAAAGCGTGTGGCTGAAATGACTCCGGAGCAGCGTTCTGCCGCTGAAAAGGCCGCCAAGGAGCTGGCGGAGTGGCAGGCTGTCCCTGACTCAGAGGAAGCACGGGCAACGATCCCTGTGCTGTCGCCTGAGGAGATCTCCCCCGACCCGGAGCCTGTTCCCACACAGGCCGATGAAGCGGAGGGGATCACAGTTCTCCGCCACATCGTCCCCACCAGAGGCATACTGCATTTCTCCCTGTATTTCGACGTTTCTCAGCTCTCGCTGGAGCAGCTCTCCCAGCTTTCCACTATCAGCGAGCTGCTGGGACAGCTGCCCACGAAGCGCCACACCGCTGCACAGCTCCAGCAGCTGATCCGCCGGTACATAGGCTCGCTGGACTTCGGCCTGACCTCTGCCGCACAGCTCAGCGACCGTGAGAGCTGCAAGCCCTTGATCGTGGTGCGATGCAGTGCCCTTGAGGAGAAGGCTCAGCAGGCCGCTGACCTGATCTGCGAGATCCTCACCGAGACCGACTTCACCTGCACAGAGCAGATCCGCACGATCCTTCTCCAGACTGAGGAGACCAACCGCCAGACCGTCATCGCTGAAGGCCACCGCATCGGCATGAGAGCTACTCTTGCCCAATATTCCGCCAAAAATGCCGCTTGGGAGGCCATGGGAGGCTTCTCCTTCGTGGAGGCTGTTCACCAGCTTGTCAAGGAGGGAACTGCCGGCTGCGAGAAGCTGGCAGAGCTGATCGGCAGCACTCTCAGCCAGAGCGTTTGCAAAAAACGGCTCACCCTCAGCATCACCTCAGACACTCAGCCGGACATTCTTTCAATGCTCACCCTGCCTGAGGGCGAGGCCGGAAAGGGCTCCGCAAAGTATAAGACCGCCCTCCCCAAAAGGCTTGGTATAGCCATTCCTGCCAGCGTTTCCTACGCAGCTCAGGGCTGGCACACAAGCCGCCGCACAGGTGCTCTCCTTGTGGCAGCAAAGATCCTGAGCCTGGACTACCTGTGGAACACCGTCCGTGTCCAGGGGGGCGCCTACGGATCCGGTCTTGCAGTGGAGCCAAGCGGAAATTTCGCCTGCTACTCCTACCGTGACCCCTCCCCGGCAAGGTCCCTCGGAGCCTACGCTAAGATTGCCGATGCGATCGAGGAGTGGTGCGCCGGCAGCGAGGACCTGACCCGGTATATGATCTCCACCGTTTCCGATACCGAGCCTCTGCGCTCCCCCGGAAAGCTGGGGATCTTCGAGGACGATGCCTGGATGTGCGGCATTGATCTTGCCCACCGCCAGCAGCTTCGCAAGGAGATCCTGTCAGTTACCAGGGAGGATCTGCTGGAGCTCTGCGGAGTTCTCCGTGAGCTTGGTCAGAAGGGCAGCATTTGCGTTGCCGGAAGCGCCGATGCAGTTGGAGGCTGTGACGGCCTTGAGATAAAGTCCCTGTAAAACAAAAGCCCCGGGCTGCTGCTCGGGGCTATTTTTCGGTATTTTCTTCATTCTGAGAAGCTATGCTCCATCACTCTCCCTTGTACTCTTCATAGCTGTAAAGCTGAGCCTCTAAGTCAAATCTCTCGATGTATGGCAGGCCGCCCTCGTAGACCCAGCGCTGGATGTACAGCGGCCTGAATGCGAAGAGCCGCTCGTTCTCCAAGGCAGAATAGGCATCGAAAGAGCCCTTGAAGCACTCCCGGAACACCCGGCAAAAATCCTCGTTTTCCAGCGGCCGCCCTGCCTCCGAGCACCGCCCCTCGATCTGGATATTGTCGATGCACAGCGCTGCGTTTTGGTTGGCCGAAAGCTGGCGGTATTTCCTCATGTTCAGGTCGGTCTGGAAGTAAAATTCGCCGCCTATCCGCACCACGCTCATCATTCTCGACGACACTCGGCCGTTTTCCGTGGTGGACAGCACCATTTTCCTGCCCCTGCCAAACTCTGACAGAAAGCCGCTCAATTTCTCCTGAAATGTTCCCATGTCCAGCGCTCCTAACTTTGATCTTTTATTTTATCATAGCACATTTTTCTCTATGCGTCAACATTTAGCGTTGGGACTTCTTGGTCAAATTCAACCCCTAAGGCCGGCGAGCACAGCTGGATATTTGTGCAAATCAACAAAAATTCCGCAAAACCGCTGTTCCCCTTGACTTTTTCCCGGAAATGGTGTATAATAATTAAGCTACAGATGGCAACTATTATTTATGGCGGCATAGCTCAGTTGGCTAGAGTACTCGGTTCATACCCGATTGGTCGTTGGTTCAAATCCTACTGCCGCTACCAAGTCAGAGCGTTATCGCAGGATTGTGATAACGCTTTTTGGCCCGTTGGTCAAGAGGTTAAGACATCGCCCTTTCACGGCGGAATCATGGGTTCAATTCCCGTACGGGTCACCATTCAGCAATCCCACAGATGGCTTAGAATAGCCGTTTGTGGGTTTTCTCTTTTCTCAAAAATGCCCTCAGCCCCTTGTCAGCCCCTTATTATCAAAAACAGCCACTTGGACTGTGTGTTACTTTTCGCACAACCGCAGGGAGTATCCTCCCTGCAGTTGTTTTTTTACTCACATCGGCAGACCCGTCGTTTCTTCTTCCGCCTTGTCATCGACTTTTTCAATTTCTGTGGTGCTTGGCTTCGGTATGCTTAACCAAAAAGGATGATTACTTTCAATGGGGCAATCATCCTTTATAACTGTATATTGCAATTAATTGCCAAGCCAGTCATCAGCAACGGATTTCCAACTTATTTCTGTTTTTTCTTCAGTCCAGGAACGCCAGTAACTGGGATCATCAGATTTTGGTCGATGTTCTTCTCTTAAATTGTTCATACGAACTAATACAGGCAATTCTGATGCCCAACCAAGCAATATTGCATTTTGAGAAGGTAGAGATGGCAACTCTCTCAAAAGACCTCTTAAATTATCAGGAACAAGTCGGCTGACAAGTTCTTGATCACGATCGTTACTTATTCTATGAAGCAAAAAACTATTACATTGAGATAGTACAGTTGCAGATAGTTCACTGGGTCTTTGCGAAGATAGAACCAGGCCCAATCCAAATTTGCGCCCTTCTCTTGCGATTTTTTCAAAAACTTTTGTACACAACTCAGATGCTGTTTCATTCTCAGAATCACTATATTTTTTTATAAATGTGTGAGCTTCTTCCATTACAAGCGTAATCGGCAGTGTTTTTCCATTATTTACTTTTCTGTATCTTTGTAATGTTTCTAATGTTAACCTTGCAATTACAGAAGTAATAATAAAAACCAGTTCTGCTGGCATTAGCGAAAGATCTATAACTGTAATGCAATTTTTCGTTGAATTAGTTGAGCATATATAATCATTTATCCATTTTTCAAGTGTAATATCTTTATCCTCAGTAATTATTTTTTTCAATTTTGAATCGGAAAGTAGTGTTCTAATCCTTAATAAAAGAGTTTCTATGTATTCAGTGGTTCCCATCAACTGCGCATTGGCTTCTATGCTAGTCATTAGATCTTCACCTTTAAATGGTCTAGGAATATCCGCATCTATCGGCAAAGCATCTATCTCTCTTCCTCCAAACTGCTCGTAAGCATATTTTAGAGCGGACACAAGTTTTTCAACAGACGGCTTTGTATATTTAGGCCACTCTTGACCTGTTGTGCTAGATTCAAGAAATGAATCAAATTCTCCTTGTAATACTTCTATAGCTGAATTTTGAATTTCATTATAATGTTCAGATGTAGTTATTCCTGCTCTCCATGTTTCTACGCTCTGCTTAAAACCTTTTGTTCTTCCGCCCCCCATATAAGGAACTCCATTAGATATCTCAATATTAATGATTCTTTGAAGTATCAATAAATAATGCTTCATCTGATTTGATGGATTCATAGAAGAAATATCAATATTGTCTCTTACTGTACGCAATGCTTGGATAAGCGTAGGTCGCTGGGTCTTTGAGCTTGCATTCGTAATAGAAGCCCACTCATTAGAATTCCATAACCAAAGTGGTATTTTCAGCTGTTTGATTTGACGTGTAGTGTCTTCTTCAACTCCATATACCCGAACGTTTTCCATATCTCTAAAAGCCGTAGAGTATTCTCCGTTGGGATCAAGTATAATAAATCTTGCATTTGTATTATCATTATAATTTTGTGCTGATTCAATTGACCACCTTATCACTCCTGCGGTAGAACAAGATTTTCCTCCTCCAGTATTTCCAAGTATTGCAAGATGACGACCAAATAATCTATCTGGATCTATTGATACTTGCGCATTGCCGGCTAAAGGACTTGTTCCAATAATAACTCGACGATTACTCCCTGATTCAACTATTGATTTTAATTGAGTTTGAGTAGGTAGTAATACAGGGTCACCAACGGTTGGATAGAATTCTATTCCACGTGAAAACTCATATGTACATTCACCCAATTCATTAACATTTTCTTTGAGAATTCCCAACGGATTCAAGCTCATTTTTCGCAAAGGATATGGCAGATCAATTATACCAAAATCTTGTATGCCTTGCCTTTTAGGATACTGAGATCTTTCTATAGTTATCCACTCAATCTGTGCAACAAGGAAACCACTCTCATTTGGTATCAAGGCATATCCATTTATTCGAGGAAATGGACGAGGAAAACCAGTATTCAAAGCAACATCATTTGGAGCTTCTATATCAAGTAAGACTTTGATCTCGTCAGGCGATACAAAATCCACGCTGCCAATTCTTAATGAATCAGCATTTGTAATGGGTGAGGTCATCTATGTTCTCTCCTTTTTCGTCTTTAGGATTGCTTTTACTTGAAATTGTTTCTTCTTTTGGAGAATCATAACGTTTTTTTAGCAACTCATTCATACGAATAGTTGTCCTGTCAATAGCTGGTTTGGGTAAATAGTAGTTTATCAACGCATCAATATTAGCTATGTCCGCACCGATAATTAAAGACATTTGATTTGTTCTGCCCCATTCGTTATAGTATTTCATGATACGTCCCATAGAATCATCAAATGCAATAACAACTAAATGAGTAGATGGAATAGTAAGCATATCTCTGATAACACGATTTATATGCTCATCTCCGAAGCTGTAACCATAAGTAACTAACGTGCTGTTAGGTCTACAAATCGAAGCCGCATAATCTCTAAACAATTCAACATAAGGATATTCGGATGTTTCTCTATCCTTTGAAGCATTGGGATATATCATAATTTTTGAAGGTGTGGTTGGCAATCCGGGCGCTTTCAAATAAGGATCAATATCCTCAACGCCAAATGGTAAGCCTATTTTGCGAATGTAATTGTTTGCATTTATCCAGTCAATTGACCCATGTAGCTTTGTGAATTTAACAACACCTTCCAGATAGCGAGGTTCGCCACGAATACCCGGAGGATTGTAATGCATATCAATATCCAAACGAGAGGAACGAAATATTGGCGATAGCGAGCCTACAAAACGATCAATCAAATGTATTCCTGCAATATCAGCACCAGCTTCGATTAACCTATCATAATTTGTAGTAAAAATATTCAATCTATCCCTTGTGCCAGTTCTACTAGCAAAGCTCATCAAAAACATTGTTAGTTTATTAAATGCATCGGTGCGCTTATCATCTGGAGCAGTTGCAATTTGGTTCTCAATAAAAGTAATATTCTTGGTGAAATTATCGATTATTTGATTTAATTCATTTCTCAGTTCATCAGCTTCACTTGTATTCCCGATTATTTCCAATCCGTGTAAAAGTTCACACATTACTCGTATTTTATCTTCTATATTAGGGGTGTCTCCACGTCCAGCTTTCTTGGAACTTTCTATGGCTTTAGAATTAATTTGGGTAGCATACTTTGAACTCAATTTCACTTCGCCCATGCCATTATTAGCACTGCCGCAAGCTGCATATTGAATTGCAGTGGTCAAACCGCTACCTACCAGAAGTGAGAGATGTTCTGATTGGAATAAAGAGGAAAGCCAGGGTTCTACACGCTTTCTCAAATCAGAAACATGAAAAATACCATCTGAGCACCATTCAAGGGACAATCCATTAGTCATTTTAAAGGAATTGTCCGAATCAATTCTTTCAAATTCAATCGGTTCGTTATCATCCCGAACTTTAATAGTATTCTTCCCCATAATTCATCCTCCTCGCATTACGCACATATTAACCTTTACAACTCTCGTCCCCAGCATATACACTGTCATTACCATGCTCTGTAGCCGGGTTTCTTGACTAATTATAACACATTTTAGTTATTATTTCAACAAGTAGAATCTATTATTACAGGAATAATGTCGAAAATCTTGCACAGAATCTCTCAATCTATCGTTTATACCATACTCAGTGGTCGATTTATCTTTTTACAAAGTTTTAATATTCCCCAATAACACTTTGAAGATGGTCTCAACTAAATTTCCAATACTAAACCGCAGGGAGAATTCTCCCTGCGGCTGCTTTTTACTCACATCGAAAGGCTCATCGTTTCTTCCTCTGCCTCGTCATCAGCTTCGTCAATATCGACCGCTTCCTCGCTCTCGGCTGTGTTCTGACTCTCCTCTATCGGTTCATTGTTGAAGGACAGGGCGTTAGTAATTGCATCACAGTTCCTCGTTCTTGCCTCTTGAAACATATGGGAGTACAGGTTCAAGGTCGTTCCTACGATGCTATGTCCCATATCTGCTGACACTGCAACTACGTCCACTCCTTCAAATATCAGGAGCGATGCGTGAAGGTGTCGCAGTGAATGTATG
>CACWHY010000031.1 GCA_902760805.1 Ruminococcus flavefaciens | reverse complement strand
CAGGAATTTCGTACCCTCTTCCGAAAGATAAACTCCTCTGTTGCTGCGGTTGAAAATGCTTATTCCCATTTCCTTTTCAAGCTCCGCAACTGCCTTGGAAAGACTTGGCTGAGCAACAAAAAGCCGTTCTGCCGCCATTGTTATTGAACCAGTTTCTGCAATAGTTATTATGTATTTTAATTGCTGTAACGTCATATTCAGATCTCCTTTATACAAATCAGCAACAGCCGGAATGTCATTGCAATATCTTCTGTAATTACCATAAAGATTTATCATCTCTGCCGTTTTGCCTCTGGAAGCAATTCCTTCTATTACCGTTTACATAGTCTTATTATACATTATGGTAATAGAAAAGTAAAGAGTAGTTTGCCAGTAAAATAAAGGCAATGCCTTCCATCTAAGGAGGACATTGCCTTTTTTCGTATTGTCTGCCGGATCCGGATACTGGTCAGTCGGAAGCTCTTCGGCACCTAAACATTCTCGAAGGATCTCACATTCCCATTACCGGGTCGTCATGCCTGCGCTGTTCAAGCTCCTTCTGAGCTTCACGCATTCTTTCTGCCTGATCCTCCTCGTTGATAATGCTCTTGCTGCTTCTTGACAACTCATTTATAAGTCCGCTGCCGTTATTATTGAGCGTAAGATTTCTCAGGGCATTAAGGTCGTCCCAGGTCTGGACGCCCTGCATCATTCGTTCAAAATCCGCTCTCCCCTGTATTTCGGCTGCACCGTTGTTTATGTTTTCGCTGCCAAGCATTTCGGCGTTGATGCCTTTGGTTTCCTGATCATTAGATCCGGAGTAGCTCAGCTGCATATCCCTAATGCTCAGGTCGATCATTCTAACTGCTAGGGTCTTAGCTGCAAACTCGGCCATTTTTGCCTTCTGCTCATTAAAAAACATCTCAATGTCAGTGCCGGGAGGACAATCAGGCTGACCTAAAACACTTGATCTGATCTGACTGCCGATCTCATCAAACTTCTGTGATGCGTCAAAGCTGACCTCTTCTCCCAGCTCCAATGGCTTTTCCGGGTGGTCGTTCTCGACTGCTTCCTCGGCTGCTTCCCAGCCCTTCTGTCTTCTTTCCTTACTTGAAAAGCTGCCGTACATCTCGTCAATGTCCGACTTTTTGTCATTCAGTTCATTCTTCACCATTTCCAGATGCTCTTTGTTTCCGCTGAGCTCACTGCTTGGCTGAGCTGAATAATTCTCGATAGCATCGAGAGTCTTGTCGATACATTCCTTTATCTCATCAGGCGTATGATCCTCCGGAGAGCGCAGGCATTGATCCAACTCCTTTAGCTGCTCGGCAAGAGATGCGTACTCAGATGCGTTGAAGGCATCATCTCAGCCGGCGGCGATCGCAAGATCTGTTCCTATAGCATCATGGATGTCATTCAAGATCTCATTATATTTACCTCTTCTGGAGTTATTGTCTGAACTTAGTGCCATTATTATTCCCTCCTGTTTTGATACTTCCGATCATATAGAACAGCCGTTTTCTCAGGAATGCTCATTTGAGGCTGCTCGCTTTATCTGTTTGGGAAGCTCTTTTTCAAACCTTTTCACAGCCTGTCTGACTGCAAGGAAAGCCAGCGGCGATCTTCCGCAATAGGCATGGATCACCACATTATTTATGTCTGTCTCACTATCGTTCTCATAAAACAGCACCACAGGCCTTAGCACGATATGTCTTACATAGCAGACCGATGCGTCCGGCGCTGTATCCATGCTGACGATATGACCTGTTTTTTGCATAGAGGCTCGCTGGGCAATGAGATGAATTGAGTGACAGCGTCCAGCTTACCCTTAACACCAGATCTCATATCCCTATAAAAGTTCTTAACAAGATCCATATCTGCGCCTTCGGTTTGCAGATAGCTTGACACCTTTACATACAAATGAGAGATCGTGGCCTCATCACCAGGATAATTCCAACCGTAATTTCTCAGCATATCAAAGAAGTCGTTTCTCGTTGTTCCATCCGGTGCCACCTCTGGGCCGAAGAGTTCTACCAGTCTATCGTGAGCGTATTCTTTTCTTTCCCAAGGTCTATTCATTTTTTGCTGCTCTGGTCTTGCCATTTTTGATTCCTCCTTAAAATCGCCGTACAGCGGCTTTTTCATAACCCCAAAATGCGGAGGGGAACTCCCTGTGAGTGCTCTCTTCCCGAAAGCCGCTACAGCCTGAACAAACAGGCGGTCTTATTTCGAGAAAAACGCACTTTACCTCCTTACGGCAGGGCATGAGCTTTTATTTACTGATCCAATTATAACATCCATTCCCCCAACAATCAATCACCGCTCTGGTGAATAATTCTCCTCACAGACTTATCCTGCTGCAAAAAATAAAGCCAGCAGCGAAAATGCTGCTGACTTAGCTGATGCTTATTTACATTGGCATTATCATGTTTATGACCGTGAACAAAAGGATCGAAAACGCCGTCCAGAACAAGTGCTTCCGCCACTTGCTGGCAAGCAGACCTATGAACTCCCTGATGAAGGCGTTTGGCCAGAAATACCACTTTGTGCGGCTTCCGATGCCTTCAGCGTCAAGGCCCTCGCTCTCCGAGATCATACCGCTGCGGAGAACGTGATACGCTGAGGTGGAGAAAACTATCCTTGGATCATCGCAGTCTTCCTTTATTTTTTCAAGTGAAAACTTCATGTTCTCCTGGGTATTCGTAGAGCTGTTCTCAAGGATCACCCTGCTCTCGTCTATGCCCTGAGACAGCAGGTAGTTTTTCATGCTCTCAGCCTCGGCTATGACCTCGTCGCTGCCCTTGCCGCCGGAGGGAACGAATTTCACCTCGCCGCCGCCATTGCTGGCCTGATCTTTTGCAAAAGCTATGGCACGGTCTATCCTTCCCCGCAGCAGCGGAAGAGGTGTGCCGTCCTTAGCTATGGCACAGCCTAAAATGATGATGTGAGTCTTATCGAAGGCAGGCTTTTTTCTTGCTGCGATCATGCCGCAAAGTGAGGCTGAAACTATCATCATCTCATAATAGGCAAAGGTGGTATAATAAACACTGGTAACTGTACCGATGATACGCATTTCCCGCTCACTGCCACTGAAAAAGATCCCGTCCAGGAAAAACGCTGCCACATATCCGCCAATGATAAGGGCGCTCATGATAAAGCCCAGCATATTGACCAAATTCCTGCCCTCACGCTTTATAAGCACGATGTTGCTTATTGCCAGTGATACCGCAAACACGATCATGATCGGAAAGCAGTAAAGGATCAGTGAATAGCCTGCATTTTTCAATACGGAATAGAAGGACAGCATACTGTGATCGGATGTGCGTGAAGAAAGAATGGAGATCATCATGCTGATCAGAAACAGTGCTGCGCCTCCGCAAAAAAGCGTTGAATACGAAAACAGCTCGGTCTTGCACCGCAGGATGAATGAAATGAGTATCAGTACAGTTAAAAGCACCACATATACAGCCACGATAGCTGATAATTGACGATAGCCCGAAAAATTACCGGTGGACATATCGTAAATGATACCGCCCGGCAATACATTTACATACTCGAATGACCGCATTGACGCTTCGCCCGTGTCAGGTGCTCCATTGATGATAAAAGCCTTTCCCCTGCCAACCGCCTCAATTATCATGCGCTGTTCATTATCTGGGTCAGTCTGCACCTTCACCACAGGGCTCTCGGGATAAAAATCCTTCGCTCGGCAGCCTTCCGGAAGCATGATCTCAAGCTCTCCTGCGCTGATGACCGTGCTTATAACTGCTGCAATGACGAAAGCCACCGTCAAAACTAGGCTCGCTATCCCAAGCCGGTGTATCAAAATGCGATACCGTTTCTTTTTTTCCATATGCGTCCTGCCTTTTCAAATGTTATTCATTTTGCGAGATCATACCTACGTCATCCATATATTCCGCCTCGCAACGGAAGTCTGTCATCGAGCTATAAAAAGTAGTCTGTATCACCTTTATTCGATCGTTGGTCAGTTTCCGAGGATAAGATCCTCAGTGTTTTGATCCAGCTCTGAGATCACCTTGATGATCAGTTCCTTGGGATCCTTTAGGTCGTTGAGGATCCACTTCTCTACCACTGAGATACAGCCGTGTGTGCGGTAGCAGCTCATGTACTCGATCTTATCGTCGCTGAGTTCACGCTCAGTCTGCTCGCTTATGAGCTTGCGGAAAAGCCCCTCCATCAGCTTGCAGAACTTATCTCTGAGGCGGTTCGTGCCGTTTGGAGTGAAGATCATCTTGAAAACGCTTTTGTTGTCGTAGATATAGTCGATGAGGCAGGTGAAAAACTCCTCGGAATAAAGCTCACCCAGCTGTAGGATCAGCAGTCCCAGCTCAATGAGGACTTCCTCTTCGATCTTATCGTAGAGGTCGTAAACGTCAAGATAATGCTTGTAAAAGGTCACTCTGTTTACATCGGCCTTATCAGCGATCTCCTGAACAGTGATCTTGTGGAGCTCTTTTTCTGCAAGAAGCTCAGAAAATGCGTCACAAATTGCCTTGCGGGTCTTCTGACTGCGTCGGTCGGTTTTTTTCTCTGCCATATTATCCTCCTATGATCCGTTAAGTTGCGATACTTTAGCTCATTATAACACTTTTTCTCAGTTCAATCAAGTGCTGAGCCTTTTTTTGACAAAATAGACCGCAGATCCTACAGATCTGCCTGATATTATTTGTGAAGGATCACAAAAAAACTTTTTAACCGTTCTGGTTAATGACTTTTTCTTGGATATTTGGTATAATAAAGTGATGAATACTGCTTTCAAGAGCAAGGCTTCCGGCTGAGACACTCAGTCCGGTGAGAAAACATCGGATATGCCGAGAGCGCTCCCCTGCTGCCGGCTGACCCTTGCAAAGGCTGCATATTCATCAACGCTTTTGATAAAATGGATCCAATTTGATCCATTTTACATTTAGAGAAGGAGGAAACTATGAAAACCGATGTGATCAAGATCTACAGCGACCTGAGCGGTCATGAGGCTGCCATGGAGGCTGCTGAAAAGTTTTCAAATTACAACAACATTTCAGGAAAATCAGCGCTGCATATCCGACTTCTTACCGAGGAAACTATCAGCATGGTACACGGAATTTTCGACGGCTTTGAGGGAAAGCTCTGGCTGGAAAGCGAAAAAACCGAAAAGGGACGGATCTGCCGTATCTGTATCTCTGTCCCAAAAACTGCCGATGTGGAGCAGGAACTTCAGCTCATGGACATCTCCTCAAGCGGCAAAAATCAGAGCGCTAAGGGCTTCATGGGCAAGATCCGTGAGGTGGTAAGGCTCACTATCCAGCCGCCTCCGCAGAAGCCGCTGAATTCAAAGGTCGAGCTTGCTGATGTTTGGTGGAATAGAGGATCCGGCAGCAGCCTTTCAGAGAACACTTCTGCGGCAGTTTGGTCCCTGCAGAAATACCGTGAGAACATCGCTGCTGACGGTGAAACAGCCTCGGAGGAATGGGACGAGCTGGAAAAGTCCATCGTTGCCAAGCTGTCAGACGATGTTAAGGTATGGCTGAAAAGCAGCTCCACTGACGTGGTCATCGAGAAGCTGATCCCTTCTGAGGAATAACGATGGATATCCAAAAATTGGGGCTGGACAGGCTCTTTGAGTCAATGGCTAACGGAGTTATGATCTTCGGCAGCAAAGGAAAATGCCTGTTCCACAACAGCTCTTCACTTAGAATACTGGGCTGGACGGAGGAAATGCTACAGGGCGGTATCGCTGAGATACTCAGCTCTAACGACAGCAACGATGTTTTTTCCGATGCGCTCATTGATGTGATCTATAAAAAACAGAAGATCGTTAAGACTGTACCATATCTCCAAGGCGACGATATGCTCTACATAAAGGTCACTTCTGACCTTATCATCAGTGAAAGCACGATCGACGGCGTGATCGTCCATATCAGTGACGTTACCGATCAGACCCTGCTTTTCATCGCTAATAAGCGGCTGGCTAATCAGGTGCTGGGGCTCATGCATTCATTCGTGGAGACCATCATCACCGCTATTGAGGAGAACTCTCCCTACAATGCAAATCACACCAAAAGTATGGTGGGCTATGCCAGACGCTACCTTGAGTGGCTCAGGGATCAGGAAGAGCTTGGACTGTACACTCAGGAGAATACAGATCCCCTGCTGATGAGCATTTGGCTCCACGATATGGGAAAGCTGCTGGTGCCGGCTGAGGTGCTTGATAAGCCAACTCGCCTGGGAAACAGGCTCAGTGATGTGCTGAATAGGATCGAGACCGCACAGCTCATGCTCAGGATACGAGAACTGGAGGAGCCGGACGATCCTGCTCCCAAGCTGCTTAGTGCTCAGCTGGGCGATGCCAGAGAGCTGATACTCTCTGCAAACAGCGCCGGTTATCTCGGCGATGACACTATAGAAAAACTGAAGGAGATCTCTCAGCTCCCCTGCCTAAAGGCCGACGGAGAAAAGATCCCCCTCCTAAACGAAAACGAGCTTGAGATGATGACTGTAGTCCGTGGGACCCTCACCGCTAAGGAGAGAGAGATCGTTCAGTCCCATGTGTCCTTCACCAAAAAGCTCCTTTCAAAAATGGAATTCCGGGGAGAATACAAAAAAGTTCCCCTTTGGGCCGGCAGCCACCATGAGCTCTTGGACGGCAGCGGCTATCCGGATAAGCTCTCCGGGGACGATATACCCTGGGAGACACGCTTGCTCACGATCATCGACATCTACGACGCCCTTACCGCCGAGGACAGGCCTTACAAACCGCCTATGCCTCCGGAAAAGGCCTTCGATGTGCTTCGGGATATGAGCAGCAATGGCAAATTAGACGCTCAGCTTCTTGAGAGCTTTTTCAAGAGCGGCGCTTGGAAAAAATAATTCAACGGAGGTATTGATCATGGAAATCAACAAAACAACAGGAAATGGCAGACTTACTCTGGCTATCACAGGAAGGATCGACACTAAGACAGCTCCTGAGCTGGAAAAATGCCTTAACGAGTCGCTGGATGGCATCAGCAAGCTGTGCTTTGATCTGGAAAAGACTGAGTACATCTCCTCAGCCGGACTTCGTGTGCTCCTCATGGCTCAGAAAACTATGAACAAGCAGGGCGACATGAAGGTGAGAAACGTCAGCGACGACATTATGGAGATCTTTGAGGTAACAGGCTTTTCTGACATTCTCTCCATCGTGTAAAGGAGGCCATTATGAAAGAACTTGACATTGAGGCTCTGGTGGATAATCTGGACAAGGTAATGGAGTTCGTTGACGCAGAGCTGGAAGATGCCAACTGTCCCATGAAGATCCAAATGCAGATCGACCTTGCAGTTGAGGAGATCTTCGTGAATATCGCCAATTATGCCTATGACCCTGAGACAGGCCCGGCAACAGTCAGAGTTGAGGTGGATCCGGACGGCTCCGCTGTAAGGATAACCTTCATCGATCATGGTGTTCCCTATGATCCTCTGGCAAAATCCGATCCGGATATAACTCAGGCCGCTGACGAAAGACAGATCGGCGGCCTGGGGATCTTTCTGGTCAAAAAGACAATGGACGACATCCGCTACGAATATGTCAACGGAAGCAATATCCTGACGCTGAAGAAAAATCTGTAAGAGGTGTTCCATGAAAAAGATCCTATGGTTTAAATTCGGCGGATTGGAGCATAAGATCCTAAATGTGGTATTGCTGGTCTTTATTGCAGCAGTGGGCTGTGTGCTGGCTGTTTCAGCCAACAAGTCAAAAAGGCTGGCTAAGATCGTTGGCACCACTCGGGTGGAACAGCAGGCTGCTATACAGGAGCGTTCAACAGACACCCTCATGAAGAGCATAGAGGCTTCTTTGACCAAGACCAATGCTCTTCAGGCCTATATCGCTGACGATATGTTTGCAGATATCAAGTCAGACGTCATGACCTTGCAGTCTCTTACAAAAGGTATCTTTGAGAACAGTGATATGCTTGGAGAGAGTGAGTTCGAGCTCCCTGACCCAAGCCGGGCCGGAGAGTATTCCGCACAGGCTCTTCACGAGGAAGGGATCGATCCGGAGTCGTCAAAGCTCCTCAAGATCGCAGCGAATATGCGTGATCCTATGATCGCAATGTGCTCTAATGCCGATTATATGTATAACTGCTATATCGGTCTGGCAGACGGCACCTTCTACCTTGTGGATCCTCACCCAGAAAACAAGTATGACGAGAACGGCGACCTTATCACGATCTCTGTCCGTCAAAAGCCCTGGTATACCGGCGCTGTGGAAGCAGGCGGCCTTTACTTTTCCGGTGTTATCCAGGATACATATTTGAATACCCCCTGCGTTACCTGTTCGGCTCCTGTGTATGCAAACGGCCAGCTGATCGGAGTCGTGGCGATCGATATGTTCCTTGAGTCTATCGAGGAGTATGTAAACGAATCTACTCAGAACGGCGGCTTTATCTGCATAGTCAGCGATCAGGGACAGGTGATCTTTGCCCCAAAAGACAATCCCCTTTTTGAGGTGGAGCTGTATGAGCATTCAGATGACCTTAGAATCTCGGAGAATACCGAGCTGGCTGAGTTCATCAAGACAGCTTTGACTAAGCAAACAGGTCTACAGGAGGTCAATGTTTCCGGATCAAGCTACTATATGGCCGGCTCCCCTATGGAGACCGTGGGCTGGGCCGTTGTCTCGATCGTTGACAAGGAGGCCACCGAGCTGCCTGCCAAGGAGCTTATCGGTGAATACGACGCTATCAATGCTAAGGCAAGCTCTGAGTACGCTGACTCGACCAAAAAACTTGACCGGCAAACTATCTTCTTTATCGTGCTGATACTGCTTATGGGCATCCTTATCTCTCAGCTTGTAGCCAGAAGGATCGTTAAGCCTATCGAGGCTATGACTGACGAGATAATCGAAGGTACTAAGTCGGGCAAACAGTTCGAGATGAAGAAGGTCTACAAGACCGGCGATGAGATCGAGGTGCTGGCTCAGGCCTTTGATGACCTTTCAAAAAGAGCTAAGAAGTACATTTCGGATATCACTGCCATAACTGCCGAAAAGGAACGCATCAGCACTGAGCTTTCCCTGGCAACTCAGATCCAGTACGCTATGCTCCCCCATATCTTCCCGCCTTACCCTGAAAGACATGAGTTCGACATCTACGCTACTATGGAGCCTGCCCGTGAGGTTGGCGGAGACTTCTACGATTTCTTCCTCATCGATGAGGATCACCTGTGCATGGTAATGGCTGATGTTTCTGGAAAAGGCATACCTGCTGCGCTGTTCATGATGATCTCAAAGACCATCTTGCAAAGCTGCGCAATGCTGGGCATATCAGTTTCTGAGATCTTGGAAAAGACCAACGAAGCGATCTGCTCCAACAATCAGGTGGAGATGTTCGTTACCGTATGGCTGGGTGGGCTGGAGATCTCCACCGGCACTCTGACTGCCGCAATCGCAGGTCACGAATACCCTGTGATCAAGCGTGCAGGCGGTAAGTTTGAGATCCTGAAGGACAAGCACGGATTTGTTGTAGGAGGTCTGGAGGGCTCTAAGTACAAGGAGTACCAGATCCATCTCTCCCCCGGAGACAAGCTCTTCGTCTACACCGACGGCGTACCTGAGGCTACTGACGCCAACGAGGATATGTTCGGCATTGAGAGGATGCTCTCGGCACTGAACAAGGATCCGGAGGCTAGTCCGGAGCAGATCCTGAAAAACGTTCGCTCTGCCGTCAGTGCCTTCGTAAAGGACGCCGAACAGTTCGACGATCTTACAATGCTCTGCGCCGAATTCAACGGCAGCGACAAAAACTAAAAAGATCCCTTCCGCAAGTCCGGAAGGGATCTTTTATCAGCCATTAGTAAAGATTTCTGCGACAAGAGCTGAGACAAGTGGTGTGTTCGCTGACTTATATATTATAACATTCCGGGTCATTCCTGTCAATGCTCATTTTTTGTCGTTTCATGTAGTATTTGGAAGCCTGAGATGAAATCCTCTCAACTTTCACCTGAATTTAAGTCGAATCTGCACAAAGAACATCCGCAGGATCCTCGCCTGTAAATAAGGCACTCACATGGCTGTGCCGTTTTTGCGCAAAAACAAGACCCCGGAGCTTTTCCGAGGCTTTGTCATTTATGAGGAACTGTGATCAGTCCTCTTTCTTTCTCAGAACAAATGCTGCAACAGCTGCTGCTGCGGCTGCACCGGCAATAGGCAGTGCAGGGAATGCAACACCGGTCTTGGGAGAAGAATTCTTATCGGGAGCCTTTGTTGCTGCGGCAGTTGTCTTTGCTGCTTCAGCAGTTGTCTTTGTTTCCTTAGCAGCGGCCTCTGTAACAGGTGCGGTTGCAGGAGGAGCTTCGGAAACACCGGGTACCAGCTGTGCAGTAGCGCCTGCACCGATAGAGATATTTCCGTCATAAAGGACCTCTCCCTGGAAGCTGAATCCGTCAGCGGTGAGGGTAACACTTACATAATCGTCGCCGGCAATAATGATGTGCTCGGCCTTAACGGCTCCGGAAATAGTCTTTCCAGCCAGGTCTGTGTATGTGAAGGAATTATCCTCCTTGATAACAACTGTACCGTTGTTTGTGCCCTGACCCAGAGCATCAAGAGTTTCATAGGTCCAGGTGCCTGCTATCTGCTTCAGATCTGCCAGCTTAGTTACCTGCATAACGGTTCCGTCGTCATAATAATCGTAGACGATCACAGGTGAGTTCTCAGATGATCCGTCCTTTACGCCGATCTGCCAGAAGCTGACATTCTCAGCAACGATCCACTCAGAATTTACATGAACGAACTGTGAGCCTGCTTTAGCGAGAACAGCGCTGACAGCTGTTGCCTCGTCGATAGAGGGAGCAGCCTCTTCCGCAACGACCTCTACTGTTGTGGGCTCTTCCTCAGAAGCAAATGCACTTATAGCACCAGCCATTGTCATGGATACGGCCAGAGCTGCGGCTGTAATGATCAAAAACTTCTTTTTCATGATGACATCTCCTTTGTTGAAAGATCAAATATTCCGGAATTCCCCTTCCGTCAACTATATGATAACACGAATAAATGGCGTTGTCAATAGGGAAAAACGATGTTTTCACCTTATATGATCCCCTTGCTCACTATAGGGGGACCCTTCTTCGCTGCACCTTACCGTCAAGCGCTGGCGTCCGGTGTAGGTGCAGGTGTACAGGGAAAGCTCCCAGTCGCTGTTTATCATTTGGTCAACGCTGTCAGGCTCCAGGATCTCAAGCTCCTGCACGGTATAGCAGTGCAGCTTACCGTCCATTTCAGTGAAGGTCAACTGATCTCCCGGCGAAAGCTGCCGAAGCTGACCGAAGCCGGTGGAGTAATTATGTCCGGCAATGACCTGATCACCTGTCCGAACAGATCCTGAGTATCTCCCAACAGTCTCTCTAAGAGTGTAAAGGCTGCATTCGCTGGTGACGGCCATTTCCAAACCCAACGTGGGCAGGGAAAGGATCCCGATGTACTGGTCGCCGCCGATCTCGGCGACAGGCATCTCCTTTTCCGGCTCACTGGAAAAGAAGCCCTCTTCCTCTGCTTCATTAGCAGCGGGATCCTCCCGGACACCGGCGATGTATTCCTTGACGGCGCCCAGCCTTCGAGTTACCGAATCCCGTGCCTGGCGGCTCTCTCTTATGTTGCCGCTGACAAGCCAAATACAAACCGCAAGGCTCAGCACTCCAAGGATGATCAGTGCCGAGCCTGCCGCCTCACGTTTAGTTTTCATTTCTGCTCTTTCTGCCGGAACTCTTCAGCGCCAGTCCCAAAACGATAAGCAGCGTTCCGCCGCCTGCCAGCACGGGGATCGGCCAATTGAGCTGTCCTGTCTGGATAAGGGTCTCACCGGGAGGGGTATTCTCAGTATTGATGACTGTGAAGCTGAGCCCCTCCTTCTTATAGGAAACGGTATAGCCTTCAGGGATATCTGTCTCCTGCACATCCCACTTCTCATTCTTGTCAAGATCCTTCCAGGTGTGCTTCCATTCGTTGTCACTGCTTAGGGTAACTGTGTCGAAAACGCCCTTGCTGTTGACAAGCCGAACTGTCACGCTCTCAGGCCTGTTCTTTCCGTCATCGGTCCAGACCTTCAGCACACTGACGCTTACCAGCTCCTCGCTGCTTGAGTCAGTCACCGGGAACAGCTTCGGATCGGCATCTACATCATACTGCCACTCACCGTCATTCATCAGCGGAAGAGTTACCATGAAAGGCTCGAAGCACTCGGTATTCTTTGCGTGGTCGGTCTCCACCACAAGATACAGTCCCGGTGTCAGCCCCGTGAACGAAACTTCGCCCTTTTGGTCAGCCATAATAGAAGTTCCGCTGACGCCGCCGGAAGCAGCCAGCTGTGCAAGAGCCTCTGCCTGCTGGTCGGAGAAGGGATCCAGCTCCTCAGAAAACCCTGAAAAGTCCTTTGTCAGGCTGTACTCCAGCCTATCGTCGCTCCAGCTCATATCCGCTGCTTTGTATAAGGTGACCTGAGCGCCCTCTGCGGCCCAAGTCTCTCCCCTATCATTTTCAATATGTACAGTAAGACTGCAAGCTGCGCCGGTATCAAAGCCTTCCGTGACCGCAGCAAATGCGTTCGCTCCGCACATGGCGAGAGCACAGAATGCCGCAGCCATGCACAGTATCAGCCGTTTAATCTTCATTACTGTCCTTCTCCTCCTTTGATACGGTATCGTTAGTCTTTTTCTTTCTGGCATCGCTGATGAACACTATGGTCAGCAAAACTGCCAGCATCGGTATAGCCGCTATAGGCGTTACGATGAGCGGGTCTATGAGGAAGGCCTCGTTTGGAACAAATATGCCTGCCTGCTCCGCCTGGCTGTCTACTCTGACTCCTCGCACCAGCAAGCGATGTGTATTTATGCCATATGGCGTGCATGTCAGCAGAGTGCAGTAATCCTTTCCGGGAACTATCTGTAGGTCGTCAGTCTCACCCGGCTTGACGGTCTTTATCTGATCCACCCTGTATGTCAGCTTCCTGCCCAGTATCGTTAGGGTAAAGGTATCGTCTATAGTCAGCTCGTCCAGATCTGTGAACAGCTTTGCACTTGGCAGGCCTCTGTGGCCGGAAAGCACACAGTGCGTCCCCGAACCCCCCACCGGAAGGCTGCTTCCTTCAAGATGCCCTACGCCGATCTGCAAAACGCCCTTATCTACGCCGTGGTATATGGGAAGCTCCACCTTGATCCGGTCGATGTCGATGTAGCCCATAATGCCTGCTCCGGAAATGTCCAGCAGCTGTTCGTAGCCTTCAAGGCGCTCCGGCGCAAAGAAAGCACTGGGATCCTGACTTAGCTTCAAATTGTATTCTCTTGCCTCGGCCCAGAGCTGTTCCAGCTCCTCAGCCGCAGCCTTTTCCACCGCCTCGTTATGCACAGCTATGACCTTTGATGCGTTTCGTGAGTTGATATACTCACTTATCGCCGGGTATAGCAGCACGGACGATCCAACGATGAACATCGCAAAGCTCCCTCAGGTGCGGAAACAATTACCGCAACTCCCGACTCCGAAAAACCGGTAAATCGAATTTGCGGATCCTCCTCAGCTTCGGGCAGTGTTTCCGGCAGATCCTCCTGCTCCAGCAGAAGGTAACCGATGATGTGCTCATCGTCTGCCGGTCGGCCGCACTCTGCGACCTGGCCGTTTACATTTCCTTCGATCGTAAAGATCGTTTCTGTGCCGTTTTCGTCGGCGATCTCCTTGACGATACCTGAACGGTCGGCCTTTCCGTCAAGATCGTCATCGTACAACAGAATGTCACCCTGCTGTGGAAGAACATCTCCGGGCTTAGCAAGAAGCCCCTTTTCCTCCAGCTTCAAAGACCATGCCCAACAGCCTGAGCCGTAAGGTATGATCTCCTCGGGAACTCCCCCATAGTGCAGGCAGAAGTACACGAACATGGTGTTCCATTCGCCCCAGGGATTTCCGTACCAAGCGCCGTAGCGGGTGTAGCCGCAGTGCTCAAGGCCGTCCTCTGCTGCTGTGAACTGTGCAGCGCTCTCCGTGTAGCCAAGCTGTGACCTTGCCACAGCTGCCGTGTCCTCCCTCCAAACACCGCTAAGTGTTTCCGGCAGGGTGCTCTCCCACTGCTGCTGAGTCTCTGTCAGTACATCGCTGCCCGGCGGAGCTTCCTCCATGCCGCAGATGAGACACTGCTGGTAACACTCTTCCGTGTGACTGTGAGTCTCATCTTCACAGACAAGTACCTTTTCATAGCACTTCTCACTGTGGGTATCGCCGCAGGAAGCCTCAAGCCCCGGATCGTTCATTGCTGTACCAATGCCGTGGAGCTGCCACGAAACTCCTCCCGTGACCATAAGTGACAATGCCAGCACAAGCGAAATGCTTCGCCGTCGCCGCTTTCTGTCACTTCTTATTCTGCTGACGTAGGACTGCAATTTTCTGTCAATAAGGATCCCCCCCTATTTACAACATAATTTTATTCGATTTTTCCAAAAGGCCATATCCTGACCACGACCTCACCTATTATCTGATCTGAACCCACGCAGCCTATCGACGAGCTTCTGCTGTCGATAGAAGTCAGCCTGCGGTCTCCCATAACGAAATACTTTCCCTCGGGGACTTGATACGGGAAAACGATGTCACATTCTCCCAATCCCTTGTCGGAAACGTATGGCTCGTCCAGGAGTTCTCCATTTATGCGGACATCACCGTCGGCGCCTATGTCTATAACATCGCCGGGGAGCCCTATCACTCGCTTCAGCAGCAGCTTGTTCTGCCACGATACACAGCACAGCTCGCCGTATTCGGCCTCACTGGTCTTGTGCAGGAGCAATATATCTCCGTCACTGAGAGCAGGCTCCATGCTGTCTCCCGAGACTTGGATCACCGGCAGGAACAGTGTGGAGAGGAGCACTGCTGCTGCGGCAACTACTATCAAAATGGAAATGGTACTGCGAAGGGTGCGCAGGTACCTTCTTCTGTAGCCGATCCTTTCCTTTTCCGCCGTGACCTCAGCCCTGGTGACGGGCTCGTGAGAGCCCTTATCGTCCATCATCTGCTCGATAACGTCGATAAGCTCCTTACGGCTCAATCGGCTCAGATCCTTCTTCTTCATGGCACACCTCCCGGATCTGATCGGTGTATATATACTTGCCTTCAGACGAGCTAAAAATAGCTCCAAATAGCCAGCAGCTTCGTTATTTTTTCGCCGCTCCCCATATATTATTTTATATATTGTATCACATTTTTAACGTTAAATCAACCCTATCCTGGATAATAATGACATCATTTTGCTATTTTCGCCATTTTGATGCACGTTCAATTATTGTGCTTTTCCCGATTTGCAGGCGGTTATTACGACAATTTATACAGCATTTGTCAAAATATTGCAATAATCAGTTCCCATATTATTTTATATATTTCAAAAATATGCATTTTATATGTAAATATTTCAATCAAAATATTTATATATATATTTTTTCAGGCAATATTCACTCACAAAAACACATCAATACTCTAAGGAACTAAATAAAACTAGACTGTGCTCCTTCCTATACACTACTATTGTGCTAAAAATTCACAGTACCAAGCACGATATATCAGTTATTCAGTGCTATCTGTCATTGAAAACTCATGGTTTTTGCTGTAAAATGAGAAGCAGAAATATTTGGGGGATCAAGGAGGATCATTATGGATAAGAAGATCAGACGACGAAGCGCTGCAATCGCTGCCGCTTTCATCACTGCCGTAACAGCCGCTGCACCTTGCGGTCAACTGCAAAGCTCCACGAAGCTGCCGGCCTACACAGCTTCCGCAGCTGAAAGCGCAAAGATCGAAAGCGCAGGCGGCTGGAATGAGATGCTGTATATGGTTGTCTCAGGGCTCACAAGCTCAGAGGTCACAGGCGTTTCATTTACTGGCCCCACCACAGGAAGTTTCTCTCCTGAGGACCTTGCATACCTTGTAAGAGATACCGCTCAGGGGCTCCGTGTGGACATTCCCGGTCTCAGTGCGGGAAGCTACTCCGTTACACTGAACACGGCTAAAGGCGATGTTACGCAGAGCAATATCTCTGTCACAGCTCAGGACCGCTCCGGCTACGCACATTTCGGCTTCAGCGAAGGCGTCGGTGCTTACACTGACAGCGGCGAGCTCAAAAAGGACGCCATCGTGCTCTATGTTACTGAGGAGAACAAGGACACCGTTTCCGTTACCTCCAAGGACGGCACAACTGTCTCCGGTATCGGAAATATCCTCAATTCATCAGGACAGGACATGGGCGACGGAAAGGCCTCCAACGGCAGCACTGTGGTAAACTCCAACAGCGGTATCATCAAAAAGCTGGCCCAGGACGGAACTCCCCTGGTAGTGCGTATCGTCGGAAATGTAACCGCTCCCTACGGCCTTACCGCCTACAACACCACTGATTTCGGCGGATCAAAGGGCGACAACGGCTGCATGGCGAGAATGAAGTCCGGAATGAACATCACTATCGAGGGTGTGGGCGCAGATGCCTGCATAGACGGCTGGGGCATACACTTTATCTGCGAAGGCTCTGCACCTGAGCTGGGCAAGAGCTTTGAGGTGAGAAACCTTTCATTCCGTAACGTTCCCGAAGACGCTATCGGCATGGAGGGCGTTCAGGAGGGCGACACCGTAACGGGCTCCGTTGAGCGCTGCTGGATCCACAACAACGAGTTCTATGTTCCAAGCATCGAAAAGCCTGCGGAGTCTGACAAAAAGCAGGGCGACGGTGCCTGCGATTTCAAGCGTGGCCAGTATTACACAAACAGCTACAACTACTACGAGGGCTACCACAAGACAAATCTGGTGGGTGCCTCCGACAGCAACCTCCAGTACAACATCAGCTTCCACAACAACTACTGGAAGGACTGCGCTGCGAGAGGTCCTCTTGCACGTCAGGCAAATGTCCACCTCTACAACAACATTTACGAGCATCAGACCGATGTGGGTCAGGATTCCCGTGCAAATTCCTACTTCTTCTCGGAGTACAACCTTTTCGAGAACTGCGACGACTGCACAGTCATAAAGTCAGGCGGTGCCATAAAGAGCCTCAACGACTCTTTCGTGAACTGCGAGCACGAAACTACCGGTACTCCTGTTTCCTCAAGGGAGCAGACTGTTTCAAATAACAACAAGTACCCTGATTTCGACACGAATGCAGCTCTATCCTATATCCCCTCCGGAGACTATATCCTGGAGACCGATACCACCAAGCTGAAGTCTCAGTTTGAGGCCGACGGCGGTACAATGGACGAGGCTGTTCTCGGAATGGAATTGCCGGAGGAGACCACTCCCTCTGCTCAGCCGGAGATCTCCGGCGATGTGAACAATGACGGCGACTTCAATATCGCCGATGCTGTTGCACTCCAGAATTTCCTGCTTGCAAGAAGCGATCTTATCATAAACTGGCAGGCCGCTGACATCTGCACTGATCAGCGCCTGAATGTGTATGACCTGATCCTGATGAAGGAGCTTCTGGTCAAGTAAGTGATCTATACACTGATAATAACGGGTTTTTATTCTACGGGACGATCTATCCTGCGGCGGTGCTTTTTGCACCGCTGTTTTTTTGTAAAGAGGTGATGCACCTGCCTGGATAAATGCGCAGAAGTCCCCCTATGAACTATCTGACGCTATAAACTAAAGCCCCGGACGAACGTCTGGGGCCTTGCAGCTTATGATCTATTGTACGCCGGATCGGTGCAGCTTTTCAATGATCTTAGTGCTCCTTCTTTTTCAGTGTGAACGCAACTGCTATAGCTGCGATAGCCAGACCTGCTGCGGGGATCGCAGGGAAAGGAACGCCGGTCTTGGGTGAGCTGTTCTTCGGAAATAAGTCTCGCTCAGTGAGTTCTTCCCAACCTAATCGAAAACATTCTCTCTTGATCATACAGGATCTGCAAAAAAGCCTGTACTTCCACATTTGCGAAAATACAGGCTTTCTTACTGGTCGAGGTGACAGGATTTGAACCTGCGGCCCCTACGTCCCGAACGTAGTAAAAATCTATTATACAAAGCTATTTTAAGGCGATCTCATGATCAGTTGACCCTCATCTGACCCACATTTTAGCCTGTTGATAAGCTGCATAAGACGTGCTCCACTCCGGCTTTCGGAGTGGAATTTTTCGTTACTGCTCCTCCAGCAGCCCTGAGTATTTCTTATCGTCAACTATGAGCGTGACCTGCTTTGTTGCCTTGACAGGAGCAGCAGCCTGCTTCTGGAAGCCGTTCAGCCCCTTAGCCTTTATCCTTGCCGGATAGTCGGTGTAGCACTCGTCCAAATCCACGTTGCCGGAGATACCGTCCACGCTGCCGGTGCTGGACTTCTGCCAGATGCCATAGCTGCCACTATAATCCGGCTTGCTGACTCCGTAGTGCGCCACCCAGACCGTGTAGCGCTGCTTGACGTCGTCCTCGATGTAGTCCCGGAGATGATGTGCTGACGTATACAGCCCCACAAACCAGCCAGCCGCCTCCACTTTGCGCAGGAATGCCCGGACGACCTTGGAGACCTGAGCCTTGCCCAGCCGCAGCACCGCAGGCTCCTCCACGTCGAAGAACACCGGGTACTCCAACTGCCGCCCCCTGATGATCTCCAGGCAGACTGTAGCTTCCTGCTCCGCCTCCGCCTCAGTCCGGGCGTAGCTGTACCAGTAGACGCCGCAGGGCATTCCTGCCGCCTTGCAGCCGCCGTAGTTCTGCTCGAACTTCTCGTCCTTCTGGGACAGCTCCCTGCCGTAGCCAGCCTGGATAATTGCGAACTCGATGCCGGCAGCCTTGACCTTCTTCCAGTCGATGTCGCCCTGCCAGCGTGAAACGTCAATCCCTTTTTTCATCGTTATCCTCCTTGTCTTCAAAATTCTTCAATCGCCGCAGAAATGCAGCGATCACTGACTTAGTCCATGCGGCCTCCGGGTTGATCTCAGAGTAGTTTTCCAGTATCGAGACCGCTTCCATTATTACTATGTAGCCAAAGACCAGGAACGCCGTCACAGAGCCTGTTATGGCAGCCAGTGCCTCGCTGTCGTAGTAATGTCCCAGGGCTCTGATCCCAACCTCAAGGCCGCAGGCGGTTGCCATGACAATGAGCTCGCCTATCTTGTTGAGACCTCCACGGCGCATTTTCGTGCTGTTGAGCTGCCCGGAGACATATCCCTTGATAAGTCCGGTCACAAAGTCAGAGACTGCCAGCCCAAGCACAATAGTGATCATGATGATGTACTGCATAGCCGTCTCCTCCTATGATTGCGGCGTGGCGGTCACAAGATGCCACGGTCTCCAAGTTGACCCCGTATCAGCAGAAAAGCGATAGCGCAGCTCGCATGAGGTGCTTGACGTGTTCGAAAAAAGTACCTGTACAATGTACGAGGTGAATGCGAACGTCAGAATAATTCCATACGCACCCGAAACGGGATTGCCTATCGCTGAAGCTGTGTATCTGTAGTATATAGTTTCGTGGATGTCGTCAAAGCCGAAGCCAGAGTCAGAGTTCATTGTTGCTGTTCCTCTCCTCAGCATCATAGGAAATGCTGCATTGATCAGCGCTAAGGCCGATTTCTCCGCAGTCGTGTAGCTCTCCTGCGAGAGCCCCATGCCCTCCGCCTTGTCCACTTTCGCCGCAATGAGCTCGTCCAGCTCGTCCTTGGAGTAGAGCTCGCCCAGCTTAGTGAGGAGCTCGTCCAGCTCTGCTGCTGTGTGGTTTTCGAGCCTGTATTTTTCGTCTGCCATTGTCATTCTCCTTTCACATATATGCGGACCGCTTCGCAGTCCAGTATCTCCACGCCGTTACAGTCAAGCAGCTGGCCGTACTCGCCGCCTCCGCCGTAGTAATTGACCTCGCAGCCCTCGGGGAACGAGGTCTCACTGTACTGGCAGTCAGGTGCGATAGTCACGCTGCGCAGCGCCGTGTTCGCAAAGGCTTCCTCGCCGATGAGCTTCACCGTCTCCGGGATCCGCACACGGGTGAGCTTCACTGCGTTGTAAAAAGCTCCGGGGCCTTTGCGGACGAGCCCGGGCATCAGCTCATGATATGGGTAGCCGCCGTTGATCCGAGGGTCTATTCTCCAGAGTGCCTTCGGGTAGGGTTTCTCCATAGGGCTTGCAGGAAGCTCCGGGAAAAGGACGTTCGTTGGATAGCCGTCCTCGCCGATGTACCAGGAATAGTCTTTGCAGTCGATTACTATTGTAGCAGATACTACGGCTTCCGGTGACAAGTCTCGGTTATCCGTTCTGCGAAAAACTAGGACAAACTTTTTTACATCTTCTCCAGTCATATCAACTGTACTGCCGGATGACAGCCAGTAGTAGTCTTTCGATACAGACCCAGATGTCCCCACGCAAGTGATAGCAGCTTGCAGACTATACCCGCTCGCAGCTTCCCAGCTGACTGTTGCACTGCGAAATTCACTACCTACTGGCATAATAAAATCTGAACGCAGTCTATTACTCTGATTGATAAGATTACCACTAGAGTTGATATTACCATTTACTAAGTCAGTAATCGTGATACTCTTAATCATTCTGGTTCACTCCTATCGGAAAGCCGATACTATTGAGGTAGGCAGCGTCTTTCATTTGCTCGTCAGTAACGGATGTTCCTGTTGTGACATTATCACATTTATCAGCATTTATTATCGCAACATTAGAGTTTCCATTAGCTATTACATCTGCATACGCGTTGATTATGTTTTTTGATGAACCATTATAGAAATGGCATTCCTTAATTTTTCCGTAAACATAGCAATTCTCAGCGTTGAAATATGTGGCGCTGCTTGTTCCGAGATGACCATTGCCGTCAAGGTAAAATATACAGTCATTAAATTTTACCCATGCAGAATCATTCATCATATCTCCGCCTGAATAGTTGATGAAGAAGCCGCATCCATTTGATTCGTTTGACCTGAAATATATCTGATTGCCGCCATATCTATAAATTGTTTTTCCCGATGTTTGTATTCCACTTAATACCAAATTCTTGAAATATAAGGAGTAAGACCCTCTCTTATATATTACAGCGGAAGATGCTAAAAAATTGGTGACTGATATATTTTCAACCGTTACGCCGCTTGCCGTTGTTGATAAGCAATCAAAAAAAATTCGGTCTATTCTCGCATTTTGTATTTCAAGACCTTTTCCGTCGATATGTACAGCATTGACATTGACCGTGGGCATTCCTTCCGGGGCGATATCATTTGCGTCCCATACAGCTCCCGGGACGACCTCGACATAAGCGCCGGTCGTCCCGACCGCCGTCACAAAGTCCTCCCAAGTATCGACTATGTACGGATCCGCCTGTGTGCCTGTGCCAGTTATTGCCATATTATCTCCTCCTTACTCAATGACCTCTACCCCGTCGGGGATATACACGCACTCCACGGCGGAGTCGGTGAAACTGCTGCCGCCGATGACCCGGACGGGCGCTCCGCCCAGGCTGTCGGGGATCTGGGGCATGGTGCTCCTGCCGACATAGAGGTCGATCGTTGCCCCGTCGGACACCGTGTATTCGTAGTCGCTCTCGCTGCTGTACTCCGGCTGAACTGCGGTTATGTCCTGTCCCCAGACCAGCGCTGTGATCCGCTCCAGATCAGCTTCTCCGGCAGCCTCCACCTCGATAGTATGTATGCCCTGCTGTGCAGTCAGCTGCACGCTGTAGCTCACTGTGGAGCGCTCCGGAGCAGTCTCCCGGCTGTGGACGGTCTGCTTCACTCCGTCGTAGAGGACGTGGACTTTTACGTCGCCCTCGCCGGTGAGATTAGCGGTCAACTCAACAAAAATAACTGTCTCGCTGCGCACCGCAAAGCCTCCCCTGGCCACAGTACGCAGCCGGGGAAACAGCTCGCCCTCG
>CACWHY010000030.1 GCA_902760805.1 Ruminococcus flavefaciens | reverse complement strand
GGCTGGCTCAACATCGGCTCCTAAGACCGGCGACAAGGGCGTAGCAATACCTCTCTTCGCACTGGCAATGGCAGCAGTTGCAGCTCTGGCACTTCGCTCCAAGAAGGACGAGGAATAAGCCTTAAACCAAAGCCCCACTCTTTTGAGTGGGGCTTTTTTTGGGGGGATAGGCAAAAAGCAGGGGCGGACCCGTTTGTCCGCCCCTGTGTATCGAGCTCTTGACAAGAAAAAGCTCCCGCAAGGGAGCTTTTTTTATTAGTGGATATCAGCGTGGTGTGCCTGGAGAGACTTGACCTCAAGCTCGCCGTCCTGCTTAACGGCCTTGATAGCCTCAGCAGCGGCCTTTGCAGCGGCCATTGTTGTGATGTAGGTCACACGGTGCTTGATAGCAGTCTTACGGATATAGCTGTCGTCGTGAGCGCTGGTCTTTCCGGCAGGAGTGTTGATGATCAGCTGGATCTCGCCGTTTGCGATCTCGTCAGCGATGTTGGGACGACCCTCATACATCTTATAGATGCGCTTGCAGGGGATACCTGCCTCCTTGATCATCTCATAGCTCTTTCCGGTTGCGATGATGTTGAAGCCCAGCTCGTTGAAGGACTTAGCGATGTCCAGAAGCTCCGGCTTGTCACGGTCACAAACGCTGAGCAGAACAGTTCCCTCCTCGGGAAGAACGCTCTTTGTAGCCTCCTGAGCCTTGTAGTAGGCCTCGCCGAAGGACTTGGAAATTCCCAGTACCTCACCGGTAGAACGCATCTCAGGTCCGAGGACGGGGTCTACCTCCTGGAACATATTGAATGGGAATACAGCCTCCTTGACGCCGTAGTGGTCGATCTGGCGGTCCTTGAGCTCCGGAACGGGAGAGGGCTTGCCGGTAAGAGGAGCAGTGATGATCTGAGTTGCGATCCTCACCATATTGATGTCGCATACCTTGGAAACCAGCGGAACAGTTCTGGAAGCACGGGGATTGGCCTCAAGAACGTAAACTGTGTCGCCCTCGATAGCGTACTGCATATTCATAAGGCCACGAACATTCATCTCAACAGCGATCTTCTTGGTGTACTCCTTGATAGTAGCCACCTGCTTCTCGGTCAAATTCTTAGAGGGCAGGATACAAGCGGAGTCGCCTGAATGAACACCGGCAAGCTCGATGTGCTCCATAACAGCGGGAACGAAGCAGTGCTCGCCGTCGGAAATAGCGTCAGCCTCACACTCTGTAGCGTGGTTGAGGAAACGGTCGATGAGGATCGGTCTGTCGGGAGTTACGCCAACAGCGGCAGCCATGTAGACCTTCATCATCTCGTCGTCGTGAACGACCTCCATGCCACGTCCGCCAAGAACGTAGGAAGGACGCACCATAACGGGATAGCCGATACGGTTAGCGATCTCCAGAGCCTCTTCAACGTTGACAGCCATTCCAGCCTCAGGCATGGGGATGCCCAGCTTGTCCATCATAGCACGGAAGTGGTCACGGTCCTCAGCCAGGTCGATAGTCTCGGGAGTAGTTCCCAGGATATTCACGCCGTATTTTTTCAGGTCGCTTGCAAGGTTAAGGGGAGTCTGTCCGCCGAACTGAGCGATAACGCCAACGGGCTTCTCCTTCTCATGGATAGAGAGCACGTCCTCCAGAGTAAGGGGCTCGAAGTAGAGCTTATCGGAGGTATCGTAGTCTGTGGAAACTGTCTCAGGGTTGCAGTTGACGATAATTGACTCAAAGCCCAGCTTCTTCAGAGCAAGAGCAGCATGAACGCAGCAGTAGTCGAACTCGATACCCTGACCGATACGGTTAGGACCGCCGCCCAGGATCATTACCTTGGGACGGTCGCTTGAGGGGCTCTTATCCTCGTCCAGGTGGTAGGTGGAGTAGTAGTAAGCCGCATTCTTAGTACCGCTTACATGAACGCCCTCCCAGGCCTCCTTGATGCCGAAGCCGATACGAGCATTTCTCACCTCTTCCTCAGTTACCTCCAGCAGAGAGCTGAGGTATCTGTCGGAGAAGCCGTCCAGCTTAGCCTGCTTGAGCACGTCCTTCTCGGGAACGCTGCCCTTCATGGAAATGAGGTTTTCCTCCTCCTGAACAAGCTCCAGCATCTGCTGTAAGAACCAGTGCTTGATCTTGGTCAGGTCGTGGATCTCGTCTATAGTAGCGCCCTTGCGGAGAGCCTCGTAGATAATGAACTGTCTCTCGTTTGTGGGGTAGCGGAGATGTGAAAGGAGCTCCTCCTTAGTCATATCGTGGAAATTCTTAGCGAAGCCCAGACCGTAGCGGTCCTTCTCCAGAGAGCGGATAGCCTTCTGGAATGCCTCCTTGTAGGTCTTGCCGATGCTCATTACCTCGCCGACAGCTCTCATCTGAGTGCCCAGCTTGTCCACAGCGCCCTTGAACTTCTCGAAAGCCCAGCGAGCGAACTTGATAACAACGTAGTCGCCGTCGGGAACGTACTTGTCCAGGGTGCCGTACTTGCCGCAGGGGATCTCGTCCAGAGTGAGACCGCAGGCCAGAAGAGCGGAAACGAAGGCGATCGGGAAGCCTGTTGCCTTAGAAGCCAGAGCGGAGGAACGGGAAGTTCTGGGGTTGATCTCGATAACAACGATACGTCCTGTCTCGGGGTCTCTTGCAAACTGACAGTTACAGCCGCCGATAACTTCGATGGACTCGATGATCCTGTAGGACATCTCCTGGAGCTCCTTCTGAACGTCCTCGGGGATAGTCAGCATAGGAGCTGAGCAGAAGGAATCGCCTGTATGAACGCCGATAGGATCGATGTTCTCGATGAAGCAGACTGTGATCTTGTTGTTGTTAGCGTCACGGACTACCTCAAGCTCAAGCTCTTCCCAGCCGAAGATACATTCCTCAACAAGCACCTGTCCTACCAGAGAAGCCTGAAGGCCTCTTTCACAGACCACCTTCAGCTCGTCCACATTGTAGACCATACCGCCGCCGGCGCCGCCCATTGTATAAGCGGGACGGAGAACAACAGGATACTTCAGCTTTTCAGCGATCTTGACAGCCTCATCGACGCTGTAGGCTACCTCGCTCTTAGGCATACCGATACCAAGCTCTTTCATGGCGTTCTTGAACTCGATGCGGTCCTCGCCGCGCTCGATAGCGTCTACCTGAACGCCGATGACCTGAACGCCGTACTTTTTGAGGACGCCGGCCTGATCAAGCTCAGAGCAGAGGTTGAGTCCTGACTGTCCGCCAAGATTGGGGAGGAGGGCATCGGGACGCTCCTTTTCGATGATCTGGGTGAGTCTCTTGAGATTGAGAGGCTCGATGTAAGTAATATCGGCCACGTCGGGGTCGGTCATGATAGTAGCGGGGTTTGAGTTGACCAGAACGATCTCATAGCCCAGCTGGCGCAGAGCCTTGCAAGCCTGAGTGCCTGAGTAGTCGAACTCGCAGGCCTGGCCGATGATGATAGGGCCTGAGCCGATGATCATGATCTTGTTGATATCCTGTTTTTTTGGCATATTATTTCTCCCAACCCGTACATTTCAGTACGAAAAATATTTACCATTTGACTTGGCATAATTTCTTACCTTATATAATAACACAAATTGCAGCAAATTGCAATAAGTAAAAGGCAAAAAACTTATAAGAGATCCTGAGGAAGAGGAGCTCTTATCAAAGATATACGGAAAGTATAAAATTTCTATCATCTCTGGAGAAGCTGTATTCGCCGTCGATCAGCTTTCCCAGCTTTTTCTTGCCGATGAGGTCGTCTATGGCCTCCTTGTAGGTGTCGAAGTCCGCAAATCTTAGCTCGCAGGTGCCCTCGCCGAAGCTGTCCAGGGTCTTTTGGATCTCGTCCTTGTCGTATTCCTCGAAATACAGGCCGTTCTGCACGGAGTAGTTCAGCTCTGTGGAGGTGCATACAGGGGCGAAATTCTGCTCCCACTCAAGGCGCCTGGTGCGGGCCTGCATCTCGTCATTGATCAGGAAATAGGCGTGAGAGGTGGGGAGCTTCTTTGAGTCGGTGTCGTCCCAGGTAATATCCAGCCAGTAATATTCTCCGTCCAGCTTGACGTAATTCCAGGCGTGGCCGATGTAGTTGTAGGTGTCGCCCTGAACGGTGCCGGCCTCGATCCCGATGAGGCTCATAATGTAGGAAAACGCCTCAGCATAGCCCTGACAGACGGCTTTTCCGTTGACCAGAGCACCGTAAGCTGTGTAGATCAGCATATCGTTTCCGGCCTTTAGCGCCGCATAGTCATAGCTGCAATTTTCGGCGATGTAGTCGTGGACGTAGAGCACTTTATGGTAGTCGTCCAGACCGGAGGGGATCGAGTCGATGAGCTTTCTGGCGGCATCTTCAAGGTCGCTGTGCATGGGCTGGATGTCGTCCTCGCCTATGCCCTCCTGGGGCTCGAAGTCCACATTTGTGCGGTTTTTCTTGTGATCGACGTAGTAAACGCCTATCCAGAAAACGTCCGGGTGGTCGGAATTGAGCTGACGCATAGCAGCCTTGATGTCGTCCCTGTCCAGCTTATCCTCAAGCTCAACGTGGGTGGTGAAGTTCATCAGGCCGTTGTAGAATTCCCCGTACCAAGGTGCGCTGGGGTCGAAATCCGACTCCACCTCTACCACCTCATAGGGCTCGATGAATTCCGGCGGCTCATAGTCAGAGCCTTTTGCCGAGTTTCCGCAGCCTGTGAGCGAAATGGCAGCCAAAGCTGCGGCGAAGATGCGTTTTTTCATTTAGTTTCTCCCTTTATCATGATGAATTGGAACAGTGTCCCTACTGATTATACCATGATCCCGGCCAATATGCAAGGGCTCAGGACGCAAAAACGCCCCGGGGTCACCGGGGCGGCAGGATCAGAATTCCATTTTGCTTTCAAGGAAGGCAGCCAGATCGTCGATAGCGATACGCTGCTGCTCCATAGTATCACGGTCACGAACGGTAACGCAGTTGTCCTTCTCGATAGTGTCGAAGTCAACAGTTACGCAGAAGGGAGTACCGATCTCGTCCTGACGGCGGTATCTCTTACCGATAGTACCTGTCTCGTCGAAGTCCACGCTGAACTTCTTGGAGAGCATATCATAGATCTCCTCAGCCTTGGGAGTGAGCTTCTTTACCAGAGGCAGAACAGCGCACTTGAAGGGAGCGAGAGCCGGGTGGAAGTGCATAACAGTACGCACGTCCTTCTTCTCGTTTCCGTCCTTGTCGGTGGAGATGAGCTCCTCCTCGTCGTAAGCCTCAGTAACGACTGAGAGGAACAGTCTCTCAACGCCCAGAGAAGGCTCGATAACGTAGGGGATGTACTTCTCGTTTGTGGTAGGATCGAAGTATTCCAGGGACTTTCCGCTGGTGTTGATGTGCTGAGTAAGGTCGTAGTCTGTACGGTCAGCAACGCCCCACAGCTCGCCCCAGCCGAAGGGGAAGAGGTACTCGAAGTCAGTTGTAGCCTTTGAGTAGAAGCAAAGCTCCTCCTGATCGTGGTCACGAAGGCGGAGATTTTCCTCCTTCAGGCCGAGAGACAGCAGGAAGTTCTTGCAGTAGCTTCTCCAGTAGTCGAACCACTCAAGGTCTGTACCGGGCTTGCAGAAGAACTCAAGCTCCATCTGCTCGAACTCACGAACACGGAAGATGAAGTTTCCGGGAGTGATCTCATTTCTGAAGGACTTACCCACCTGAGCAACGCCGAAGGGCACCTTTTTGCGGGTAGTTCTCTGGATATTAGCGAAGTTTACGAAGATACCCTGAGCGGTCTCGGGGCGGAGGTAGAGCTCAGCCTTGCTGTCCTCGGTAACGCCCTGGAATGTCTTGAACATCAGGTTGAACTGACGGATGTCGGTGAAGTTCTGCTTGCCGCAGTTAGGGCAGGTGATGTTGTGCTCCTTGATGTAGTCCATCATAGCCTCGTTGGACCAGCCGGCAACGTTAGTTCCGTCGAAGTCCTCGATGAGGTTATCTGCACGGTGGCGGGTCTTGCACTCCTTACAGTCCATGAGAGGATCTGAGAAGCCGCCGATATGGCCGGAAGCCACCCAGGTCTGGGGATTCATGAGGATAGCGGAGTCAAGGCCAACGTTGTACTTGTTCTCCTGAACGAACTTTTTCAGCCAGGCGTTCTTGATGTTGTTCTTCAGCAGAACACCAAGCGGGCCGTAGTCCCATGTATTAGCAAGACCGCCGTAGATCTCAGAGCCGGGGTAAACGAAGCCCTTCGACTTACACAGATCAACGATCTTGTCCATTACTTTTTCATTGTTTTTCAGCATAAAGGTTACCTCATTTCAAAATGATGTTATCTATTATATTTTAATGTATAACTCAGCAAATGTCAAGCCCCTTCCGGAATGTCTCCGGCGAAGGCTCAGATCACTGGTTTTTCGTGCCTCTGATAGACAGCCCCTGATCGTAGGAGTCAAGGAAGTGATGCCTTTCCTCCCCTAAGTGGTACGAGATCAGAGTTTGCAGGTTGACGTTTTCGGCGCTGCGGAAGATATTCATGTCAACGGCGGGGTCGGTCTTGCGCAGCTCTCTCAGCAGAGCCTTCACCTTTGCCCGTTTAGAGCCGCTCTCACGGTTCTCGCTGACGCTGCACGCACACTGGATAAAGTCCAGGCCGTTAGCCTTGGCCCAGCCGATAACGTCCTCCTCACGGATCAGGTACAGGGGCCGGATGAGCTCCATTCCCGGGTAATTCTCACTGTGGAGCTTGGGCATCATGGTTTGCATCTGCGAGCCGTAGAGCATTCCCATGAGGATCGTTTCGATCACGTCGTCGAAGTGGTGTCCCAGGGCGATCTTGTTGCAGCCCAGCTCTCCGGCGGTCTTGTACAGCCAGCCTCTTCTCAGCTTAGCGCAGAGGAAGCAGGGGTGCTTGGCCTGAGTTTCCACCGAGGAGAAGATCTTAGTGTCGAAAAACCTTGCCGGGATCCCCAGCTTCTGGGTGTTTTCCTCTATCTTACGGCGGTTTTTGGGAGCATATCCCGGGTCCATGACGATGTATTCACAGGTGAAGGAGGGCTTGCCGAAGCGCTGTAGCATTTGCAGGCACTTAGCCATGAGGACTGAGTCCTTTCCCCCTGAGATACAGACGCAGATCCTGTCGCCGTCCTGGATCAGCTGATAATCGCTGATAGCCTTCACCAGCTTTGCCCAGATCTTCTTCCGGAATTCCCCCTGTATGGAGCTCTCGGCGGCTCTTGAAATGTCCATGGTACACCTCCTTCGGAAAAAAAGAGCGGCAGTCAGCGCCGCTCAGTATCAGTATTTGAACTGGCTGTTGCCGATGAATTCGCACACCAGCGAATCCGGCGTGATCAGGCCCTTGTCCAGAGACTCAGTGTTCTCCAGCACCTCGGTGACGTCTGCCAGCTCGGGAGTATCCTTCATTTCCCTAAGCTGAGCAAGAAGGCTGTCCTTATAAGCGCAGAGCTCATAGGCCATAAAGGTGTCGATGTCGTAGTCTGAGCGGTTCTTGTAGGGCATGATGTACTTATTTTCGCCCTCCTCCACGCTGTGGTACATATTCATGGTCTCACGGATAGAGCGCTTGCGGAAGCTGCTGTCACGGATCATTCTTCTGAGGAGCCTTACCTTTGAGGGGTGGAGGACGATGTCGCCGCAGGTTATCCTTGTTCTCACGCTGACGTAGAGCTTGTTGAGCCTGTCGTCGGAAACGGTGATAACATTTGGGTTGAGGGCGTGTATGCCCTCGAAGATGATCAGCTCGCCGGGCTTTCTGCGCAGCTTTATGCCGGACTTCTCACGCTTTGAGTCGGCGAAGTTGTACTTGGGGATCTCGATCTCCTCTCCACGCTCAAAGGCCACGATCTGGGAGTTGAGCAGATCCTCGTCCACACGCAGGGGCGACTCAAGGTCCATTTTTCCCTGGAGGGACAGCTCCTTCTCCTCGTTGGTGAGGGGGCGGAAGTAGTTGTCCATGGAGATCGTGTGGGTCTCGCTGCCCTTCTCGTCCAGGAGTTTTTCTATCATAAAAGCGGTAGTGGTCTTTCCTGAGCCGGAGGGTCCTGAGAGCAGGATAACAGGGCGCTCCTCCCGAGTTTTAACGATGTTGTCAACGATCTTTTCCAGCTGATAGCCGTACTCCTGATTTACCTGCTGGACGAAACCGGAGGGCTGAGTTTCCACCTGATGATTGATCCTGTTTATCTCTATGTTCATTTATGAGGGTCTCCTTTTGAGTAAGATATACTTTATTGTACCATATTTCTGCGGATAAATCAACAGTTTATCCGGCAAAAAAAGGGAACGCCTGAGCGTTCCCCTTGATGTTTTTATTTAATGAGTGCGTCGAGCTGAGCGCTTGTGATCGGGAGCTTGGCCACTGTGAGCAGGCCGGCATCGATCATCTGGATAGCAAGAGCATCCTTACCGTTGATACCGCTTGTGCCGTTGTCAACAACGTCAGCGTTGAGCTTGCCCTGGTCGGTGAGAGTGTACTTTGCAGGAAGAGCAACGTGCTGGAGGATCAGAACAGCGTCGTTGAGCTTAACAGAGCCGTTGCAGTTAGCATCGCCGTAGGCTACAGTGGGCTTATAAGGAGCGTCTGTCTGAGGAGCAGCAGTTGTAACAACTGTCGTGCCGCTTTCATATACCAGCCATACGCTGTCTACCTTAGAGCCCTCCTGAGGCCACCAGATCTGAACCTGTACTGAGTTTGCGTTCTTTGCGCCGGAAAGATCAACTGTAACATTTGCCTTGCCGCTGGCGTCTGAGCTGAACTCAAATCTATCAGTTGTCCAGCCGGAAGCGCCTGTGTAGCCTGCGCCGCCGTTGAAGCCGCTCTGATTTGCAGGAAGACCGCTTATCGTGATGATAGCCTTGTCAGCGCCGGCAGGATCAAATGAAGGATAGCCGCCGTCTGTGCCGAGTGTAGCCTGAACACGCTTCTCGTTGCCGCCCTCGGGTGCCTTAGTTGTAACAGGCACAGGAGTTGTATAGATCGGATCGTCGGGAGGAGTTGTAGTTACAGGGGGCTGAGTGGGCTCAACGATGATAGAGCCGCCCTTTACGCCGGGGATAGTGGAAGGATCGACTACCTTACCTGTCTTCTTGATAGAATACAGACCAGCAGCAGCTCCTACCAGGCCAGCGTTGTAGTCGATAGCTACCTCGTTAGCTGTGTAGTCCTGGATAGTATCGTAGTACTCACCGTCTGCGGAAACAGGTCCGCCAACGAGAGCGCCGATGAGTGTATGACCGCTGCTTGCGTAGCCTGTCTGGTTTGACATTTCAGCACCGCTCTGATAGCCGGAAGCAGCTCTGTGGTGAGCGTTCTTAGCGGAGTTGTCAGCGAAGCCTGTTACGAAGCAGACTGCTGCGTGGCTTCCAACGCCCTTGTTTCCGAGGATGTAGTCCATCTGACCGGCAGCCCAGTCAGCATAGTTGCCTGCGCCACGCTTTGTAGCAACGAGAGCAGCCATCTGTGCAGAGCAGTTATATCTAGCGCTGCCCCACTTCTGGTCGAAGAAGTAGTTATTGCTTCCGCCGCCCTTGCGTCCGATACAGTCAGTTACCTTGCTCCAGTCGCCTTCGATCTCAGCCTGGAGGCAGGCAGCACCCATTTCAGCGTTGTTCCAGCCCATGCAGTTGTAGATGCCCCACTGGTACTCTGAGCTCATGATGTTGTCAAGGAATGACTTGTATGAATTGTCCTTTGTAGCCAGGTACAGCCAAGCAGCAGCCCAGGCCTGGTCGTCCTTGTAGCTTGCCCACTGAGGATCGTAGTAGAAGTCCGTTGTGCCTTCAGTTGCGAAGGAGTTGTTCTTTGTTGAGAAGTTGAACAGAGCCTTAGCGTATTTCAGATCCTCAGCTTTGCCGAAGTTCACATAGTTAGCAGCCAGAGCAGCAGCGTACTCAGCAGCGATGTCGCTGGCGCTGTTGGATGTCTTGAATATCTGTCTGCTGGAAGCGTCCTGCTTCTCAGGGGGGCCCCAGTAGTCGTGGTCAGCGTGACCCTCGCCCACCTGATAAACAAAGCTGCTTACTGAGTCGCCTGAGAGGGTAGTTGAGGCTTTGAAGAACTCGCAGAAATGATCGGTGAGCATCTGGAGGTGAGATGTAAGTCCTGAATTTGTGTAAGCGTCTTTGAACTCATAATAGCTCCAGTTCAGGACGGAAGCGGTATATCCGGCAGGAAGTCCGAACTTTACATGGTCGCCGGCATCGTGGAAGCCGCCGGGAACGCCGTCCTGGGTATGGCAGTTGCCTCTCCAGGAGATGCCGCACTTCGAGTCGATAGAGCCGCACATATTTGTGTCGTAGAAATAGAGAGAGTACTGAAGGAGTCTTGCGTAGTCGTTGCCGCCGCCGGCAGCGTCAGCTGTTATAGAGGGGACAGCTGTAGAGAAAGCACCGAGAACGGAGGCTACAGTCATTGCACCGCCGATGATCCCGGCTTTGATCTTGTTGATGTTCATGTTACCACACTTCTTTCATTAGGTTATAATATTATAGCCTACTAATCGCCCATAACCACATTATACAGGGTTTTTCTTGAAATTAAGTTACAAAATGGTTACATAGAAATTACAATACAGTAAATTGTGGCCGAATTTTGAATATTCTCCATTCTGCCTAAATTTATCGCTTGATCTTGTGCACTTTAACGGGGCAATATAGTCCGAAAAAAGCACTATTTTCCCCTTAAAACAGCCCTCTGACGTCATCGAAGGTCAGCGCCGGGTGAAGAGCCAGATCTATCCCGAAGGCCAACAGCTGTGAGGCACGCTCAGTGAGCCTGTCGATGTCCCTGGGAGTCACCAGCATATTCGGCAGATCCGGCGAGGGCTCTTCCCCTGTGGAGCTGCGAACGATGGTGTGCATATCCACCACCGTGGGGACTCCCACGGCGATAACGGGGATCCCGTAAAGGGCGGAGCTGAGCTCCTTCCGGGCGTTGGACACACCGCTCCCCGGCGAGATCCCGGCGTCACTGATCTGGATCGTGGTGCCAAGGCGGCTGATGTCCGAGCAGGCCAGTGCGTCCACCGCAACAATGGCCGCCGGCTCTATCTCCCGGCAGATACCCTTCAGCAGCTCAGCAGTTTCCACTCCTGTCTGACCGAGGACGCCCGGAGCCACGGTGCTGACCTTCCGCAGCGAGGTCAGGAAGTCCTCCTCATGGGGATCCAGCTCGTCCTGAAGGTGCCTTGTAGCCAGCACTCGTGAAACGGTCATAGGCCCCACAGCATCGGGGGTTATGTCCATGTTGCCCAATCCGGCTACCAGCACATCGCCCTCAGGGATGAATCCCCTCAGCTCCTCTGCCAGCTCCCGGGCAAGCTCCTCATAGTCGTCGGAGAAGCGGCTCAGATCATCGCCCTCCAGCGTGATATAGCGGCCCTTTCCCTTCCCCATGACCGGGCGAAGAGAGTCGTCTGCGATGGTGATCTCAGTGACACGAAAGGCTCCTCCCCGGGTCCGGCAGGTGACGCCCTCCGGAAGATCGTCTGCGGAAAACTGCTCCAAAGCAAGGTCTGTTCTCAGATCCATGGCTCCTCCTTGTGCATAATGCTTGATCTTGATGTGGAAAAACCGGCGATGATCTCCACATTTGCCTATTGAAAAAAACAGGGAAAAATGCTATAATTAACAATGTCTCAGTATGACAGTTGTGCGTTGCAGCTGTCGGGCACAAACGCTGTGCCTATTATTTGCAAGGCGTGGGCTTTTATGCGTGCGCTTATCAAGGAGGTGTAAGGAATGCCGAACATTAAATCTGCAAAGAAGAGAGTTAAGGTAAACGCAACCAAGGCTGCTGCTAACAAGGCAAGAAAGTCTAACCTCAAGACAGTTCTCAAGAAGGCTGACGTAGCTGTTGCTACAGGTGCTGAGAACAAGACAGAGGCTGTTAGAGCTGCTATCAAGAGAGTAGATCAGGCTTGCGCTAAGGGTCTTATGCACAAGAACGCTGCTGCAAGAAAGAAGGCTCAGCTCGCTAAGAAGCTGAACTCTGCTGACTAATTTCAGGTTTTATAAAAGAATGCCCCCTGTGTATCTCACAACACAGGGGGTCTTTGTTTTTGGGACAACGTATGCGGAAATGTAGGGGCGGACCCATGTGTCCGCCCGTGCCGATTTTTATATGGTAGGCCAGCAGACCCGAAGGGTTCTGCGAAGAACAGTCAAAAGCCGGTGCAGAGAGTGCAGAGAGGAAAACCGTATAGAGGGGAGGGGCGCACCGGCTTTTGCACCGGTTTTATTTTAGCCCCTCCCCTCTAGGAGGTGTTCCTCTTTGCCCTGCGAGGCGTAGGTCTGACGAATTATGAGGGCGGAAAATGTATTTCGTGGCCGTTTTGTTTGGATATGCGGCAGGGCGTACATTGTGCGCCCGTGTTGTTTTCCGCATACGTTGTCCGAACCTCCGGGAGGCCGAGGGCGGCCTCCCCTACAATTCGTTTTCGGAAACGTCATTCAAATGGCCGGGCGGATAATATCCGCCCCTACATTTTCCATGCGTTGACCAAATGGCCGGGATGCCGCCCTCGGCCTCCTGCCACGCATAAAAAAAGAGCCCCGATGGGCTCTTTTTTACGTTCCGAACACCGCTTTTACCACAGTCAGTATCACATCGCTGAGGCTTCTTGAGTACACCAGCTCGGCAACCTGATCGGGGCGGTTGGTGATGATATTATCCACGCCCAGAGCGATCATCTGCTGCATATCGCCCTTCCGGTCAACTGTCCAAACGAAGATACGCTTGCCGTTTTGGTGGGCGGCGTTGACCACGGTCTGGTTGACGAAGATGTAGTTCATGCTCATGGCGTCGATGTATTTCAGCTGAGTCATGGCCGTTGTGGTGGCCACGTTTGCGATAAGGCCGGTCTTTATGCTGGGGTCGAGGCTCTTGACCTGCTTCAGCGCCGCATAGGAGAAGGAGGTGACGTAGCAGGAGTCCTCGATCCCGTATAGCTGGATCAGCTCAACGGTCTGGCGGACGGTCTCCTTCATGTTGCCGTTGTTCTTGATCTCGATGTTCAGCATGATGTCGTCCCCCACAAGATCCAGCACATCCGAAAGCAGGGGAACTCTCGCATCGGCGAAATCTCCGCCCTTGAACCACTCCCCTACAGAGATATGCTGGAGCTCAGAGTAGGTGTAGTCACGGAGCTTTCCCTTCCGGTCGGTGACACGGTCCAGGGTCTCGTCGTGGAAGACCACGAGCTGCTCGTCCTTGGTGAGCTGCACGTCCAGCTCGATATAGTCGGCGCCGCTGTCCAGAGCGGCCTCAAAAGCGTAGAGGGTGTTCTCCGGAGCGACCTTGGAAAATCCCCTGTGCGCCGTGATCTGTGTGTGGGTGAGGATCCCCACGTTCAGGTTGATGTTGCCCTTATACAGAGCCTTCAGGTAGGAGCGGTTGAGCAGCAGGCTCAGCACCGTCACCAGTGAAACGATCGCGATCCGTGTAGGTCTTGACAGGCCGAAGGTGTCCCTCTCAACGGGGAGGATGATCTTCTCGGAGTTCTCTGTGTCGGCGAAAAATCTTCCGGTGAGCCAGCACATTATAGCCGGGGCGGAGATAAACGACGAGGCCGCCACGAAGATCTGTCCGGCGTAGCGAAGGATCTTCAGGGCTGAAACAAGTGCCTTATGGGGCCGTGAGACTCCCTTTTTGAAGAGCACGATCACGAAGCTGATACCGAAGATCGCTGCTGCCAGCACTGCCACGATGAAAAGGCTCCACAGGAACAGTCCCAGGGCCATTTTCAGGCGTTTGCCCTTTAGGAGGCTGAGGCTCTTCTTCACGCTTTCCGGGAAGGAAGAGTCGGTGAGCACCAAAAAATGCAGGCTGTAGCTCTTAGTTGCGATGAGCAGCACGAACATGATCTGCACCAGAATGTAGACCGCCATGACTGTTCCGCTGCCAAGGTCGCTCAGGGCTCTTCGGAGCACCGGCAGCATGGGCGCCATGAAGGCTCCGGAGGAAAGGGTGAACTGCGCCAGGGGCATGAACAGCATGAACAGCATGAATCTCAGCACGCCTGTTCTGCGGAAGGCCTTGCGGAAGGCGGCGGTGCCTGTGCGGAGCATGACGCCTGCGGTGATCCGCTTTTTCTGCGAGCAGCAGGAGAAGCAGGCCGCCAGAGCAGACAGCTCCACAAATGAGAAGAATGCCAGGATGAACAGCAGCACCAGCAGCGCCAGAATGGTCACGGGGTGCTTTAGGTAGACGGCAAGGTGCTCGTCGGAAAGGTAATTGATGTGAGAGGCCTTCATGGTGATCTTGATAAGACCCACCAGCACCGGCGCTCCCACGGCCAGAAGCAGAAGTCTGAAGATCAGCTCAAATACCAGAAAATGGGGCATGGCCTTGAGGAATACGCCCATTGACCGGAAAAAATTCTTCACTTGGCTCACGCCCTTTCGTTCATGCTCGGAACAGGGGAGGCCCTTTCCCGGGACCTCCCCTGCCTGGTCTTATTGGAAGATACGCCGGATCTTCGCCTTATCCGGCAACCTCATCGGGCTCGGCTTCCGTAGTTTCCTCAGCCTCAGTGGTCTCCTGTGCGGGATAAGTGGGCTCGGCGGTCTCGGGAACGTCCTTGTAAACTGTAACGATGAAGCCGTCAACGTTATTTCCCGAAATATCGTACTTCAGACCTGAGGGAACGGGCACGCTGGTGGTGTCGGCGCCGTCGTCTGAGGCCACGAAGTACACCTCATAGTTGTTCCCGTCATCGTCTGCGAAGCTCAGGTGGTCGCCCTCATAGGGGTAGGTGGTCCTGAGGAGGTCAATGTACTCCTCCAGACAGATGCCGCTTCTTGTGATATAGGCGGCGTGGGGGATGCCCACATAGCGGAAATGCCAGGGCTCGGGCTGGATATAGGTCAGCTCGGTCTTGTCCTCCTGGTATCTCTCGATAAATCCGTATTTGTAGCAGTTCTGGTTGATCCAGGCCTGGTCGCCCTCGCCGGTGTAGTCATAGTCGACTGTCTCGCTCAGATCGATGGCCAGACCGGTCTCGTGCTCGCTGAAGCCGGCCTTTGCGACTCTGGTGGACTCCTCATTGCCTGTCTGAGCCAGGTCGTCGTCGTAGAGGGATTTCTGGAACTCGGTAGTTCTGTAGGAGCCGTAGATGATGATGGTGTCGTCGAAATACTTATTATAATAGTCTGTTATCAGATCCACCATAGGCTGATATGCCTGACGGAGGATAGTATAATCATAGTCAACTGCGCTGAAAAAACTGATGCCCTGCTCGTCGTTGAGTTCGTTGATGCTCACCAGATCCTCCTCGCCGGAGTGGTAATACTGGTGGTCGTTGTTGACCAGGATAAGATCGCCGTAGAACTTGTCCTTTGTGGGGACATTGACTGAGGTATACAGCAGCATATTGGGATCGGTGGTATCCTCGGGAACGGGAATGTCCACCTCCACCTCGCTGGCTTCGTAATCTGAGCGTCCGACGGGCTTTGAGCGGTCCATGGCGCCCTTTATGAGAAAGCCTCCTGCTGCCAGCAGAACAGCACAAATGGCGACCTCAACAAAGGTCTTTGTGCGCTTTATACTTTTTTCCTTGCTAATTTTCTGATTAGGCATTCTGTTCTACTCCGTTCTGCCGCAATGACCCACGAACGGTCTTCCGGCAGCTGCTGCGGCTGAGCGGCTGTGGATAATAGGCCGGTGCTGGGCTTTATGTCTCATACGAAGCTATTATACCACACTATTTCAAAAAAATCAACCTTTTTCCGTTTATGTGCGAAGTCTGCCTGTCACTAGGGGAAAAACCCGCTGTCTGGCAGCTTTATTTCCCAGCTATTGACAGGGAGGAAGTTTCTTGTTATAATGACTATGTAGCGGCATTTTCAGGAAGGGCACTTTCTTTCCCCGAAAAAAGTCCGCAGAAATAGATAAAAGAGGAGCGCCCTTTGGCGGGACAAAGCTATGAACAGTAAAAGAGACAGATATAAACGGCTGATCTCACTTGGATCGGCAGTTGTGCTTATCGGTATCCTGACCCTGACCTTCGGACTGGTCTGGTACCAATACTACAGCGAGGTCATCGTTTTGCCTTTCTACAGGCGAGGAAACTGGGTGCTGATCGGCATCTATTGTCTGCTGGTTTGGATATTTTTCAAGGCCTACGGCGGATTTAAGCTGGGCTACCTGAAAAAGACGGATATGCTGTATTCTCAGCTAATATCCATAACCTGTGTGGACTTCACCGCATACTTCCTCATAAGCCTTATCGGACGAGACTTCATGCGTGTGGGGCCGATGCTGGCTCTGACCTTCGCCCATTTCGGCTTCATCGCCGTGTGGACGGTGATCTCCGGAAGGCTGTACTTCCTGATCTATCCCCCGAGAAAGCTGGTGATCCTCTACGGAAGCCACCAGGCTGCCGCACTTGTGCTGAAAATGAGCCAGCGTGTGGACAAGTACATGATCTGCGAGTCGGTGAGCGTTTCCGAGGACCCGGAGAAGGTCCGTGACCTGATCATGAAATACGAGGGCGTTATCATCTGCGACATCCCCGCTGAACTGAGGAACGACTACCTTAAATTCTGCTTCGAGAAGTCGATCAGAGCGTATATCGCTCCCAAGATCTCAGATATTATCGTAAGAGGAGCCGACGACATACGGCTTTTCGATACTCCCCTGATGCTGTGCCGAAACTACGGCCTTGACTATGAGCAGCGCTTCATCAAGCGAGCCTTCGACATCGTTTTCTCTCTGGTGATGCTGGTCATCGCCAGCCCATTCATGCTGATCTCAGCGCTGGCGATCAAGCTCTGCGACGGCGGCCCGGTGTTCTACAAGCAGCGCAGGCTCACCATCGACGAGAAGGAATTCGACGTGTACAAGTTCCGCAGCATGGTGGTGGACGCTGAAAAGGGCTCAGGCCCACAGCTTGCCTCCGACGACGACCCCAGGATCACGCCGGTGGGAAGATTCCTCCGAAAGACCAGACTGGACGAGCTGCCTCAGCTGCTGAATATCCTCAAGGGCGAGATGAGCGTTGTGGGACCACGTCCCGAGCGCCCCGAGATCCACCGTGAGTACAAGAAGGAAATGCCGGAATTCGGCTTCAGACTGAAGGTAAAGGCCGGTCTTACGGGCTATGCCCAGGTAACGGGCGTTTATGACACCTCGCCCTACGACAAGCTGAAAATGGACCTTATGTATATCGAGAATTATTCGATCCGCATGGATCTGCAAATAATCCTAATGACGCTAAAAACCATGCTTTTCCCCGGAAGCTCCAACGCCAAGACCGGCGAGGGCATACTTTCTGCGGAGAGCGACGACCATAAGAAGGAGTAAATCTATGAAAACAACAGCAGTCATCATGGCAGGCGGCCGAGGCGAGCGCTTCTGGCCCAAGAGCAGAAATTCCTGCCCCAAGCAGTTCCTCTCGCTGACATCAGACGGCGAGACCATGATACAGAAGACCGTAAAGCGCCTTATGCCCCTTGTTGACATCAAGGACGTTTACGTTGTCACGAATGCAGCCTACAAGGATCTGGTGCTGGATCAGCTCAGCGACATTCCCGAGGAGAATATCCTTGCTGAGCCCTGCGCAAGGAATACAGCGCCCTGTATCGCATTCGCAGCCTCAGTCATCAGCAGAAAGTACGACGACGCAGTTATGCTGGTGCTGCCCTCAGACCACCTTATCGGCTATGAGGACATCTACGTCAACACCCTGAAAAAGGCCATAAGCGTTGCCGAGGAGGGCAAGAACCTGGTAACTATCGGCATAACCCCTACCTATCCCGAGACCGGCTACGGCTATATCAACTTCGGTCAGGAGTCCGGCGATGCCTATGAGGTAAAGCGCTTCGTAGAGAAGCCCGACCTGCCTACAGCCAAGGAGTATCTTTCCTCAGGAAAGTACCTTTGGAACAGCGGTATGTTCGTGTGGAAGGTGTCCTCGATCATGGCTGACCTGAAGGAATTCATGCCCGACATCTATGAGGGCGCTCTCCGTATCGGCGAGGCCTTCGGCACTGCGGGCTTTACCGAGACTCTTGTTAAGGAATTCACAGCCTTCCGCAGCGAGTCCATCGACTTCGGCATCATGGAGAAGGCCAGCAATATCTTCACTATCCCCGGCAGCTTCGGCTGGGACGACGTGGGGAGCTGGCTGGCTGTTGAGCGCATAAACGAGACCGACGACGACAAGAATTACACTGAGGGCGACGTCATCACAGTTGACTCAAAGAGAACTACTATCTGCGGCGGAAAGAGACTTGTGGCGGCTATCGGCACAAGAGACATCATCATCGTGGATACCGACGACGTGCTGCTGGTCTGCTCGAAGAACAACACTCAGGACGTGAAGAAGGTCATCGCAAAGCTGAAGGAAGAAGGAAGAAGCGAGCTGGTTTAAGCTGACGGCTGAATACAAAAGTTTCGGTCAAGCCTTTTCAAAGGCTTGCAGGGTCCAGGGACGGCGTCCCTGGCCGCACTCCGCAGAGTGCGGAACTCTCCCGGCGAAGGCGCTCCGCAAGGGGTGAATTCCAAAACAGTCCGGTGGACTGTTTTGGGAGAGGGGACGCCCTGCAAGAGAGGGCGTCCCCTCCGGATGCCGGACTTTTAACTATGTTCTGAACAAAACATATAGTATTCTCCACATCAAGATCAAGGAGCAATAAAATGAAAAAAGCACTCATAACAGGCATTACCGGTCAGGACGGCTCATATCTGGCAGAGCTGTTGCTGGAGAAGGGCTATGAGGTCTACGGCATCTGGCGGCGAAAGGCCAACGTGGACTACGGCAACATCGCCCATTTGAAGGACAGGCTGCACCTGATCTATGCCGATATGACAGACCCGGCCTCGCTGATAATGGCTGTGCAGAAGTCTCAGCCAGACGAGGTGTATAACCTGGCAGCGCAGTCATTCGTGGCTACCAGCTGGGACACTCCCCTTAGTACAGGAGACATAAACGCCCTGGGCGTTACAAATATACTTGAGGCGATCCGCATGGTGAAGCCTGACGCTAAGTTCTATCAGGCCTCTACCTCCGAGATGTTCGGCATGGTGCAGGAGACTCCCCAGAAGGAGACCACTCCCTTCTCGCCAAGGAGCCCCTACGGTGTGGCCAAGCTATATGGCCACTGGATCACCCGGAATTACCGTGAGAGCTACGATATGTTCGCCTGCTCAGGTATACTTTTCAACCACGAGAGCGAGCGCCGGGGACTGGAATTCGTCACCCGGAAGATCACTCATTCCGCTGCCCTCATAAAGCTGGGGAAGCTGGATCACATGGAGCTGGGCAACCTCTCCGCACAGCGTGACTGGGGACACTCTCAGGACTACGTTCGTGCAATGTGGCTCATGTTACAGCAGGATAAGCCCGACGACTACGTTGTTGCTACCGGCGAAACAAGGACCGTCCGGGATTTCGTCACCGCAGCCTTTGGCTGCCTGGGGATAGACGTTGCCTGGAGCGGCGAGGGCGTAAACGAGATCGGTACCGATAAGGCTACCGGCAAGACACTCGTTAAGGTAAACCCCGATTTTTTCCGCCCTGCTGAGGTGGACGTGCTGCTGGGAGACTCCACAAAGGCTCACAGCGTTCTTGGCTGGGAGAGACAGATCTCCTTCGAGCAGCTTGTGGAGCGCATGGCAAAGAACGACCTGCGCCTTGCTGAAAACGAATAATGAACTTCACAGCTTCATATCTTGAAGGGCTATTCGTGGTTTTCCTGCCGGTATCGGTGCTGCTTGTAGTGGGTATCGTGAAGAAGGCCAGGGAAATAGCCGAGATCCGCAGGATAATGAGCCTTGACAGGTTCGTGCCGGGAGTTTACTGGGGCAGCTACAATAAGTTCGGTTCACGCTTCTCCTATGAGGTCGGCGGCAGGAGCTACGGCCTTATCGTTCAGACCCGGCTGTTTTTGCCGAAAACTCACGGATATACAGTATACTACGACCCGGCCGACCCTAATAAGGCCTGCGTAAAAAAGATATCAGTAAGGGGCTGTATCGCAGACATAGTCTTGTTCAGCCTGATGCTGACAGCCATATTTATCATACCCCTTGTCTATATGATCGTAAGCTGACACCGGAGGAGCCATGAGACTGAGCATTGACAGCATAGCCCTGTTTTTCCGGGAAAACTGGCAGTTCCTGCTGAGCATGATGCCGGTGGCTGTGATATTGTTCCTGCTTTTCCGGAAGCTGTTCCAGCTTGCGAAGGCCGACCTGAAGGGCGTTATCGGCGCATTTCTGGCAGTTTTCGGAGTTCTGGCGGCGCTGGTGGTGCCGGGACTGTTCATCGACCCTGATCTCTGGGGCAAGATAATGTACCTGATCATTTTGGGAGCATTTTTTGTGTTCTTCCTGATCAACGACCCGAAGGGCGTGCTGAAAACTGTGCTCATCACTCTTGCAGCCTGCGCCTTCGTCATAGCAGTGGGGCTGATTTTTGGATTTGGAGCAGCCGCAGCCGTTGCAGCAAACGGCTTCTTCTGCATTTTCCCGGCACTGGCTCTGCGTGACATCATCAGGTACAGGCGCCTTGAAAAGCAGGGTCAGCGCTGCACAGGTCAGATCATCTGCTGGAGTGGCAGGGGCAATTCTGTCCCCGTGGTGGCCTACACCGCAAATGATCGGCACTGCGTAAAGGAAATGGACGGCGGCTTCATGATCCGCTCAAAAAAGCTCGGTACACCGGTAGAAGTGGCCTATGATGAGTTCGACCCGGACAAGGCCTGCCTGGTGAAGAGCGACCTTATGGGAAGCGTCATTCTGTTCAGCATCATGACCGCAGTGGAGCTGGCTGTTCTGGGGATCACAATTTTCTTTTGGAAATACGCATGATAGGAGGAGCTGCCATGCCGGGAGTTCTGAGAGCGGCCTTTCGGGGCTACGACAAGGCCGAAGTTTTGAGGCGGATCGACACGCTGAACGTTCTGCTGATGGGGCTGGAGGAAGGCCTCATCACCAAGGAGGAGGCTCTGGAGCAGTCTGAGGAGGCTGTTTCGGCTCCCATAAAGACCGTATTCAGCGGATTTAACAAGGAAGACACTGACAGCTATGTTGCCGAGCTCAGAGAGCGCATACTGTACTGGACTTCCAAATAAAAAGGAGCAACTATGAATATTTCTTTCGACGCTGTACCCCTTATCAGCGACAAGATCACCGGCGTGGGCTGGTGCGAGGTGGGACAGACCACCGCAATGGCAAGGCTCCACCCGGAGAACAGCTACACCTACAGCTTTTTCTCCCGGAAGGACGACCACATCAAGCTGGAGCGCATAGCGCCCTTTGCCGGAGATGATATAGACACTCAGATCGCCCATTTTTCGGGCTATATCTATAGGGCGGCCTCTGCATTCCTGCCTTGGCCGTACAAGAGCTTTTTCGGGAAAAAAGCCGACCTGACACACTTTTTCAACTTCATCGTTCCGCCGGGAGTTCACGGAAAGACCGTTGTCACCGTCCACGACATGACCTACAAGGCCTTCCCGGAGACAGTCCGTGGAAGAACGAGAGCCATGCTGAACATGGGACTGAAAAAGTCAATGAAGCGTGCGGATATGATCGTTACCGTGTCGGAATTCTCCAAAAGCGAGATCCTGAAATGGTTCCCGGAGCACGAAAAGAAGCTGAGAGTCGTGCCATGCGGAGTTGACCTTGACCGGTTCAAGCCCTGTACTGAGCCGGAAAGGATCCCTCAGGTGAAGCAGTCCCTGGGCATCGAGGGGGACTACTTCCTCTACGTCGGAACGATCGAGCCCAGAAAAAACCTGGAGCGGCTGATCATCGCCTACGACATTTTCAGCAAGCGAAAGGGCGGCGACGTGCCTAAGCTGGTGCTTGCCGGCGGAAAGGGCTGGCTCTACGACGGCATTTACGGAAAGGTGCAGGAGCTCGGCCTTGACAAGCAGGTGATCTTCACCAAGTATATCCCCTCAGAGGACATGAACCCCCTGATGTGCGGAGCCCTGGCATTCGTCTTTCCCTCGATATATGAGGGCTTCGGCATACCTCCTCTGGAGGCTATGGCCTGCGGAGTGCCTGTGCTGGCCTCTGACGCCGCCTCTCTGCCGGAGGTAACGGGCGACTGCGCAGTGACCTGCGACGCCTTCTCTGAGGAGAGCATCGCTGAGGGCCTTGCAAGGCTTTGCGATGACGGAGAGCTGAGAAAGGATCTTTCTGAGCGTGGCAGGAAGCGTGCGGAGCTGTTCACCTGGGACAGCTCGGCGGAAAAGCTGTATAACGTTTATAAGGAGCTGTTCTGAGGAACAGGCGATAGATATGAAAAAATTGCGAGTTTTAGAAGTGAACAAGGCCTATTACCCCCATGTCGGCGGTATCGAGAGCCTTGTGAAGCAGTATTCTGAGGAGCTGGGTCAGTTCGAGGGCGTCGAGGTGAAGACTCTGGTCTGCCGTGACGGCCGTGGCGGAACTATCCGTGAGGAAGTGAACGGCGCAGACGTTACCCGTGCAGGAAGTCTGGGAACATACTTCTCATGTCCGCTTTCGTTCTCCTTCATCAAGCTGTTCAGAAAAATGGCGAAAAACGCCGATGTTGTGCATATAAACGTGCCTTTCCCCCTGGCGGACGCAGCTCTCCTGCTGTCCGGCTTCAAGGGAAAGGTGGTAGTTTCCTGGCACAGCGACATCGTTAAGCAGAAGAAGCTGCTGAAGGTCTACAAGCCCCTGCTGATGAGCCTTCTGCGCCGTGCAGACGTGATCCTCACCGCAACTCAGGGACACGTTGAGGGCTCGGACTGGCTGCCTCAGTTCCGTGAGAAGTGCAAGATCCTGCCCTACGGCATCATACCGGAGGACTACCTTTCTGTGGAGCGCCGCCCCATACTCACCGAAAAGCTCACCGACAAGAGCGCCGTGAAGGTGTTCTTCACCGGCAGACTGGTCTACTATAAGGGCGTGGACGTGCTGCTGAAAGCTCTGCCTTACACTGAGGGCTGCGAGCTGTTCATCGCAGGCACAGGCGAGCTGGAGGAGGAGCTGAAGGACTTCGCCCAGAAGAACGGAGTTGCCGAAAGAGTCCATTTTCTGGGATTTCTCCCGGACGAGGAGCTGAAACAGGCCTACGCTGACTGCGATATTTTCGTGCTGCCATCAGTGGTGAAGAGCGAGGCCTTCGGTATCGTCCAGATCGAGGCCATGGTCTACGGAAAGCCCGTTATCAACACCGCTCTGCCCTCGGGAGTGCCCTATGTCAGCCTCCACAAGCAGACCGGCTTCACCGTAAGGCCCAGCGACCCCAAGATGCTGGCCAAGGCCATAAACGTGCTGGTCAGCCGCCCGGACTACCGTGAAAAGCTGGGAAAAGCCGGCGCCGAGCGTGTTATGGAGGAATTCAATGAGAAGAACGTTATCCGCCGTCTTTACGACATTTTGAGCCAATGAAACGGGCTCTGATAATTGGCGGAGGAGGCTTTGCCGGAGGGTATCTTATCCGGGAGCTGACTGCCGCCGGATACGAGGTCCACGCCACCTGTCTCCCGGAGGAAGAGATCTGCGGGGACTGCGCCGTTTACAGCCTTGACATCGGCGATGTTTCCGCAATAGAAGGGCTTTTGGCCAGGGTCATGCCCGACGTGGTGTTCCACCTTGCCGCCCAGAGCTCAGTGGCGGTGTCCTGGAAAAAGCCTGCCCTAACCGCTCAGGTGAACGTGGTGGGCGCTGTCAACGTGCTGGAGGCAGTGCGGCTCTCTCAGCGCCCGGACACAAGGCTGCTGCTGATCGGATCGGGTGAGGAATACGGCTTCATCCCTAAGGACGCCTGCCCCCTCAGTGAGGAGGAGAAGCTGCGCCCGGGGAACATTTACGCCGCAACAAAGGTCTGTCAGGAGATGATCGGCCAGATCTACAGCCGCTCCTACGGCATGGACATAGTGATGACACGCTCGTTCAACCACACCGGCCCCGGCCAGTCCCCCACATTCGTTGTGTCTGAGATCTGCCGGCAGATAGCTGCGGCTGAGCAGCCGGGAGCACCGGCTGAGCTGCTTATCGGAAATACCGATGCAAAGCGTGATTTCACCGATGTTCGGGACGTGGTGCGAGCCTACAGGCTGCTGGCGGAGAAGGGCGTTTCCGGCAGAGTTTACAACGTGGGCCGGGGAAGTGCCGCTGCGATCGGTCAGATCCTTGAGACTGCGCTCTCTATGTCTCAGGTGCAGATCACTGTGATCCGGGATCCAAAGCGCCTTCGTGCCTCGGATATACCGATCATCGAGCCCGATGTTTCGCTTATTTTTGCAGATACGGGCTGGAGTGCCAAGATCTCCATCGAGGAGACCGTCCGGGATACCCTGGAGTGGTGGAGAGAAAAGCTGCGCAGAGGCTGAAAACCAGACAAAAAGAGAAAGGAAGGGAACAGAAATGTCAGATATGAAGCTAACAAACGAGAAAATGCAGGCCTTCGACGGCCACGCTAAGATAGGCACTTTCAGTGCCGCCGCAAAGCTGACTGAGTTCGGCCAGAAGCAGAATGCCGCAAACGAGGCCATGGCTGCAAATATCAACGACCTCATCGTAAGAGTCTGCGCCCTTGAGGAGAAGCAGCTCAAAAACGAGGATATACTGCGCCGTGTGGCGGAGGAGTTGGCTGCTTTCAAGAAGGAGATGGACCGGATCCGCCTTGCGGAAAAGCTCAATTCCGGAGCTATCGAGCGCCTTGACCGTGCAATGCGTCTGGTAACAGGCGATGGCGACGACTGAAATAGGGTAAAATTGTGAAAATTTCACCGAAATGCTTGACTTTACAGGCGGTTTGTAATATAATTAACAGAGGCCCTTGTTAAAGGAATAACTGCTTATTTTGACAATATCAACGGAGATGTTTGCCATTGGCGGTCTCCGTTTTTCTATTCTTATACCGAAAGAAGGTGTTAATATGGACAATATGATGGAGGAGCTGCAATCAAAAACGGCATTCACCATCCCGATCTTAGGGGGGATACCTGTTGCGGATTCCTGTGTTGTCACATGGATCATCATGGGAGCAATTGTTCTGCTTTCAATTATCTTCACACACAGGCTGAAACGAGTTCCTACAGGCAAGCAGTGCCTGCTGGAAGGGCTCATAGGCTGGCTGGACAATTTCTTTACGGACATCCTTGGCCCTAAGGGAAAGAAGTACCTGCCCTTCCTTGAGACACTTATCATCTACATCGCCTTTGCAAACCTTATCGGACTTTTCGGCTTCGTTCCGCCAACTAAGGACATCAACGTGACGGCTGCTCTGGCAGGCATCGCTATTATCTTCGTCCAGGCCGCTTTCATTATCGAGAAGGGCTCGGTCAAGTGGCTGAAGAGCTTCCTTAATCCGATCAATATCCTGGATCTCATCACCCGTCCGCTGTCGCTGTGTATGCGACTTTTCGGAAACGTTCTGGGAGCCTTCGTTGTAATGGAGCTGGTAAAGGGACTCATCCCGATCGGCGTGCCGGTCATCGCCAGCGCATACTTCGATATTTTCGACGGTCTGCTCCAGGCTTATGTATTCGTATTCCTTACATCCCTCTATATGGCTGAGGCCTTAGAAGAGGAAGAACACTAACTTCACGGAGGTATAAAACTATGGGAATGATAGCATTAGGTGCGGCTATCGCCGTTCTTACAGGCGCAGGTGCAGGTGTGGGTATCGGTATCGCAACTGCAAAGGCAACAGTGCAAAGGCAACAGAGTCCATCGCCCGTCAGCCTGAGGCAAAGGGCGACATCAGAACAGCTCTCCTGCTGGGCTGTGCTCTGGCAGAGGCTACGGCTATCTACGGATTCGTTATCGCACTTCTCATCATCGGTAAGATGTAACAGACAAACACTTGGAGGTATAAAACTATGGGAATGATAGCATTAGGTGCAGCGATTGCTGTTCTTACAGGCGCAGGTGCTGCAAAGGCAACAGAGTCCATCGCCCGTCAGCCTGAGGCAAAGGGCGACATCAGAACAGCTCTCCTGCTGGGCTGTGCTCTGGCAGAGGCTACGGCTATTTACGGATTTGTTATCGCACTCCTTATTATCGGCAAGATGTGAGCCGCATGACAATTTACATAAGGAGGGCAAACAATGCTAAAATTTGAATTCTGGAGCATCGTCGAGGCAGTTGCCAACGTTATCATACTGTTCGTGCTGCTGAGGATATTCCTTTTCAAACCGATCAGCAAAATGATGGACGACAGGACTCAGGCCGTCCAGAACGATATCGACGAGGCTAAAAAGGCCAGAGAAGAGGCCGAGGAGCTGAGAGCACAGTATTCTGACTCTATCAGCGAGGCCAAGGAAGAGGCCGGCCGTATCATCACTAAGGCGCATGATCAGGCCGAGTCCGAGCGTGCTGCTATCATCAGAAGGTCTCAGGAGGAGGCCGATGAGATCGTCAGCGCCGCAAGCAAAACTATCGAGAACGAGCGCAGAAGAGTTCTCCAGCAGGCTCAGACCCAGATCGCAGATCTGGCTATCGAGGCCGCTTCTAAGGTCGTTGGTGCAAACCTCGACGACGAGAAGAACAGAAAGCTGGTCGACCAGTTCCTCGCAGAAGAGGAGGTCGATGAGCAGTGAAAGAGACCGAGAAGGAGCTCCTCAAGGAGCTGATCCGCCTGGAGATCTCTCAGGAGGACAACGATACCGCAAAGGCCGTCATCACTGCCTGCCCAGACGTTACCGAGACTCTTTCAAATCCCCTTGTTACTCATGACGAGAAGCGTGGGATCATCAAGAGGCTCTTCCCCACTTCTATGGAGCGAGTGCTCATGACCGCTGTCAGAAGCGGCAGTATCCAGAACATCGGCGAGATCCTGGAGGAATACTCCGAGGTGCTCATCGACAAGCAGGGCAGCATAAAGGCTGTAGTCCGCTATGTTACGCCCCTTACCGACTCTCAGCAGGCCGACCTGAAGAAGTTCATCATGGACCGCTTCGTCAAGGAGGACGTTGACATCGAATACCGCTACGATCCTGAGATCCTGGGCGGATTTATCCTGAATGCCGGCGATGTGGAGTACGACCGCAGCTATCGCACAAGTCTCCGCATGATCCGTGAAAACCTCAAGAGCCGTGCCGCTGAGGTGGCTGAGGCTGTGGAGGATGAGGAGGTAAGCTCCGGCGACATCATCTCAGTCCTCAAGACCGAGGTCAAGGACTTCACCGTGAAGTCCGGAGCAACTGAGACAGGCTTCATTACCCGTATCGGTGACGGTATCGCCAGCGTTTACGGTATGAGCGGCGTTATGTACGGCGAGCTGGTAGAGTTCGAGACCGGCGTTCGTGGCATCGTCCAGAATTTGGAGGAGCGCAGCATCGGCGTAGTCCTCCTTGGCGACGACCACGGCCTCACAGAGGGCTCTTCCGTTATCCGCACAGGCAAGCGTGCCGGCGTCGGCGTCAGCGATGAGCTCCTTGGCAGAGTTGTGGACGCTCTTGGCTCGCCTATAGACGGCCTTGGCCAGATCAATGCCGAGGACTACTTCCCTATCGAGCGTGAGGCTCCCGGAGTTATCGAGCGTCAGCCTGTAAACGTTCCTCTTCAGACAGGTATCCTGGCTATCGACTCAATGTTCCCTATCGGCCGTGGACAGCGTGAGCTGATCATCGGCGACCGCCAGACCGGTAAGACCTCTATCGCAGTCGATACTATCATCAACCAGAAGGGTCAGGACGTTATCTGCGTTTATGTCGCTATCGGACAGAAGTCCTCTACCGTTGCGCAGGTAGTGAACACCCTCAAAAAATACGGCGCTATGGACTACACGGTGGTAGTTTCTGCTTCTGCCAGCGAGCCTGCGCCCTTCCAGTATATCGCTCCCTATTCGGGAACGGCTATGGCTGAATACTTCATGTCAAAGGGCAGGGACGTGCTGATCGTTTACGATGATCTTTCAAAGCACGCTGTGGCTTACCGAGCCATGTCCCTTCTGCTCCACCGTCCTCCGGGACGTGAGGCCTACCCCGGCGACGTCTTCTACCTCCACTCCCGTCTGCTGGAGCGCTCCAGCCGTCTGGATGAGGAGCACGGCGGCGGCTCTCTGACGGCTCTGCCTATCATCGAGACCCTTGCCGGCGACATCTCAGCCTATATCCCCACAAACGTTATCTCTATCACCGACGGTCAGATCTTCCTGGAGAGCGAGCTGTTCAACTCAGGCCTGCGTCCTGCGGTGAATTACGGACTGTCAGTTTCCCGTGTCGGAGGAGCTGCTCAGACCAAGGCCATGAAGAAGGCCGCAGGTAACCTGCGTATCGACCTTGCTCAGTTCAAGGAAATGGAGATCTTCACACAGTTCTCCTCTGAGCTGGATCAGGCCACTACTGACCTTCTCAACCACGGCCATATGCTCACAGAGCTGCTCAAGCAGCCCCTGTACAACCCGCTTCCCCATTATGAGCAGGTGATCCTGCTGTATGCCGCTCAGCACGGGCTTTTCGACACGATCCCCCTGAAGGATCTGCGCAGCTACCGCACAGAGCTCATGAGCTACGTCCGCAGCTACGGCCAGGATCTCATCGAGGAGATCGAGAGCAAGAAGGTCCTCACCGACGAGATCGGCGAGCGCATCGAGCGGATCATCACCGCCTTTGAGGAATAAGAGGTGATCTCGTGGCTAATATAAGAGAGATCCGGGAGCGTGTTGCCAGTATCCAGCAGATCCTCAAGATCACAAATGCGATGTACCTGATGAGCTCGTCCAAGCTGAAAAAGGCCAGGAAGTCCCTTGAGGCCACCGAGCCCTACTTCTACAAGCTACAGTCAACTATCGAGAGCGTTCTTGAGCACACTCCCCACACCCGCCAGCTCTACTTCGACAGGCGTGACAATATCCCCGAGGATAAGCGAAAAAGGGGCTATATCGTCATTACCGCCGATAAGGGCCTTTGCGGGAGCTACAACCACAATATCCTGAAATACACTGAGCAGGAGCTGAAAAAGGCTCCTGATATAGACAACTGTTACCTCTTCATCATGGGTCAGGTGGGACGTATGCACTTCCAGAACCGCAAGCGTGAAGCCAAAAAAGCCTACGTTGACAGCGAGTTCCTGTATACCACCCAAAATCCCACCCTTTACCGTGCCAGAGAGATCGCTGAGCTTGTTTTGGAGAAGTTCGAGAACCATGAGCTTGACGAGGTACACCTGATCTATACGGATATGGTCAATTCCAGCCAGTCTGAGCCAAGAACAGTTCGGCTGCTGCCCTTTGAGAGAAAGCACTTCGGAAAGGCAGTTGACGGCACCATGAAAAAGCTGCCAAAGGCCTCATTCGAGCCTAACCCAGAGGAGGTAATGAGCTACCTCATACCAAACTACGCCAAGGGCATCATCTACGGCGCTATGGTAGAGGCATTCTGCTCCGAGCAGCACGCAAGAATGACTGCCATGGACGCTGCCACCACCAGCGCTAAGGACATGATCAGGGAGCTGTCCCTTCTCTACAACCGGGCACGTCAGGCTGCGATCACTCAGGAGATAACTGAGGTATGCAGCGGTGCGAGCAGTGTTGAAAAATAACGAAAGCACTCCCGAAAGGAGTTTCATAACAATATGGAAAAAGGTAGAATAACCCAGGTCATCGGACCTGTTATCGACGTTGAGTTCCCGGCAGGAAAGCTCCCTATGATCAGGGACGCCCTCACCGTTGAGCTGGACGGCAAGCGCCGTGTCATGGAGGTGGCTCAGCATATGGGCAACCACGTTGTGCGCTGCATCATGCTTGCTACCAGCGAGGGACTCAGCAAGAACATGGAGGTCACCGCCACCGGCTCCTGCATCAAGGTGCCCGTAGGCGAGAAGACCCTCGGCAGAATGTTCAACGTCCTCGGCGAGCCTATCGACAAAAAGGGCGACGTGGAGACCGAGGAAAGGTGGGAGATCCACCGCAAGGCACCCTCCTTCCAGGACCAGAGCCCTGTCGTTGAGGTGCTGGAGACCGGCATCAAGGTCATCGACCTGATCGCCCCCTACGCTAAGGGCGGTAAGATCGGACTCTTCGGAGGCGCCGGTGTCGGCAAGACCGTACTTATCCAGGAGCTTATCCGCAATATCGCTACCGAGCACGGCGGATACTCCATTTTCACAGGCGTCGGCGAGCGTTCCCGTGAAGGAAATGACCTTTGGAACGAAATGCAGGAGTCCGGCGTTATCGAGAAGACCGCTCTGGTCTTCGGCCAGATGAACGAGCCCCCCGGATCCCGTATGCGTGTGGCTCAGACAGGCCTTACTATGGCGGAATACTTCCGTGACAGAGAGCATAAGGACGTGCTCCTGTTCATCGACAACATCTTCCGTTACGTTCAGGCGGGCTCTGAGGTATCGGCTCTGCTGGGAAGAATGCCCTCAGCCGTTGGCTATCAGCCTACGCTGGCAACTGAGGTGGGCGAGCTCCAGGAGCGTATCACCTCCACCAAAAACGGCTCTATCACGTCAGTTCAGGCGGTATACGTCCCTGCGGACGACCTTACCGACCCGGCTCCGGCGATCACTTTCGCTCACCTTGACGCAACCACCGTTCTCTCCAGAAAGATCGTTGAGCAGGGCATCTACCCCGCCGTTGACCCGCTGGAGTCCAATTCCCGTATCCTTGAGCCTGAGATCGTCGGCGAGGAGCACTACAACGTGGCAAGACGCACTCAGGAGCTTCTCCAGAAGTACAAGGAGCTCCAGGACATCATCGCTATCCTGGGTATGGAGGAGCTGGACGAGGAGGACAAGCTGAGCGTTTACCGTGCCAGAAAGATCCAGAAGTTCCTCTCACAGCCCTTCAACGTTGCCGAGAACTTCACAGGTCTCAAGGGCAAGTACGTCCCTGTCAAGGACACTATCGAGGGCTTCAAGGCCATTATAAACGGCGATATGGACGATGTTCCTGAGGCTGCATTCCTCATGGCCGGAACTATCGACGACGTTCTTGCCAAGGCCAAGCAGATAGAGGAAAACTACTAAGGAGGGTCCCTCATGAGCAAGACCTTTCATCTTGAGATAATCGCTTCGGACAGGGTCTTCTTTGAAGGCGAGACCGAGCACCTTGTGATCACCGCTATCGACGGACTCATCGGCATAATGGCCGGTCATGAGCCCCTTGTTACGGCTCTGCCTACAGGTGAGCTGAAATACATGGTGAACGGCAAGTGGCAGTATGCCGCTATCTCTGAGGGCTTCATCGAGGTCATGCCTGACCACGCTATCATCCTTGCGGATACCTGCGAGCTCCCGGAGGAGATCGATGTAAAGCGTGCGGAGGAAGCCCGTGCCCGTGCCGAGGAAAGGCTCCGCCAAAAGCAGAGCATAAAGGAATACTATCAGACTCAGGCTGCACTCAATCGTGCTATGAACCGCCTGAAGCTGTCACAGAAGCACTTCAAATGATCATGAACGGGGCTCCCCTTTGTCAGTAATGGCAAAAATGAGCTCCGCTTATTGTGCAGAATTTTGAAAAATACTGTTTTGTTGCCAGTATTGCTTGACTTTCTTGTGAAAATATAGTACAATAATTGTAATTGTCATAGCGACACATATTTATTTATTAGGAGGCACATGACTGTGAAAAAGATCAACAAGTCAACTTTCTTCATTGTCGTTGTCCTGATCGCACTTTTCTCATTCTCAGCTGTCGCCGGTTTTGATTACTACTACGGCGATAACGCTAAGACAGTTGTCAAGGGTGTAGACGATATCCGCCTTGGTATCGACATCAAGGGCGGTGTTGACGTCACTTTTGCTCCCGCTGACGGCTACGACGCTAACGAGACTCAGCTTGCTGCTGCTACTGCGGTCATCAAGACCCGTCTCTCCTCTCTCGGTATCACCGATAACGAGGTATACAGCGACGAAAAGAGCGATAGGATCATCGTCCGTTTCCCCTGGCAGGCCGGCGAGACCGACTTCGACCCCGAGGCATCCGTTAAGGAGCTGGGTGAAATGGCTGAGCTCACTTTCCGTAAAGGCACTGATACGGAGCAGGACGCAAACGGCGAATCTATCCCTACCGGCGAGATCGTTCTCAAGGGTGAGGACATCGCTGAGGCTAACTATGGCCAGCAGCCTAACGACAACGGAGACCTTCAGTGGGTAGTTTCACTGAAACTCAACGATTCAGGCAAGCAGAAGTTCGCCGACGCTACAGGCGAGCTTGCAGGTACATCAACACCTATCTCGATCTGGATGGACAACACCATGATCTCAGCTCCCTCCGTCAACAGCATCATCACTGACGGAAACGCTGTTATCTCCGGCAGCTTCGACAGCGACTCCGCTAAGAAGCTCTCAGATCAGATCAACTCAGGTGCGCTGCCCTTCAAGATGATAACCTCCAGCTTCAAGACCATTTCTCCTACAATGGGTGAGGGCTCTCTGGACGCTATCCTTCTTGCAGCAGCTATCTCCTTCGGACTTATCGCAGTTTACATGATGATCCTCTACAAGGTCCCCGGCTTTGTGGCAGTCATCGCTCTCTGCGGTCAGATCGCAGGCTCTATCGCAGCCGTAACAGGCTGGTTTGGCTTCATGCACGGCTCAACACTGACTATCCCCGGTATCGCCGGTATCATCCTGTCAGTCGGCATGGGCGTTGACGCAAACATCATCACAGGCGAGCGTATCAAGGAGGAGCTCCGCTCAGGAAAGCCCCTTGACTCCGCTATCCGTGTTGCCTATAAGAGAGCCTTCTCGGCTATCCTTGACGGTAACGTTACTAACGTTCTCATCGCTATCATACTCATGGGCGCATTTGGAGTTCCCTCCAGCTTCTTCTCGAAGATCCTCAACAGCACGATCTTCCGTATGTTCGGCGCAACTGCTGAGGGCGTTGTTTACTCCTTCGGATTTACCCTCCTTGCAGGTGTTATCTGCAACTTCATCTTCGGCGTATTCGCATCACGCCTTATGGTAACTTCACTGTCGAAGATGATCAGGAACAGAAAGCTTTATGGAGGTGACGAGAAATGAGCAAGAACAAGAACGTTACTCCCGCAGCTAATGTGAAAGCATACGATTTCTGCTCAAAGAAAAGAATGATCCTGGGTATCGTCATCGCAGTTGTTGTGGCACTTACCGCAGGCATCATCATTCGTGGCGTACACTTCGCTATCGAGTTCAAGGGCGGTACTGTTATCACCTATAACTACTCCGGCAGCATTGATACTAATGCAGCTCAGTCTTCCGTCAAGGAGCTGGTAAATGTTCCCGTAACTGTCAGAACAGGTAAGAACCTGGATACAGGCGGAGATCAGCTCACTATCTCCTTCACTTCTGAGGAAGGCCTCAACGCTGACAGACAGCACGAGCTCACCGAGAAGCTGAACACACAGTTCCCCGATGCACAGCTTGAGCTCTTCGATTCAAACGACGTTAGCCCCTCATCAGGACGTGAGTTCCTGCTGAAGTGTCTGGTAGCTATCATCTTTGCAGCTATCGTTATCATCATCTACATCGCTATCAGATTTAAGAAGATCGGCGGCTGGTCAGCTGGTATCTGCTCAATTTTCGCACTTTGCCACGACCTGCTGGTAGCCTTAGCAGCTTCGATCCTCTTCGGCTTCGAGTTCAACTCAAACATCGTTGCCGTTATCCTGACGATCCTGGGCTACTCTATCAACAATACTATCGTTATCTACGACAGAATTCGTGAGAACAGAGCCCTCTATCCCAAGGCAACTCTCAATGAGCTGATCAACCTTGGCTGCACACAGTCTCTCACACGTTCTATCAGAACTTCGCTGACAACTATCGGCACCATGCTGGTAGTTACCATCGTGGTACTGGTAAGCGGCTATACATCGCTGCTGACATTCTCAGTACCGCTGGTATTCGGTCTTATCTCTGGTACCTACTCATCGCTCTTCGTTGCACCTGTAACATGGTCATGGCTGAAGGGCAGAGAGGCCAAGAAGAAGGCAAGCGCAAAGAAGTAATGAAACTAAAACGGAAGCCTTTTGGCTTCCGTTTTTTTGCGCCCTTGCAGCAAGCAAGAGCATGAAAAAGGGACTGCGACCGCAGCCCCTTTTTGTATATGCGGGGCGGAGATCTCCGCCCGTTTTTATTTCTTCTTCAGCGTGCGCCTTACGATGTGCTTTAGGCGGTCACAGGTGTCTGTGGGGAACTCCGTCACGAACTTTATGGCCTGCTCATGAGCCTCCTGCGCCGGCAGCTTCAGGAACTTGTGGAAAAATGTGTAGACCTCCCCAAAGCTGGAGAAGATCTCGTCAGCCGCCTTCTCGCCCTCGGGAGTCAGCACTACGCTGTTGCAGAAGTCTTCATAGACCAGCCCTGAGTTGGCAAGACATCTGAGCATCTTGCTGACGCTGGGCCGGGAAACTCCCAGATGACGGGAGATCGTCACGCATCTGATGAACTCGTCCTTCTCGGAGAGTTCTCTTATGGCGACCAGATATTTGATCTGGCCTGCACAGTGTTTCATACGCACCCTCCTTTGCGAAAGCGTTTACTTGTCGGAGTCGATAAGGTGCCAATAGCCCTTTAGGTAAATGCAGCCTGAGATCACTGTCAGTATCACTGAGATCCACATGAGGATCGGGATCACAACGTTGTCCACAGCGCTGACAAATGCCTTGGGGAAGCCGAAGCTGAAGTCCTTGCAGGCGCTTAGCCATACCAGCGAGGCGATTATTGCCACCATGGTGAAGGCAGTTTTCAGCTTGCCCCACATTCCGGCCGCAACTACTACGCCGCTGTTTGCCGCAAGAAGGCGCAGTCCGGACACCATGAATTCTCTTGCACTGATGATGATCAGAGGGATAGCTCCGATGCGGATCTCAGGGATCTCCACAAAAACAGCCAGTGCCGCAAGCACTAAGATCTTGTCGGCAAGGGGGTCAAGGAACTTTCCGAAATTGGTCACCAGGTTGTTCTTCCTTGCGATCTTTCCGTCAAGGGCATCAGTAATGGAGGCCCCTGCGTAGATGATCAGGGCAATCAGGTAGTGGTAGGGGATCTTCCAGTACATGAATACCAGGAAGAAGGGTATGAGGAGGACTCGCAGAAGAGTCAGTTTATTTGGGAGATTCATTCTTCGATCACCTCTCCTATCAGGTCATAGTCAAGCGTGTCAGTGATCCTTATCTTGACGTATTCTCCCACAGATAAGGGCTTTTCCGAGGTAAAGAACACCTTTCCGTCAATGTCGGGAGCGTCCATCTCAGTTCTTCCGAACCAGCACTCAGCAAAGCGGTCAAAGCCCTCAACAACTGCGGTGAGCTCTTTGTCCATGAGCTTTTCGTTGTTGCTGCTGCTGACGAGGAGCTGCTGCTCCATTATGATCTCAGCACGGCGGCCAGCCACCTCCGGCTCGATCTGGTCGGGGAAGTCATAGGACTTGGTGCCGTCCTCACGGGAGTAGGCGAAGCAGCCAAGCCTGTCAAAGCGGACTCTCTGGACGAACTCTGCCAGCTCGGTGAACTGCTCCTCAGTCTCACCGGGGAAGCCGGTGATCAGGGTGGTTCTCAGGATAACGCCGGGGATCTTCTCACGGATATGGGCGAAGAGAGCCTCAAGCTCCTCGGTGCTGCCCCAGCGGTTCATGCGGGAGAGAATGTCCTTATTGCAGTGCTGGATCGGTATCTCCATGTACTTCACCAGCTTTTCCTCGCTTGAAATGGTCTCCAGCAGCTCATCTGTGATCCGCTCGGGATAGCAGTACAGGGTGCGAATCCAGCGCAGGCCCTCGATCTTGCACAGCTCACGAAGGAGCTCCGGCAGCTTTGACTCACCGTAAAGGTCCTCGCCGTAGCGTGAGGTGTCCTGTGCGATGACCACCAGCTCAGTGACGCCGTTTTCCGCCAGCCACCTTGCCTCCTTCAGCACGTCCTCCATGGGGACGCTGCGGAATTTTCCCCTGATCTGAGGTATAGCGCAGTAGGTGCAGCAGTTTGAGCAGCCCTCAGCCACCTTCAGATAGGAGAAGAACGGCAGGGTGGAGATGATCCTCTCGCCTGTGAGCTCGGCATCCAGCTTGGGTGCGAACTTGATGTATCTCTCGTTTGCAAGGACGTGATCCAGCACGTCGGTGATGTCCTTATTGCTGCCGATACCGACAACAGCGTCGGCCTCGGGAAACTGCTCAGCTACCTGCTCCTTGTACCTCTCAACAAGGCAGCCTGTGACCACGATCTTTTTCAGGGTGCCGTCCTCCTTGAGCTTGCCCAGCTCCAGGATAGTCTCGATAGCCTCCTCCTTAGCGGACTGGATAAATCCGCAGGTATTGACCACCGCAACATCGGCAAGGCCGGGCTCTGTAACGAGCTCATAGCCCTTTCGCCTGAGCTTGCTGAGCATTCTCTCGGAATCCACCAGATTTTTTGAGCAGCCCAGCGATACCATTCCAACCTTAATAGGCATCAGTCAGTCCTCCATCTCATCTGCGCTCTCCAGATATTCGCTCACGGCCCGGTTGATCTCGTCATAGCCGTAGCCGTAGCGCACAAGAGCGCTCTTAACTTTTTCGATGCTTCTCCTGTCGCTGCTGTCTGTGAGCAGCCGGGAGTGCTTGTTCTCTATGAGCTCCGCCAGATTTTCCTCGAAATATTGGGAAAAACCCTCCAGCGCCTCCTCGGCGGTGTCCGGGTCGATGCCCTTTTGCAGGATCTCACGCTTTGCCCGGCGATAGCCGAACTTCCGTGAGACCACAAGGCGTCTGGCCAGCTTTTCCGCATAGCGCCTGTCGTCGATGAGGCCTGCCGCAGCCAGCTTCCTGACCACGTCAAGGCAGAGCTTTTCGCTTTTATATGTCTTTTTCAGCTTTTCAAACATATCCTCCGCCGAATAGTCCCGGTAGTCCAGGCAGTACAGTGCATACTGATAGGCTCTGCGGAGGTTTGAGGCGTAAACGATCCTTCTCAGCAGATCCCAATCAAGGATCATGCCCTTCCGGACGCCGAAGTCGCTGATGATGTCGGCATGGAGGTAGAGCCTCCGGCCGTCGTCCAGCTCAGCCTCAAAGGTAGTGCCCTTATATAGCTTCAGGCCAACGATCTCCATTATTCCTCAGCAGGAGTGAACTCCTCGAAGTCCTCGTCGATATTGGCCAGGATGTCGTCCTCGCCGCCGGCGGGAGCGTTTCCAGTGGGAGCGTCCTCTGCGGCCTCCTTAGCGGCAGCAGCGGCCTTGCCCTTCTTTTCCTTCTTAGCAGCAGGAGCGCTTCCCAGCTCGTCCTTGCGGGCCATTACCTGATCCTCGATCTCCTTCATGAGCTCGGGGTCGTTTTTCAGCAGCTCCTTAACGTTGTCACGGCCCTGTCCCAGCTTCTGGTCGTTATAGCTGAACCAAGATCCGCCCTTCTTGATGATGTCCAGCTCCACCGCCAGGTCGAGGAGCTCGCCTGTACGGGAGATGCCCTGACCGTACATCATATCGAACTCTGCTTCCTTGAAGGGAGGAGCAACCTTGTTCTTTACCACCTTGCAGCGGGTGCTTGCGCCGATGATGTTTGAGCCCTCCTTGATAGCCTCGCCCTTTCTGACCTCGATACGAACTGAGGAGTAGAATTTCAGGGCACGGCCGCCGGGAGTGGTCTCGGGGTTGCCGTACATAACGCCGATCTTTTCACGGATCTGGTTGATGAAGATCGCAACGCAGTTGGACTTGGAGATAGCCGCAGTCAGCTTTCTCATGGCCTGAGACATAAGTCTTGCCAGCTGTCCAACGTGGAGGTCACCCATTTCGCCGTCGATCTCGGCACGGGTAGTCATAGCGGCGATCGAGTCAAGAACGATGACGTCGATAGCGCCTGAGCGGATCAGAGCCTCGGCGATCTCAAGAGCCTGCTCACCGCTGTCCGGCTGAGATACCAGCAGGTTGTCGATGTCAACTCCAAGAGCCTTTGCGTATTCAGGGTCAAGGGCGTGCTCAACGTCGATGAATGCGGCCTCGCCATCCAGCTTCTGAGCCTGGGCGATGACTGAGAGCGCAACTGTGGTCTTACCGGAGCTCTCAGGTCCGTAGATCTCGACGATACGTCCTCTGGGGACGCCGCCGATGCCCAGAGCCATATCCAGGGTCAGCGAGCCGGTAGGGATAGCGTCCACGTTCAGGGTCTTGGTCTGGCCAAGGCGCATAACAGCGCCGGCGCCGTATTTTTTCTCGATCTGCTTCAGGGCGGTGTCCAGAGCGGACTTCTTGTCCTCCTTGGCAGTAACACGCACAACTGTAGGCTTTTTAGCAAGTTCCTTCTTTGCCATTGTTAGGTCCTCCTGATCTTTTTGCCGCCGCACACCGGACTATCCCGGCAAGGTCCCGGCGGAAGGTGATATTTTCAAAGCCGTTCTCGGCAAGTATTTTTCCAACGTCCTCATGCTGCTTATCGCCGAATTCAAAGCAGATCCAGCCGCCTTCTTTAAGGGAGCTCCGCCAGATCTTAGCGATAGCACGGTAGAAGTCCAGACCGTCCCTGCCGCCGTCAAGAGCCATAGCCGGCTCATGGGTGACCTCGGTCTGGAGGGACGCCATTTCCTCCGCCGTAAGGTAGGGCGGATTGCTGACGATCATGTCAAGGCCTGCGTGGGCTGCGGCCAGCTGAGGGTCGGTAACGTCCCCCTGCACCAGCTCCACCTGGGCGTCGTTCAGCTTTATGTTCTCTTTCAGAAAGGGCAGCGCCTTTTCTGAGAGCTCCGCCGCAGTGACCTGCGCCAGCGGCAGCTCTTTTTTCAGAGTTATGGCCAGACAGCCGCTTCCTGAGCAAAGATCCATGATCCTCGGGGAGCTGAGCTGCTCCTTCCGGCAGATCTCAATGGCCAGCTCGCAGAGAGCCTCTGTGTCCGGCCGGGGGATCAGCACGCCCTCGCCAACTGCGAAGGGGTAGCCGAAGAATTCCCACTTACCCAGCAGATATTGCAGGGGATAGCCCTCACTGCGCCTTTCCGCCAGACTGCGGATCGTCCTCTCCTTGTCAGAGGGGACTTGGCTAAGCGGCGAAAACAGCGGGTGGCGTTCCTCCAAAATGTCCTCAAAAATGCAGGTCGTATCGAAGGCTGCGTCCTCATTCCCGGACTTTTCCAGGAGGGAAACGCACTCCTCAAAAAGCTCACGCCTTACCATTTGTCCTCCGACTTATCCGCCGGGATACAGGGCTTCATGGCGGCGATAGCGATCTCTATCATGGAGTCGTCCGGCTCACGGGTGGTGATGCGCTGCATGGCCAGACCCGGGGCGGAGAGTATCCTTGTGAACAGGTTGTCGTTGTTTCCGGCAATGCGAATGCACTCGTAGGAAACTCCCACCACCAGCGGCAGGAGCACCAGCGAAGCCACGATCCTCTGCCAGGTGACTGTGAACGGCACGAAGCACATCACGAAGATGCTCACCAGCAGCACGATGAAGATGAAGCTGGTGCCGCAGCGCTTGTGGAAACGGCTCTGCTTCCTGATGTTCTCCACAGTCAGGGGCAGCTCCGCCTCATGGCAGGCGATAGTTTTGTGCTCGGCGCCGTGGTACATATACTGGCGCCTTATGTCCTTCATCAGGCTCACAGCGGCCATATAAGCCACGAAAAGTGCGATCTTCACCACGCCCTCAAGAATGGAGCGGAGGATCCGCATTTTCTTGATCGCCGGGAAGAGTCCCACGATGAATTTCGGCAGGAAGATGAACAGTCCCACAGCGATGAGCACTCCCAAGAGCACTCCCACCACCATGGCCAGCTCATAGATGGTCTTGTTGCTGCCGTCCTCGGACTTCTGCTCCTTCAGTTCCTCCTCGGTCATCTGCTTTTCAGCGGACTTCATCATGTACTTGTAGCCCTTCGCCAGCGAGATGACGAAGTTGGTACAGCCTCTCACAAGGGGGATCTTCTTATACCAGGGAGCGTTCTTTCCGTTGTTTTCCTTCCAGGTCTCCAGGTCGATAGTGCCGTCGGGCAGCCGGCAGGCCATTGCGCCTGTGTCCGGACCCAGCATCATTATGCCCTCCACCAGAGCCTGACCGCCGATCTTCGACTTGAATTTCTCACAGCACTGCTGATCGGCCTGAGTGTTTTCTTTTCCCATATTTTCTCCTAATTGCGGTCACTGCGAGCTCTTAGCCGGCAGTGAGATAGTAACGGTAGTGCCTTTGCCCTCGCCGGGGCTGGTTATGTCCATAGATCCGCCGTGCATAGCCATGATCTCGTCCGCAACTGCCAGGCCGATGCCTGAGCCTCTGCGGGTGTGGTTGGCCTTATAGAACTTGGTCTTGACCTTGGAAAGATCCGAGCTTTTGATACCGCAGCCCGTATCAGTTACCGAGACCAATACCCGTCCGCCCTCCTCCCAAGCACGGATAGTCACCGTATCGCCTGAGGAGGAATACTTCACGGCGTTGTCGATAATGTTGATAAACACCTGTCTTATGCGGTTTTTGTCGCCAAATACTATGGGGAGCATCTCCGGCTCCTCGTAGATGATCTGTTTATTTTCACGCCTAGCCTTGTCGCTGTATATCAGCACAGCGTCGCCCAGCTCGGCCAAGATGTCCATATTTGCCTTTTGCAGAGTGAAATGGCCGTTCTGCATACGGGAGAAGTCCAGCAGCTCCTCAACCATTTGGGAGAGTCGCTCAGTCTCGTTGACGATGACGCCAACGCCCTTTTTCATAGTGTCAGGACTTTCGCCGCCGTCCACCATAAGGGTCTCTGCCCAGCCCTTGATCGCTGTGAGGGGAGTTCTCAGCTCGTGGGAAACAGATGAGATGAACTCATTCTTCATAGCCTCAGCGGTAGAGAGCTCGTCGGCCATGTGGTTGATAGCCGTACACAGCTCGCCGATCTCGTCATCGCTGTCGTTCTCGATACGGACGGAGAAATCGCCCATTGCGAACTTTCTGGCGATGCCGCTGATCTGGCGGATAGGCCTGACGATGGATCCTGCGAAGTAAAGACCGGTGACGATGATGATCAGGATAATGGCTGAGACGATCACCGTGACCGCCAGGATATAGCCCTTGATCGTATTGTCGATCTCCGTCAGTGAGGTGACCATTCGCACAGAGCTGTACTCGCTGCTCAGTGAGGTTATAGGCACCGATACTGCAAGGATCTTCTCGCCGCTGGAGAGCTTTCCCACATAGGAGCCCTCGCCCTCGTCCATAGCCTCCTGATAGTCAGGCATCAGCGAGTCCTCGTCCGGAGAAAATCCCGATGAGGTCAGCACCACTCTGCCCTTGGAGTTTATGGCCATGAGCTCGATCTTGTCCTTCTCGTTGAAGGTCTCAAGCATGGTCCTCATCTCTGCGGAGAAATTTGCAGCGCTGTCCTGAGAGTGTATGCTCAAAACGCTTGTAACTGCGTTTATCTTTGAGAAGAGGTACTGCTTGGCCGAATTATAGAAATAGCTGTGTACCGCATAGATGACCGTCATCTCGATCACCATGAGTGCCAGCACCACAACGCCCAGATTGTTGAAGATCCAGCGCTTGGTAATACTTTTTTTAGCCATTACTGAGTATCATTCCATTTATATCCATAGCCCCAGATAGTTATGATATACTTGGGGTTTGAGGGCTCTTCCTCGATCTTCATGCGGATACGTCTGATATTAACGTCAACGATCTTGTCATCGCCGTAGTAGCTCTCGCCCCAGATGTGGCTGAGAATGCTTGAGCGGTCAAGAGCGGTGTTCTTGTTGTTCATGAAATACTCAAGGATCTGGTATTCCACCTGAGTCAGCTCGATGGGAGTGCCGTTCTTGGTAACAGTGCGGCTCTTCAGGTTGAGGACGAAGGGGCCGCTCTCGATAACAGACTGCTTTTCGTTCTTGATGAAGCTCATGCAGACTCTTCTGTAGATAGCGTCAACTCTTGCATTGAGCTCAGAGGGAGAGAAGGGCTTGGTGATATAATCGTCAGCACCGATCATAAGACCGCTGACCTTGTCCATTTCCTGAGTTCTTGCGGTGAGCATGATGATACCGATAGTAGAGCTTTTCTCCCTTATCTTCTTGCACACCGTAAAGCCGTCGATGCCTGGCATCATTATATCCAGCAACACGATGTCGAAGTTCCCGTGCTCGGCCTCAAATGTGGCCAGAGCCGCCTCGCCGCAGTCCACATCGACCACGTCATAGCCGGCACGCTTGAGGTTGATCACAACGAACTCACGGATCGTTGCCTCGTCCTCGCAGATAAGGATACGTTTCATAAGATCACTCCTTTGTATTGATACCGTTATTCCCTAAAGCAGAAGCGCACGGCGGCGTCTGCCGGTGAGAGAGCCAGCTCACTGCTGCTCTCGGTAAGGGGCGGAACATAGGCAAGATATGCCGTTTCGCCCTTTGTGTGCAAAAGCATATATCCGGTGGAGATACGGTCCTCACGGGAGGCCACGTCCTCGGCGGCGAAGATCCTCATGAGCTCGCTGCCGGCCTTGCCGTCCTCATAGGTGCAAAAGACCATCTCATCGTTTACTGCGTCACGCTTCACCGTGACCTTTCCCCGCCATTTTTCGGGGAAAATGAAGATATACCCGTCGCCCACGCTGTAGTAGGAGGAGTATTTCCGTTCAAGGCGGTTGTCCTGACCCACCTTCATCCAGTTGGTAAGGCGGATCTGCTCGCTCTCGGGGACCTCCTCATAGCCCTCGGCAATGGTCTGCACGGGGATCTCCAGCACGCCGTCGCCGTCCACGTCCATACAGGAGCAGCCGGCCGGCCGGACAGTTGAGGCGGATTCCTCGGGGGTCTCGAAGATCTTTTTCAGCCGCTCGCCGTCCAGGTAGATCATGTCGGTCTGGACAGATCCGGCTCCCGAAACAGCGTCGATGTAAAGGGCCTGACGGCCGTCCTCCAGGGTGCCGTAGCTGAGGCTGTCGAACTCGGAGAAGCTGCCGCTGAGGTCGCAGCTGTATTTAGTGTAGATGCCCTTGCCGTCCAGCTTGAAGACCTCCGCCTTTGCAGGGGAGCCGGTAGCTGCTCCGGCAAGGAGAAAGAACTCGTTTTCCTCATCGCCGTCCAGGTCAGTGACGTCGAAGAAGGAGTAGGACTCAGAGAAATTTGCGGTGATCGAGCCGTTTTCGTAGTTGTACATGGTCACGTTCTTCTCTGAGCGGTTGATAAGGCTGCTTCCGATGATCAGGTTGACCCTGTCATTGGTGCCCAGCCGTGAGATCATGACCTTCTCGATCTCAGAGCCCTCCGCCGGAGTGTCACAGACTGACCGCCAGTCGTCGCCGTCTTTGTCCAGCACGTTTATGCGCAGGGTGTTCTCCTCAACGCCAAGGCCGGATCTTTCGTAGAATACCACGGCCTCGTTGCCGCCGTCGCCGTCGATGTCCTCCACGATGAATGCGGAGAGGTACTTGCCGGATCGGGGGTATTTCAGGCTTATGGAGGAGCCTGCTGCGTCGGTAAGGGCGCTGTATATCTGCTCCTGCTCAACGCTGAGCTTGGGCGGAGCCATGATGTTGTCGATGCTTGTTCCGAAGGAACAGCCCGTCATTGAGGCCGCCGGCAGCAATAGAGCTGCTCCCAGAAGGCAAGCCGTTTTCACGGTGTTCATTCTCCCCTGTCGCCGATCTTTATGTACTCACGCTCCTTGGCGATAGCCTTGTAAGCGGGACGGATTATCCTGCCGCCGGTGAGGATCTCCTCCATGCGGTGAGCAGCCCAGCCTGACATTCTCGCAACTGCGAAAAGGGGCGTGAACAGCTCGTCGGGGATACCCAGCATACGGTAAACAAGTCCTGAGTACATATCAACGTTGGCGCACATGGTCTTAGCGCTGCCCTTGACCTCCTTGAATATCTCGGGGGTAAGGCGCTCAACAGTTTCCAGAAGGCGGAATTCCGCCTCGATCTCCCTGCCCTTAGCCAGCTCGAAGGCCTTCTTCTTGAGGATAACAGCACGGGGATCGGATATAGTGTAAACGGCGTGGCCCATTCCGTAGATCAGGCCGGAGCCGTCATTGGTCTCCTTGCGGATAGTGCGGCGCATATAGTCAGCCACCTCGCCCTCGTTGTCCCAGTGCTTGATGTTGGCCTTGAAGTTGTCCAGCATATTGATCACCTGGAGGTTAGCTCCGCCGTGACGGGGACCCTTGAGGGAGCTGATAGCTGAAGAGTAGGCTGAATAGGGGTCTGTGCCGGAGGATGTCAGCACTCGGCAGGTAAAGGTGGAGTTGTTTCCGCCGCCGTGCTCAGCCTGGAGCATCAGCAGAGTGTCCAGCATCTGAGCCTCCTCCTTGGTATACTGCCTGTCAGGGCGAAGGAGGGAGAGAATGGTCTGGGCGGTATTTTCCTCATAATTGAGGGGGTGCATGATCATGGACTGGTTGTCGAAGACTCTGCGCTTCACCTGGTAAGCAGCCGCCATTATGACGGGCAGCTTAGCGATAAGGCTAACGGCTGTGCGCATCTCGTTTTCAAGGCCCTTGCTCTCGCAGTCGTCGTCGTAGGAATACAGAGCCAGCACAGAACGAGCCAGCTTGTTCATGACGTTCTTTGAGGGAGCCTTCAGGATCATGTCCTCCACGAAGCCGTTGGGAAGGTCTCTTTTCAGCGAGATATAGGTGGTGAAGTTCTTCAGCTCCTTCTCAGTGGGAAGGTGTCCGAAGAGCAGCAGGAATGCGGTCTCCTCATAGCCGAAGCGGTCCTCGGCCTCAACATTGGCAACGATGTCGTTGATGCTGTAGCCACGGAAAAAGAGCTGGCCGGGGATCGGCTCAACCTCGCCCTCGTTCATCAGATAGCCGTGAACGTTGCATATATTAGTAATGCCGGCCATAACGCCTGTGCCGTCGCTGTTGCGAAGACCCCTCTTAACATGATATTTTTCATACAGCTTAGGGTCGATAGCGGTATTTTCCGCAAGCTGACTGCATAAACTTGTAATATTGGCGCCAGAGATAAATGTCGGCATAGTATCACTCTCCAATCAACATATTCATTATCAATTATACACCAATTCAGGCGTTCTGTCAAATACTTTAAAGGAAGGAAAGAGTAAAAATGAAAAGAGATCTGCTGAGTCTTGCACTGATCGCATTATCAGCGGCTGTGATACCGGCACTTCCGGCGGCAATGTCCGGGAAAAAGCCGGTGCAGCTGCCGGAGATCCGGGAATTTTCCGACGTGGGGGAGCTCTCGCCGGGCAGTGAGCCGGAGGAAGTTGCTCCGGAGCCCTACAGGGTGCTTGACACAGCCACGGGAGAGGTGACAGAAGTGCCTGTCCGGGACTACGTTATCGGGGCGGTCTGTGCGGAGATGCCGGCTGCCTTTGAGGAGGAGGCTCTCAAGGCGCAGGCTGCTGCTGCCCACACCTACGCAGAGAGGCTCCGCCGGAAGAGGCTCACCTCTCCGGATCCCGATCTGAAGGGGGCGGATCTTTCCAATGATACCGCCAAATATCAGGGCTATCTGACCCTTGACCAGATCCGCACATACTACGGCCAGGACTTTGACCAGCTCTACGAAAAGGTCAGCCATGCCGCAGACGAGGTAATGCCCTACATCATCACCTATGAGGACGAGCCGATAATCTCCGCCTTTCACTCCATGTCCTCCGGCCGCACGGAAAGCGCCGAAAACGCCTGGGGTGCGGCGGTGGACTACCTTGTGCCGGTGGACAGCCCTCAGGACGTGAACGCTCCCCGGTTCATGGAGGAAACACAGCTCTCCCAGGAGGTGCTCCGGGAGAAGCTGACCTCCGCCTTTGGTGAGCTTGAGCTGGGTGAGGATATGGCTGATTGGGTGAAGGTGCTGGAGCTTTCCTCCTCGGGAACAGTGCTCTCGGCCTCAGTGGGCGGGAAAGAGGTCTCCGGGGGCGAGCTCCGCACGGCTCTTGGACTGCGCTCGGCCTGCTTCGACTACTCCGTGAAAGACGGAAACGCCGTGTTCACCACAAAGGGCTACGGACACGGCGTTGGTATGAGCCAGTACGGTGCAAATGCCATGGCACAGGCCGGCAGCACCTGGCAGGAGATCCTGGCTCACTATTATCCCGGCTGCAAGGTCCAGCCGGTCTCATGATCAATTCCCCAGAAACTCCCGGATCACATCGGTGTCGCCGTATGTGCGCAGCAGCGTATAGCCGGTGTTCTCCAGGATCGCATTTACGAAAATATCCCGCTCAGTTCTGTCCTTTCGGGCGTGGGTGGAGTCGTCCAGCTCGATCAGGGCAACGATATTCGTATCCCGGTCAGCCAGTGCGAAGTCGATATGCTTGGCCTTGATCTTGTTGAAGCACTCCATCCAAAGGGGATTTACGTCCTTTGGCTTGGGCTCAAGAAGATCCGCCAGCCTGACCTTCATCAGCACGAAAAGGCCGTATTCCTCCGCAACGGGCAGCAGCCTTGTGTAGAACTCATACTCACGGTCGGTGAGGATCGTTTTGGGCTGGTAGAGCTTGGTGATGTCCGGCTTGCGAAAGCGCCTCCACAGCCAGATCCCCAGGGCAAGGGCTGCCCCGAAGATCAGCAGGAGGATCAGATCCTTGTCGTTCAAATCAGCCCTCCTCTCCCTGGTGGACTATATCCCAGGAGCCGTCAGGCTGCATTTTTGCAATAACGTACCAGAAGGCTCCGGAATAGCCCTCGGCGAAGAGCTGTCCGTCCACGGCGCTGACCCGGTTGATCCCGGTGCATTCCGGAAGATCTCCGGCTCCCAGCACGACAGTTGTCTCTCCGTTTTCGTCAAGGCAATATAGTGCGGAATTTTCCTGGTATGTGGTGTAGTACAGCTTACCGTCACACAGACAGAAATGGGACGCCGCCTTGTCTGTAAGGCGCTCAGTGGCCGTTCCGTCAAGGCTCACCCGGAAGATCCCCTCGGGCTGGCGGAAGTAGAGCCGGTCCCCTGCGATAAAAGAGGCGTTTCCCGGCGAGATATAGCGGCATTCTCCGGTTTTTAGGTCACAAGAATATATCCCCGAATCGGCTCCGGCTGCGTCCAGATAAGCGGTGCCTTCGTGGACGCAGATCCCGGTAATGTCAGCAGTCCCCGTGTCCGGTACGCAGACCTGCTCCTGACCGCCGGAATACTCCGCCAGCCAGATCCCTCCTTCATGGACGAAGTATATGCCATCCTCCGAAAAAGCCCGGATCTTCGAGCTTCCGGCAGGCTCGGGGAAGTCCTCCAGCTGGCCGTCCCTGTAAGCGCACAGGTCAGAGCTCTCGTCACCGGCCTTCCGGAATTCCACCCAAAGCGCTCCGTCAGCCATTGCCAGCACATCATAGTAATTATAACCGGTCTCGTCGATACCGGCTGGAATGTCAAGCTGAGTGATATTCCCGGCAAGGTCGTCCCTGTACCACACGGAAAACGGCCCCTCATACCAGCCGGTCTCGCAGCTGTAGTAGTAGCTGCCGTCCTCGCCGATGAGGACTATATTGCTGTCCTGAGTCCATGGGTCGGGCTGGCCGAATTCCCCCGGAGCAGTGACGGGCAGCTCAGTGAGAGCGGCGGTCACGGGGGCAGTTACCGGCTGAGTCTGTGCCTCTGCCGAGGGCTGAGGGAGAGCAGAGCTGCTGTCAGTTTTTGCCGAATTACAGCCACAAAGCGCCAGACAAGCCGCAGCTGCCAAAAGAAAGATCTTACGCATAAAGACTCCTTAAAAACGTGGATATAATATAATTATACACGTCAGAGCAGCTCTTGTCAACAGAAAATCGAAAATTTGTTCTTGGGCAAATGAGGAGGCGGCATTTTTTGATGATGTGCGCCGAAACGAATTGTAGGGGCGGACCCATGTGTCCGCCCGGCCGCCACAAAAAAATGTAGGGGCGGATATTATCCGCCCGCAATAACGAATATCAAAACCCAGCAGACCCGAAGGGTTCTGCGAAGAACAGTCAAAAGCCGGTGGGGGTGGGGAGTGAGGGAAAAGAGAGTGCAGAGAGGAAAAC
>CACWHY010000029.1 GCA_902760805.1 Ruminococcus flavefaciens | reverse complement strand
CATAAGGGGAAAACTACCGCTGACGGAGCAGTACAGGCGATGGAAGTATGAAATGCCAGCATCGCATTCGGCAGTCCGCCGAACGCTTGCTGGTCGGGGAGATCCCCGAACCCCCTCTCAAAAATCGTACAATGAAAGGAGAGTGATAATATGAGAAAACGAAACAGAACGATCACTATCCGCTGTACCGATGACGAGTATGAGCGGATACACAACAAGGCTCAGCGGCACAAGCTGTCCCTCAGCGACTTCGTTCTCAGGTCGACACTTGACAAGAAAATCGTAGTGGCTGACGGGCTGGACGAGGTTGCAAAGCAGCAGAAAGCTATCGGCCGGAATCTCAATCAGATAGCAATGCTGGCTCACGAAGGACGTCTTCACTCTGTCCGACTGGACGAGCTTATTGAGCAGCACAAGGCCGTCACCCAAGCCGTTTGCGATATAGCCAAGGAGGTGAGATAGTGCCTATCATCCATTTCATAAACAACAAAACTCAGACCGCTGGCGGCATGAGGAACGTCCTCAACTACGTCAGCAGAAAGGAAAAGACGGTCTCAGAGGACAAGCGTTTTGTGACAGGAGTCAACTGCTTACCTGAGACTGCGCTCGATGAAATGAACTAAGAACCTGTTCCACAAAAACGACGGACGGCTCTACTATCATCTGGTGCAGAGCTTCCCCAGTGGTTACGAAATTGAGCCTGAGCTCGCACACAAAATTGCGGTGGAGCTTGCGGAGAAAGCCTTTAATAAATATGAAGTTGTGGTCGCAACTCATATCGACCGTGAGCATATCCACAGCCACCTTGTGCTAAACTCGGTCAGCTTTGAGGACGGGAAGAAGTACCATTCCAACAAGGAGAGTGTCGAGGAGTTGATGAAGCTCAGCGATGAGATTTGTCAGCGATACAATGTTCATGTACTCGACGCTCCCAAGAAGAAAATGAACAAGGACTTCCTCTCCGACAGCGAATACAGGTCAGCCAAGCGTGGCGAGAGTTTCAAGTGGGAGCTGATGAATGTCATCAATCAGGTGATGAAGCAGGCGAAATCAAAGAAGCAGTTCTGCTATATGATGAAACAGCAGGGCTATGGTGTACGGTGGGAGGACAACCGTAAATACATCACCTACACTTGCCCTAATGGCAGAAGATGCCGTGACAATAAGCTTCACGGCGAGCGATACAGAAAGGAGAATATGGAGTATGAATTCAAAGCAAGAAGAATTGCAGCAGATGTACGACAAGGAATTGTCGGCAGCGGCAGACACACAGCCGACAGTGGTGGTGCTCGATTCCAACTGGAGAGCGCTGATAGAATTGAACAAGCTGATGTCGCAGGAGCAGCTGGAAATACTCAGCCGACTGTCGGTGCTGTCAACGAAAGCAGAGACAGAACAGGTGCTGAAAACAGTACACTCCGAGCAGAGAGATACAATAGCGAGCTGTCGGGAGCTGCTGGATCAAACGTCGGAAACCGCGACTTTAGCAGTCGAGCAGTTGAAGAAAGCAACAGCGAACCTGTCATCACAGGCTGGGAAGCTGAACGAGGAATATGGCTCGAAGCTGAAAGAGCTCGAAGAATACAAGCACAGGCTCAGCTTGAAAGTAGCCAAGTGGATAGTGATATCACAGTCGGTATTGATAGCATTATCGGCAGCGTTACAGCTGTGGCTTCGATAATCGAGGACGAGCCTGTCGACGATACCGAGTACGCTCGGGAACACGTTGACCGAAAGGCACTGGCAAAGGAGATACGGAAAAAGGAAGAGCTCGGTATGCATATGGGGTAACTCAATCGAGCTTCAATCATCAACACGAGGTGGTCAACCACCACCTCATATACCTGAGTCGGCGAAACGCAGGCTCAGCAAAGGGGTGAACAAAACGTTCTATGCTTATACACCAGCCCTAATTCAAGGCGGTGCGGAACGATTTGTTCGGTCAGGAGACAGCATAACGAAACGTGACGGCATCTCTATCACCCAAGGGGTATCGTGAAAGCCGATACCCTTGTAGTAGTTGTGCTCGGTATCAACAGCCAACATTCGTCCAGTCTGGTGAATGGATTTCAACAGAGCTATGTGGTATGATTGTTGGTCAGGAGGTGACCGCGGCGATGAAGTTACAAGATTTATACTACGGGAACGTCATACCGTGTCAGCACGATGTCAGGAAGGACTCCGACTATGCAAAGCGAAGTCTGGAGCTGTTGGAGATGTTCGATAGGCTTGAGGAAAGGCTGTCGGCTGACGACAAGAAACTGCTTAATGACATAACGGATATGCAGGGAATGCTGTCCGAGACTATGATAGCTGAGAGCTACATACAAGGCTTCCGTGACTGCGCCGAACTGATAATTGATTTGATGTTCGGTAGGAGCGAGAACCTGAAATAACATAACAATCAAATGGAAAGGGTACGGACAGAGCCGTACCCTTTACGTTATCAAAAGGAGAATGTTAAAATGAACAATTCAAATCACATAGGAAACATGAACAAGATAAATAGAAGGAGTATGATCGAATGGCTGAAAATGAAAGATGGCTTTACGATGAAAAGAAGATCACTATCGAGGGAAAGACGTTTGAGGTGACATTAGCATTTCCTCTTCCCGAAGATGTGGCCGAAACAGCTTATGATAAACTGAAGAAACTGGTAAACAAAGGGAAAGAACGCTGAAAAAGGTCTGGACTTTCGAGCCGGATAGTGATATACTGTGGGTGTATCCTATTCGGTTTGATTCCAGAAGCAAACGCTTCGGGACAGGAGGGTATATGAAAACAGAATCAAACACGGAACAGATAACAGCGCTGTATTGCCGCCTCAGTCAGGAAGATATGCGTGCAGGCGAGTCGCTGTCAATAGAAAATCAAAGATTGATGTTGAAGGAATACGCTGACAAGAACGGCTTCCGAAATTGTCAGTATTACGTCGATGACGGTTACAGCGGCACTGATAATACTCGTCCAGAGTACGTTCATATGCTCAGTGATGTGGAGAACGGGCTTGTGGGAACTGTAATTGTGAAAGACCAAAGCCGTCTCGGCAGAGATCACTTGGAGACGGACAGACTCATGGAATTGGTGTTTCCTGCATATGATGTTCGCTTCATAGCAGTAACGGACGGAGTTGATTCCGCCAACGGTATCAACGAGATGTCTGGCATAAAGAACCTCTTAAACGATATGTATGCACGCGACTGCTCGAACAAGATACGTGCAGTTCTGAGAGCAAAGGGCGAACGCGGAGAACGTCTTGCAGCCTGGATAGCATACGGTTATATGAGAGATCCAAGCAACCCGAAGCAAATCATACCCGATCCTGAGACAGCACCTGTCGTCAAGCGAATCTTTGAAATGTACGCAAGTGGAATAGGCATAAAGCGAATCTGCGGAATTCTTGAGCAGGAACAAGTGTTGTCGCCGGGCGTTTACAACTACAGAAAGAACGGCAGCCGTTCAAGAGACCTCAAGCTCGACAAGCCTTACGCATGGGCGAACAACACTATCCGCAAAATGCTATCCAATCAAATATACTGCGGAGATACGGTCAACTTCAAGACTTATTCAAAGTCCAACAAGCTGAAAAAGCGTATCAAAAACTCGCCTGAGAATATGAAGATATTTCTCAATACGCACGAAGCGATCATCGACAGAGCGACGTTTGACCTTGTGCAGAAGCACTTTGAAGGACGCAAGCGTGCTGATAAACGCGGCGAGTTGGACAAGTATGCAGGCTACCTTTACTGTGCTGAATGCGGTTCAAGGATGTACCGAAACCGTGATAAATCACACAAGGGAGACAGCTATCGCTGCGGACGACATCAAAGCAGAAAAAGCGACTGCACTTCGCATTGTATCAGTGGAAGCAATCTGGACAAGATCGTTTTAATGGCAATAAAGAATGTCACAAAGTACGCAAGGGAGCGCTCGGACGAATTTTACAAAGATGCCATGAGGAACGGCGAAGCTGAAGCCGCAAAGAATTTGAAGGAGTCAGAAAGCCTTAGAATTGAATACGAGTCCAAGATAAAGCAGATCGACAACGCAATACAGCTTCTCTACATGGACAGGTCTAACGGCAAAATTACAGACGAGCGTTATGAACTTCTCTCCGCAAGCTTTGAAAATGATCAGACTGAGCTGAAAGCAAAGCTCAGCGCCCTCAACTCACAGCTTGATGAAATGAAAGTGCGTGAGAAGTGTATCCGTGACTTCATCAGCAAGGCTAAGCGGTATGTAACAATTTCAAAGGTTACGCCGGAGCTCCTGAGAGCTTTTATAGAGCGAATCGAAGTCCACGAAAAGGCTGTAAAACGTTCAAGGACCTGTGGTAATCACATAGTTATATACTTCACATTTCATCCGGATAAAGCATTCAGACTTGACGGAGAGATGAACGAGCTTGGCATGACTACGAGCTTGGCATGACTAAGTTTGCATAATAAAAATCTCCGAGGATGACCTCCTCGGAGATAATACATAATTAACTGCGTTAAGAACACCATACAGAAGAAAGGGCTTTCCCCCAGACCCCCTTCCCAAAGACTTTTAACTGCAAAATTCCCCACACAAGGGCATGGCAGCTGGCTAAGATCAGCACCGTGTTGGAGCCCTTGTGTGGGGAATTTTGAAATAAGGCTTGGGGAGAGTTCTGAGAAAGGCTTTCTTAGAGAGCGTTCCTCAGAAAAACGATCGTTACGGCTAACTGCTTACCTCTCGCAAAACAGCGGCCTTAGCTGTGATCCCCGAAGAGCCGCCTCGATAGTCTCCGGCAGAAGAGAAAACCTGGCCACAAGAGATGCAGGCTTTTTCTCCACATCGTCCTGATCCATGGGAACGAAATAGTAACCCTTCCGGCAGAACAGCTCCCCTAGATTTGGCGCCGAGCCCATGAGGGAGTCGTTGGAGGCCACCGCCAGCACCACCGGCTTTCCGCCACGCAGATGTGACTTCACAGCCATGGTCACTGCGGAATCCGTGATGCTGGAAGCCAGCTTTGCGGCGGTGTTGGAGGTGCATGGCGCAACCACCATTATGTCCGTCATGTCCTTGGGACCGATCGGCTCCGCTCCGGCAATGTCGGTTATGACCTCCCGGCCGGCGATCTGGCTAAGGCGGCGGAGGTTTTTCTCAGCGCTGCCGAAGCGTGTGGAGACCGTGGCAGCCTTCTCCGACATGATTGGGATGAGCTGCGCTCCCATGCCGGTCAGGAGCTCCGCCTGCTCGAAGCTCCGGGCGAAGGTGCAGAATGAGCCGGTCATGGCATAGCCGATCCGCAGGCCCTTGAAAACCTCGATCATCAGGCCTCACCCCTTTCCTCAATGATCCCTGCGATCGTGTCCGCAGCGATGTATCCGGCAGTTACCGGTGCGCAGCGCCCCGGCAGTCCCAGCGCCCAGATCACCTTCAGTCCAAGCTCCGCAGCGGCCTCCATGTCGATGCCGCCGGGCTTTGAGGCCAGGTCGATGAATAGTGTGGAAGTGCCGAATTTGCCCAGCTTTTCCCGGTCAAGCACCAGCTCGGGAGCCGTGTTCACCACCAGTCCGAAGTCCGTGGGCAGCTCCCCGCATGAAACAGCCGGGATCCCCATAGCTGCGGCCTTTGCCCGGCCAACAGGACTTCTCACAGCCGCCGTGACCTGAGCCCCGAAGCCCCGAAGGATCCCTGCCAGCGCCGTGCCGATCCTGCCAAGTCCGATGATCAGCACGGGCAGTCCGCAGAGTGTCACCGGCAGCTCTGAAAGTGCAATCTGAACAGCTCCCTCTGCCGTGGGGACTGCATTTCTCAGGCAAAGCTCCTCACGGACGGAGTAGTCGATCACCGGGTTTTCCGGGAAGGCTCGGCGCAGCTCCTCAGTCACTCGCCCGGCAAAGACTATCCCTCCCGGCGCAAGGAGCCCACGGATCGTTTCCAGGGGCAGCTTCTCCTGAGAAAGAGGCGTGTTCACGAAGCCCTCCCCGTCAAGCGCAGGGATCGGCAGTATCACGCAGTCGAAGGGGCTTTTTCCGGCAGCAGACAGCCTTTTCAGGCTCATTCCCTCGGGAAAAGCACTCTCGGAAAAGCCAGTTACGGATATATCGAAGTGGGCCGCAAGGCGCTCTGCACAGTAAAGCTGACGTGCGTCTCCGCCTGCGGCCAGGATACTTTTTATCAGTTTCATATCAGTCTCCATTCCGCCGTAGCACCGGCAATAATGATCTTGCGCCAAAGCTCGGCGCTGTACTACATTATATGAGGAGGCTGAGAAATTGTGATTTTGGCACTCTTTATGGCAGAGTGTTAGCACTCGGAAAGCGAGAGTGCTAAATTTCATCTTTTTGTCACAAAACACTGATCATTTTTTCAAATAACAGGGGTAACATATAAGCATAAACAAAGAAAGGACAGATTCCAATGGAAAGTGAACATTCAAAAGTATCGTAAATTCTCATTATTATGGAGGTATGAACTATGTATGGACTTACACCCTTTGGCAGAAGCGCTTTCAGCGTACTGAACGCTTTTAACGACATCGACAGAGACTTCTTCGGCGGCTCTATGGCAGTTAATTCCTGCCGCACTGATATCCGTGACGAGGGAGATAAATATATCATGGAGTCGGAGCTCCCCGGCTTTGACAAGGAGGACATCGGTATCGACATCAACGGCTCGCAGCTGACGATCTCCGCTGAGCACAAGACCGATACAGAGCAGAAGGACGACGACGGAAAATATATCCGCAGAGAGCGCAGCTTCGGCTCATATAAGCGTACCTTCGACATCGCTGAGGTGGACGAGAACGCTATTTCCGCAGAATATAAAAACGGTGTCCTTATCCTTGAGCTTCCCAAGAAAAAGCCCCAGGAGCCGGTCACCAGAAGACTTGAGATCAAATAATGTGAAAAGGGACTGCATTGTGCAGTCCCTTTTTTTGTTATTTGTGAGTGTATTTACATGACGGATAACCGGTGCAGCCCCAGAATTGACCGAATTTTCCATTTCTGAGCACAAGTTGTTTTCCGCATTTCGGACAAATGCCGTTTTCTGCCGCTCTCTGAACAGCTTCGGCCTCATGTATCTGACCTATATGCTCTCTGCGGTTTTCCTTTGAATCCACGTTTGATGCTGTTATCTTATCCGCATACTCATTCATCTGCTCATATGTCAGAAGCTCCTGTGTATGCTCCTTTATAAGACCCTTCAGCTCCCCATAGTAAATAACATTTTGGTTTGTCTTGACCTTCAGGTCAGCATATCCGGAAAATGCCACTACCGGGATAAAGACGTTCTTGTCGGTTATGTCAAGAAGCTCCATGAGCGCCTTGACATGGGCGTAATTCTGCTTAAGTGGATTGCGGAACTTATATTTGTGACCGAACACGTTTTTTGTCCAGTTCTCAGAATTCTCTCCGCCGGTTATCCATCCTTTGTAGTTCTTAGTTTCGATAACAAAGATCCCATATACCGAAACGATTATATGATCTACCTGTGTCAGGCCGTGGGAGGAACGCAGCATTATGTTGTTCATGACCCTGTACTTATCCTCCGGCAGACCATTTATCAGGATCGAAATGGCTTTTTCACCGATAAATCCTTTTATCTTAGCTTCATAAATGGAGAACAGTATACCAATAATGACAACGGCTATGATCATCCATTTCATGATAACGCCCCCTTACAGCAAGAGCTTACAGCGTATCGATAACGTCCAGTGAGTGCTCCTCATTCATAGTGCGGCACATCTCGATGAACTTATCCAGCGGAACGTTCTTGAGCTGCTTGTTGCCTCTGATATTGATAGACACCTGCTCGTTCTCGGCCTCGCTGTCGCCGATGATAACAACGTAAGGATCCTTCATGTCCTTGAACTTCTTGATCTTGTTCTTCATGTTGTCGTCGGTGTAGTCAGCCTCGGCTCTGATGTGGTTTTTCTTCAGCAGAGCAGCTACCTTCTTAGCATACTCGTTGTGCTCTGTGCGGATCGGCACGATGCCCACCTGCATAGGTGACAGCCAGAAGGGGAATGCGCCGGTGAAGTTCTCGGTGATGATACCGATAAATCTCTCGAATGAGCCGAAAATCGCTCTGTGGATCATAACAGGCTGCTTCTCGGAGCCGTCTGCTGCGATGTACTTCATCTGGAAGTTCAGCGGGAGCTGGAAGTCAAGCTGGATAGTTCCCATCTGCCACTCACGGCCGATAGCGTCCTTCATCTTCAGGTCGATCTTAGGACCGTAGAATGCGCCGTCGCCCTCGTTGAGCTCATATCCGTCGGAACCGTACTTCTCCTCAAGGATAGCCTTCAGGTCAGCCTCAGCCTTGTTCCATACCTCGATGTCGCCCATGAAGTCCTCAGGACGAGTTGAAAGCTCAGCCTTATAGCTCAGGCCGAATGTATTGTACATCTCAGTTGCGATGTCCATGATGTCGTTGATCTCAGAAGCGATCTGCTCCTCAGTAACAAGGATATGAGCGTCGTCCTGCCTGAACTGCTGAACACGGAACAGACCGTTGAGCTCGCCGGACTTCTCCTTACGGTGGATAACATCGACCTGGTTGAACTTCAGGGGGAGCTCCTTATATGAGCGCTTCTTGTTCATGTATACCTTGATAGCGTTGGGGCAGTTCATAGGCTTTGCGCAGTAGACCTCGTTGTCCTCCTCGGCAGGGATAACGAACATACCGTCCTGGTAGTGATCCCAGTGACCAGATGTCACCCAAAGCTCCTTCTTTGAGAGAACAGGGCCGGAGATCTCGGTGTAGCCGTGATCCTCGTGAACGCCTCTCCAGTATTCCAGCAGAGCGTTGAACAGCTTCCAGCCTCTGGGGAGCCAGTAGGGCATACCGGGAGCAGTGTGGTCGAACATGAACAGTGACAGCTCCTTGCCCAGCTTCTTGTGATCACGGAGTTTGGCCTCCTCGATCATCTTCAGGTACTCGTCCAGCATGGAAGCCTTGGGGAAGGCGATTGCGTAAACACGGGAGAGCATCTTGTTCTTCTCGCTGCCTCTCCAGTAAGCGCCTGTACATGACAGCAGCTTGAATGCCTTTACGGGAGCAGTTGTCATCAGGTGGGGGCCTGCGCAGAGGTCAGTGAACTCGCCCTGCTTGTAGAATGAGATGGGCTCGCCCTTGCCGACGTGCTCCTCACAGAGCTCTACCTTGTAGGGCTCCTCCATGTCCTTCAGCTTAGCGATAGCCTCCTCGGGAGAGAGCTCGAACTGCTCAAGAGCCAGATCCTCCTTGACGATCTTCTTCATCTCGCCCTCGATCTTGGTCAGCTCCTCGGGAGTGAAGGGCTTCTCCAGGTCGAAGTCGTAGTAGAAGCCGTTGTCGATAGCAGGGCCGATAGCCAGCTTAGCGCTGGGATAGAGCCTTTTTACGGCCTGTGCAAGGATGTGAGAGGCAGTGTGCCAGAAGGTCTTCTTGCCGTCGAGAGTGTCGAAGGTACATACCTCGAACTCGCAGTCAGCGTCGATAACTGTGCGCAGGTCCTTGACCTCGCCGTTGATCTTAACGCAGCAGGCAGCCTTGTAAAGACCCATGCCGATGCCCTTGATGATCTCGCTTGCAGGAGCAGCTGCCTCGATCTCACGAACGCTGCCGTCCTTTAATGTCAGTTTTATCATGGTTATTTCTCCTTTATTTCTGGCGAACTCTGCCGCCGTTATTTTCTGACGAAATACTCGTCGCTTGTCCATTTTTCGGGATTTCTGCGGATGTATGCGCTTATCTCCCGGTATTCCTTTTCGCTGCGGATGATGTGATCGTAAAAACTTTTCTGCCACATCGGGAAGCCGCTCATTTTTGTTACGGCCTCCTTAAAATGCTTTACAACACGGGATATTGTAGGGGCGCACATTGTGCGCCCGTGGTCTTCTGATCCGTCCGCCTGAGATACTCTTATTATTGCGTGTATATGATTTGGCATTATAACAAATGCATCCACAAAGATCATAGGGTAATGATCATGTATCTCCAAGAGAGCATTTTTGACGTATCTTCCATATTCAGAAAGATGTATTTTTGTTTGCTGCGGGCGAACGATGTTCGCCCCTACACTGTGGGGGATCTCGGTAAAGGAGGCGTTTATCGGAAAAACATCGTGATCCTCCCAAAACACGCATTGTCTATCCTTCGTACAGATCGTCACGAAATAGGCACCATTGCGGCTATAGTCGTGATCTTGCAGGCGTATATTTTTCCGGGTGGTCATTGATGCCAGCCGATCACCTCGAACTGATCCTCCACCAGCTCCAGATCAAGGGGAGCCAGATAGCCGTCGCTGCTGTCAACGGTGAAGCACAGCACCACGCCGTCCTCGTCGATGTCAACGTAGGCTTTATTGACGTTTATGGCTTCCTGTAGGCTTTCTGCGGCGCCGTTGTAGTAGCCCTCATCGGCCACCAGCTGAGCCACCTTCTTCTTGCCGCCGTCCAGAGCCGCCAGCTTCTGGGCAACTCCGGAGAAGTTGTCCATAATGGTCTGCTCCTCATCCACATAGAAGCGGACGGTGAGCACCTTTCCCCAGAGCTTATAGGGCAGCTCGAAGGCTTCCTCCTGCTGGTTGTACTTTATATTGCTCAAACACTCACCTTCTTTTCAATGGCGGAACTGCCTCATCGGAACAAAAAACGCCCCTTACGCCAGCTGGCACAAGGGACGATAGTATCGTGGTTCCACCCTGATTTACACGGAAGACCGTATCTCATTGGCTCGGTAACGGGAGCATCCGGCGCTTATTGGGCGCACTCAGAGGCGGTGTGCATCACCCAAGCTCACACAGCCTTGCACCTGCCGGCTGCTCTCTGAAGGAGCGAAAAGGGCTTGCCTTCCTCATCACAGATTTGATATATCGGTACTGATATGATAGCACAAAACCGCCCTTTTGTCAAGTCTTTTCGGGAAAAAGTTCCGTATTTCCTCAGACGTGCTCCCGGATATATGGAATGACCTTCTCACGGGGAATCCCCAGGGAGTAGGCGAACTCGTCGTAGAGCATATTCTCGGCGTCGTTCAGAGCACGCTCGTCTGCGGAGTGGAGCTTCTTATGGCTTTCCAGCAGCTCCTGCTTGCGGAGGTAGAGGGTCTTGATAAGGCGCACCAGCTCACGGCGGTCGCCGCCGTCAAGGATCCGCCTGTATTCGGCCTTGCGCTCCTGCTCGTCCTCGATCCAGATGAGCTCCTCACGGGACATGGAGCAGATCAGATCCTGGGTCTCCTCCTTGGACATGACCCTGCGCATTTTGTCCCTGAGCTGGCCGTTGGCGGTGGGGACGTAGAACGTGTTTTTGGGGTCACTGACAGGCTGGAGGACGTAATATTCCACATCCTCGCCGCTGAAATCACGTTTTTCGATACTTTTGATGATGCAAACTCCATATGTTGCGTAGACAACTGCATCGCCGGAACTGAACATAGCCGCTCCTCCTTTATCACTTATAAATGGCTGTATTTCGGTACTTCTTATATTTAATTATACCATATTTGGGAGGAAAATGTCATAGGCATTCTGCACAAAGCCGGCGGTCGGATCTGGTGCAATTGAACAACGGGGAGGCCGAGGGCGGCCTCCCCTACAATTCGTTTTCGGAAACGTCATTCAAAAGGCCGGGCGGATAATATCCGCCCGACCGCATTAAATATGGTAGGCCAGCAGACCCGTAAGGGAGAGTGCAGAGAGGAAAACCGTATAGAGGGGAGGGGCGCACCGGCTTTTGTACCAGTTTTGTTTTAGTCCCTCCCCTCTAGGAGGTGTTCCTCTTTGCCATGCGAGGCGTAGGTCTGACGGACAACAAAACGTAGGGGGCGATGCCCACATCGCCCCACAAATACCGTTTCCGCATACATTTTTCAAATGGCATGGGCGATCGTTTGGTATTAGGCCGGGCGGATAATATCCACCCCTACATTTCCGCATACGTTGTCCAAATGGCCGGGCGGCCGAGGGCGGCCTCCCCTACAATTCGTTTTCGGAAACGTCATTCAAAAGGTCGGGCGGATAATATCCGCCCCTACATTTCCGCATACGTTGTCCAAACGGTACGGGCGGATAATATCCGCCCCTACATTTATGCATACGTTGTCCAAATGGCCGGGCGGACGGCAAAACGTAGGGGCTCCCTAGCGGGAGCCCCTTGGATCACTTCTTTTTCTTCTTTTTGCCGCCGTTATTCTTAGGTTTGGAGGCGTTTCCAGCCTTCTTTGCCTTGCTTTCCAGGAATTCCTGGTATTCAGCAGCAGTCATCTGAACTGTCTTCAGTTCCTCGTCACCGGTGCTTTCATCAGTCTCAGCAGCCTCAGAAACGGCCTCCTCAGCCTTTTCCTCGGCCTCCTTGACAGCCTTTTTCGCCTCGGCCTTATCGGGAGCCTCCTTGTCCTGATCCTTCAGGTCAACGTTCTTGACGGCGCCCTTTGACTTGATGATGCTAACGGCCTTCTTGGGAGCCTCCTCCTCTTCAAAGGGAGGAAGGCCGGCCTTTACACGCTCACGGATCTTCTGCTGAGCGATCATGACCACGTTCTTCTTGCGGTCGGTGTACCAGAAGAACACCACGATAGCCACGCCTGCGATGAGCAGCAGTATGCCCATGTTGAAGCCGGGGGGAGTGTACTTCATGGAAACGGTGTGGTGGCCGGCAGGCAGCCTCAGACCGATCATTGCGTTGAGGATCACCACCTGTCCCAGATCACCGGGAACATTGTTCTGCATGATGCTCTTTCCGGAGCTTGTGTCCTCTACGAAGAGGTCGTCCACCTTCTTGCCGTCTACCTTAATGGTCCAGCCGGGCTCGTAGGGGATCGAGGTGTACATAATCTGGCCCTCCTGAGCGTCGATCTCACCAACAAGATGACGGTCATTGGACTTGTCCAGATCCAGCTGCCACTCATTCTGCTTGAGCTGCTGGATATCCTCGTGGAAAGCAGCGTAGTTGAAGTGGTAGAACTGGAAGTCCTTTACCATGATGTACTCGTTGTTGCCGGAGCCGTCGATCTTGCGGATAGTCAGGCGCACCTCGATGTCAGTGCCGGCAGGGTATGAGCCCAGGTCAACGATAGAATACTCGTATCCGTCGAAATATCCGCCGTAGCCCTTGTGGTCGATGAAGTTGCCGTTCTCGTCCTTAGTGGAGGACACCCAAAGGTTAGCGCCCTTCTGGTTATCGGACTTGAGGAACATATACAGCTCGTCATCGCTGAGGGTGGTGAAGTGGATATTGACTGTAGGATCACCGGCGCCTGCGTTGGCGTTGTAGCAGTGCTGTCCGCCGTAATCAGACTCCCAGCACTCGTTGAGAACTACCTCGGGAGACTCAGTTACTCTGTAGAAGTAATTCTTAGGAACAAGAGCTCCTGAGTAATCGGGAGTATTTCCGGTAAGGCTGCTCATGAAGTTGTTCATGCTGTTGAAGGGGTTGTCGTTGCCCAGGAAGCTGAGCTTGAGGATGTCGTCATCCACCATGCAGCCGATAGCCAGAGCATCCTTGTTCTCATAGATGTCAGCAGTAGCCTCGTTGCCGTCGCCATTGGTATAGGGGGTAGAGAACACCTTCTCATAGAATGGGCTGAGGATCGACTTATCGCCGGAGATATTCCTTGTGGCGTCGTCGATGACGTACTTTATTCCCAGCAGTGAGTCTGCAAGGGGGGTATTTCCGTCGTATCTTGTCTCATAGCTCTTGGTGGAATAGCCCAGTGTCTCGATGAAGTTGAGGATCCTGGAGTTCATGACTGAGCTGGAGTGAGAGATACCCTTCAGGCCAAATGCCTGGTTGTCGTTTACTGTACGGAAGAAGGTCTTCTCAGCACGGTAGAAGCCGGGATCGTAGTTCTCCAGAGCGTCCATGAGCTTGGGAGCGTCCTTTACGAAATCGTAGGTGTCGTGCTCGGAGTAGTATACCTCCTTGTGTACCTTCCAGAAGGTATCGTAGGTGTTATAGCCAGCCTCAAAGATCACCAGGGCAGCCATGCCAAGGGTGATATACCTGCGGACCTTCTTGTCCTTCTGGTGGCTGTAGATGTAGAGGCAGATCAGATAGATCGCAGCCAGGGCAAGTCCGAAGACCAGCGTACCCAGCCAGAGCCTGTGCCATTCCTGGCCGTTGTAGTTCTCGGTAGTGGAGTAGGGAGTTGCAGCAACGTACTTGTACTTCTCCTCGTTATAGTTGAAGCTGGGCATTTTCGCCTCAAAGAGGAACACCAGAGCAGCAATGCCTGCGAAAACTCCGGCAATTCCCTTGAATGACAGCTTGTAGCCGTCCAGGTGTGAGAACACCTCAGCGGCCATTGAAACGATCACGAAGGACACGATGAAGGAGTATCTGTAAGGCAGCCAGTTAGGATCCTGTCCGCCGTGCCAGAGCATATTGATAGGCTTGATCCACATACTGAAGAACATTACGAAGAGCACCATCGAATAGCCGATCTTGCGGTTGCGCTTGATGTTCTTGTTCATGTAGTACAGGGGCAGCAGCACCAGTGACAGCACGCCGCAGTAGATCTCAGGACGGCCGTAGAGCCTTGTTCCCTCGTCCACGTTTACGGAGTAATACTGATCCGGCAGCAGACAGGGTACCAGCTCGATCGGGTTGAACATGGTGCGGAAGGTGTAATCAGGCTGTGAGAAGTCGAACTTACCCAGAGCCAGAGCCTTGTATACAGGCATGATCATGATATAGCTGCACATGAGCACAACGACTGTTGCAAGGACCATGCGGCCGATAGTCTTTCCGTAGTCCTCTGCGCCCTTGAACTTGCGCTTTGTGCCGAAGAACAGGTAGTATACGAAGTAGACAGCCACGAAGATAGCTATCATGAAGCCGATGTAGAAGTTGGCGATGAACATGATCGCCAGGGGAATGATGTAGTTGATCTTTCTGCCGTCGTCCACCAGGTACTCAACGCCCAGGATGATCAGGGGCAGGAAGACAGGTCCGTCGATCCACATGGGGTCGATGAGCTGGATAGCCACATACGCCATAAGTGCGTAGGAGGTGGAGAGCATCACAGAGGCCAGCGGCGGAACGTTCTTTGAGCGCTGTGCATAAACACAGAAGGCAGCTCCCGCAGCACCTACCTTGGTGATCTGCATTATCATAAGGCTCTCCAGGATAAAGCTCTTGGGAAGGAGCATCACGATAAGGGTGAAGGGACTTGCAAGGTAGTATCCTATGATACCCATATAGCCGCCCGAGAGATTTCTCGTCCAGCTGTAGAGAGCGCTGCTGTCGCCCCAGAAGGCGTTACGCAGGGACTCAAAGAAATAAACGTACTGGCCGTTAAGGTCCAGACAGAGAACGGATCTTCCTCCGAAGGGATACACCTTGAATAAGGCGTATGCGATGAATGTCAGCAGAGCCGGTATAAGGAAAGCCGCAAGGTAATACGCCCACCTGTTCTTAACGTAGGCGTTCCTGCCCATGAGCTCACGGGCAGTTCTCATTGCGGAGGCTTCCTTGGCACTGACTGCTTTTGCTTTAGCCAATGTTGTTCCTCCTTTTTTGGCGGAGCGGCAAAACGCCATACTCCCCGATTATATTATCCTTTATATTATACTACACTTTTTCCTCTTTTGCAAGAGGAAAAGGCGAAATAGTTGACAGTATTTTCGGGGAGGAGTTTTCCCGGGCATAAGGAAAGGGCGCACATCAGTACGCCCTTTACGGAGATCACTCCAGAGTTCTTATGCGGTCCACCAGGTCGGTGCGCTGCATTTCTTTCAATGGTATGAGGGAGGCCGCCAGTGCCGCCACGAAGGCTCCGGCTCCGGCGATGAGGACCCTGATCACAGGCTCGCTGAATTCCACCAAGCGCTCGCTGTTGTCCTCGATAAGCTGTATGCTCCGCAGGAAGAACTGGGTGCCGGCCAGCAGAGCAAGGCTCAGAACGATCGCTCCCACGCAGGCGATGATGACGTATTGCAGGCACTCCACCAGAGCCAGCTTTCTGAGCTGTCCCCTTGTCATGCCCACGCATTCCATGGCGGCAAGCTCGCTGCGGCGGTTGATGATGCCGGTGGAGATGATATTCACCAGGTTCACCAGTGCGATAAGGCCGATGAGCACGTTGAAGAACAGCGCAAAGATCTTGATCGAGGTGATAGTTGTCTCGATAGAGCGTCTTTCTGCGAAGTTGTCGTAATTCAGCGTGAAGCCGCTGCTATTGGTCTCCAGCCAGTGCTTGACCTGATCGTAGTCGCTGTGTTTTTTCAGCACGCAGTCCATGGAAAGGCGGACGCTTGACCCGAAAAGCCCCTCTCTTCCAAGGTCGAACTGCTCTGCTGTTCCTATGAGGTAGCACCTTACGTCCGTGCTGAACATAAGGTAGTCAGGGATCTCCCGAACTATCGCAGCGATCTTCAAGGTCGCCGGAAGATCGGTCTTCTTATAATAGAGGAGCCCTTCCGCCTTGGGATCATCGCTGTGAGGCTTATATGTCTCCACCTCGTCCTCCGGAAGAGAAGCCGCCTCCTCAGCAGTGATCTTGTCCCGGCGCTTTATGGTGACGTCGATCTGCTCAGGGGAGTAGTCCTTTTTCGCAGGATCGGTGAGGATCATCAGGTAGCCGCCGGAAGCATTCAGCTCCTCATAGCTCAAGGGCGAGTTGGAGAAGTATTTATCGAATTCTCCCTTTGTGTAGAACATGATCATGCATTGGTTCCTGTTCAGCTCATCCCACCGGATCGGAACAGCAGTTCCGCAGTCTACTTCCTTGAAATAGCCTGTTTCTTGCAGAGCCTCCACGTTTTCCTTAATGTTGTTCTCATCGGGAGCGCCCACCCAGAGGTCATAGTCCATGCCGCTTTCCTCAAAGGCCTTAGTCATGAATTTCGATAATGTGTCCACAACGCTCGTGATCGTGCCGAATGCGGTCAGTGAGAGCGTCAGCGCCAGGATCGTTATGACGAAGCGCTTGAACTGACGGCGGGAATTCCTCGCAGCCAGCTTGCCCTCCCAGCCGAAGAGCAGTCCCATGAGAGAGCGCCTTCTGACCTTCTTTACGGCATTTGGCCTAGCGCTTATCGCCTCCAGGGGAGACTTCTTGATCACACGTCTGCCTGTGCCGTAGGCTGAGAGCAGCACCCACACCAGTCCCACGCCGGCGCACATCACCAGCATTGCCGGGGAAATGTGGAAGTGTACCAGCTCCTTCACCTTCTCGGCGGTGAAGTAATAGTCTGCAACTCCGCTTGAAAGAACGGCCTTGTACGCAAGGAAGGCCACCCCGATCCCCAGCAATATACCGCCGGGGAGTCCCACTGCGCAAAGCAGCAGAGCCTCATGGGTCATGATCCTTACGATCTGACGGGGAGTTGCTCCCACAGACTGCAAAACGCCGAACTGACGTTCTCTTTCCTTAGAGGAGACCTCGAAGGCGGTGTCGATGATCAGTCGGAGGAGGAAGGCGATGAAAATGGCGTAGATCATAGAGGAAGCCATGTTCACCAGCGTGTCCATGCGGCCGTTGTACTCGATCTTGTCCTTGGAGATCAGCTCGTAGTTCAGCATATAGTCCGGGGACTCCTCCGCCTCATAGTTTTTCTCAAATTCGCTCTCGTCATCGATCAGCTGGAGCCCCAGCTTGTTGTCCGCATTGAATTTTGGGAAGAACTCCTCCCACTTGCCCAAATAGCCCTTGAACAGCACCTTTGCGGTAAAGCCGCCTGTTTCCGGGTTTTTCTCCAAGGTGCAGGACTCCACATGATCATAGGCGGATATGCTCTTGCCCTGCTCCTCCGTGATAGAGTAGATCAGCAGGTGATAGGGCGATCTGTCAAAGACCGCCGCACGGGTGATAGCGTTGTAGGTGCTCAAGCAGCAGGCAATCATTGTCATCATGGCGATAGAGATGACGATGCTGCAAATAGTCAGCGCAGAATGGCGCTTCTGGGCAAAGATGTATTTCCTTGCCAGCAAATCCTCAAAGCGCATAAGATCCCTCCTCAGGCGATACCGGTCATCTTGTCGCTGATGATCCGGCCGTCGGTTATGGTAATGATCCTGTCGCACTGTAGGGCAATGTTCTCATCGTGAGTTATGATGATCATGGTCTGGCCGAATTCCCTGTTGGAATGCCGGAGAAGCCCCATGATCTCGGCGGAATTCTTGCTGTCCAGATTGCCGGTGGGCTCGTCAGCAAGGATCATCTCAGGTGAGGTGAAGAGGGCTCTTCCAATGGAGACCCTCTGCTGCTGACCGCCGGAGAGCTGTGAGGGGAGGTGATCCCTTCTGGTCTTCAGCTCAAGGAGATCCAAAAGCCGCTCCAGATGTGCCTTGTCAGGCTTTCTGCCGTCCATTATCATGGGGAGAGTGATGTTCTCCTCGGCAGTGAGCACGGGGATCAGGTTGTAGAACTGATAGATCAGCCCCACCTGCCTTCTCCGGAAGATCGCCAGACTGTTGTTGTCCTTAGCATAGATGTCCTGATCGTCCAGAAAGACCTTGCCGGAGGTAGGCCTGTCAACTCCGCCCAGAATGTGGAGAAGGGTGGATTTTCCCGAGCCGCTGGGTCCGATAACAGCCAGCATCTGACCCTTGGGCACGGTGAAGGAAACGTTGTCCAGGGCGGCCACCTGATTTTCGCCCTTGCCGTATATTTTAGAAATGTTCTCGATTTTCAAAAGCTCCATGATAGTGCCTCCTTTTGTTGTTGTGACTACATTATAACACATTTTTCTTTAAGTTTGGTGACTTCCCTATTACATTTTTGTCACTTACGGCGGTTGAAACTGGGCGGAAAGTATGGTAGAATAGTTTCATAGCAAGATCATACCACTAATTTCTATCAGGAGAACTTCTATGTCAGATATACTTCTTGTTGAGGACGACGCTCAGCTCGCCCGGAACCTTATCCGCTTCCTTCGTGCAGAGGGCTTCTCTGTGACCCACCGCATCAGCCAGACCGCAGCTTTAGAGGCCTTTGCTGCCCAGAAATTCGACTGCGCTCTTGTGGACATCTCCCTTGCGGAGGGCAACGGCTTTTCCGTCTGCGCTGCCATAAAGCGAGAGTCCGCCACCCCCGTGATCTTCCTGACGGCCTCCGCCGATGAGGACTGTACAGTTGCCGGATTTGAGATAGGTGCCGACGACTACATCAGCAAGCCCTTCCGCCCCCGTGAGCTCATCGCCCGCATGAAAAACGTCATGCGCCGCTCAAAGCCTGCCGACACCATGATCTCCTGCGGCGACGTGGTGGTGGATACCTCCCGTGGAACTGTCACAAAAGACGGCAGCGAGGTCTTCCTTTCGCCTATGGAGTACCGCCTGCTGCTGGTCTTCTTTACTAATAAGGAGAAGGTCCTCAGCCGTGACCGCCTTGCAGATGAGCTTTGGTCCTATTCGGGAGAGTTCATCTCCGACAACACCCTGAACGTCTACATCAAGCGCCTTCGTGAGAAAATCGAGGACGACCCACAGGACCCCAAGATCATCAGGACTGTCCGTGGTCTGGGATATAAGGCGGTGGAGAGATGAGCCCTCAGCGTCAGAGGCGCCTGCGGATCCAGGTGATCACAGCCGCTGTGGGAGCCATAGCTGCGGCATTTTTCAGCCCATGGTCAGCCCTGATACTCTTGGCGGTCAGCGCCGTCCTTATTGCCGCTGCCTTCGCCGAGGACAAGCAGCGCTCTCAGCTGACCAGTGATATGTGCGAGGAGATCGACCGTGTTCTCCGGGGCAGCGATACGATCTCACTTGACAGCTATCAAGAGGGCGAGCTCAGCATACTTGCCGCCGAGATCCGGAAAATGACGATCCGCCTTCGTGAGCAGAACGCTGTTCTTCGGGAAGAAAAGCTCGTCCAGAAGGAGGCGCTGGAGGATATGTCCCACCAGCTGAGGACTCCCCTGACCTCCATGATGCTGATCATGGACTTCCTCCGTGATCCGGAGCTGACCCGACAGAGCCGAATGGAGTACCTCAACGAGCTCTCCGGCCTGCTGGATCATATGCAGCGCCTGATCTGGAATATGCTCAGCCTGTCACGGCTGGAGGCCGATGCTGTGAGCCTTGCCAGCGAGAAGGTGGACTGCCGCAGCCTGATCGCCCAGGCAGCCGAGCCCCTGTCGATCTCCCTTGAGCTCCACAACATCTCCCTTGAGACGGAGATCAGCGGCCAGCCGGCATTCGTGGGAGATCTGGCCTATACCCGTGAGGCGCTGACCAACATCCTGAAAAACTGCCTTGAGCACACCCCCGACGGCGGATGGATCCGGGTCAGTGCTCAGGAAAACGCCATTTACTGCGGGATAACCGTGGAGGACTCCGGCCAGGGCATACCGGAGGAGGAACTGGTCCACATTTTCGACCGCTTCCACAGCTCCTCGAAGCTCAGCGGCTTCGGGATCGGCCTGGCATTTGCCCGGAAGGTGGTGTCCATGGAGAACGGCAGCCTGCAAGCCTCCAACAGCAAAAACGGCGGAGCTTTTTTCGATATGCGCTTTTACAAAACAGTAGTCTGAGCCTGTGGAGAAGTCTCTACAGGCTTTTTTGCGGGCAATTTCCCGTGAAACTGCACAGATCTGGAAGAGCGGATCGTGCATTTCGCCAAAATGTTGTGAACTTTTTGTGAACTGAGAAAAAAGTAGCCCCTTTTTCGACATTTATATATAGCGTGACACGAAGAACGAAAATTTTGATGTGTCATAATTCCTTTCAGATATGCCGCAGCGATCAGTGGGTGGAAGAGCTTTTCTGGGAGAGGGGAAATTCCTTCGGGACCAATTTGGGGGACCGTCGGGTCAAAAAGATAATAAAAAAGTTATTGAGAAATGAAAGAATTCTAAGGGAGCTTCCACCCCGTCGTCGGCTTAGCAAAAGCCTTTCCAAAATTGGATCGATCCATTCTCCATATAATTTACCGGCAAGGCCGCCCGACGCTCATTCGGGCGGTCTTGTTGTTTTTCGGGAAACTTCTCTCCCGGCAGTAAAAAATCCTTGACAAATGAAGAGAAATATGGTAAAATACTATTCAGAGCGTATGTCTGCTCAAATTGTCATTCCAGAGAATTCCGAAATATAGATGTGCGGGCCCTGTGCAACAAGACCCCGTGAACCATGTCAGGCGGGAGACCGAGCAGCATTAAGCGGATCGTTTTGTGTGCCGCAGCAAGCCTGCACATCTATGTTCCGGAATTTTTTTACCGGAGGTGACTTCCATGAAAAAGCTGAAAAACTTCCTCGGAAGATTTGCCGGAGCCTTCTCAGAGGGCGTGATCTCGGGCACCTTTGTGGGTGTCGTGCTGTTTTACGCCTATCTGCTGGTGTATATCCTCTTCACCGATGACCAGACCGCCGTCGTTATCGCACTGGTGATGCTGGCCCTCAATGTGGTGGGTGTGTTCACTGCCGTATTTATCAGGCTCCACAAAAACTTCCACACTCACGATCAGGAGATCATCGGGAAGAATTTCGTGGGAGTCAGCAGGAAGTGCCGCATCTTCAGCGAGGCTCTGGACGACCTCTTTGCAAGGCGCCTCCCGAAAGCACTTCAGGGCTTCAAGTCCCTGGAGACTGACTACTCCGACCTGCTGGCTGATCAGGAGCCGGCTATCGTGGCCTTCTATATCGGCCGCTGCTACGACATCATGAACTACTCGCCCAACGCACTGCGCTATTATGAGCAGGCCAAGATGCTGGGCTTTTCCGACAAGGTGCTGCCATTCCTCACCGCCAGATGCACCGGCGCTAACGGCGACACAGGCGAGGCCTTGGAGCTCTACCGTCAGGTGCTCAGCGACCGTGAGAGCCCCTTCCGACATTACGTCCGCACTGACGTGGGCAGGATGTATATCCGCCGTGATGAGCCGGAGGAAGCCATGAAGTGGTACAGCGAGGCCATGACCAAGCACCAGAATTACGCTGAGGCTCTGGGCGGTGCAGCTATCGCAAAGCTGCTGCTCCATGAATTCGGCGAGGCCGAAAAGCTCTACCGCTCGGCTATCCTAAACCATATAGGCGACCCCGTGAACTTCACGGCTTACTATAAAGAGGTCCGTGAGACCGCTCTGTCTCAGGCAAAAAAATAAGGAGGAAAGGGTATGTACAAAGCGCTTTACCGCAAGTGGCGGCCGCTGACCTTTGACGATGTCATCTCTCAGCAGCACATCACAGAAACGCTGAAAAATCAGATCAAAAGCGGAAAGACTGCCCATGCCTACCTTTTCACCGGCTCCCGTGGCACAGGTAAGACCACCTGCGCAAGGATCCTTGCCAAGGCTGTGAACTGTCCCAACATGAAGGACGGCAACCCCTGCCTTGAATGTGACATCTGCCGGGAGGCCGAGGAGGGCTCACTCACCGATATCATCGAGCTTGACGCCGCCTCAAACAACGGCGTTGACGACGTAAGAGACCTCCGTGACGCTGCGGTGTATTCGCCGGAGCGCTGCCAGTACAAGATATACATCATCGACGAGGTGCATATGCTCTCCAACGCTGCCTTCAACGCTCTGCTGAAGATCATGGAGGAGCCGCCCCCGTATCTGAAATTCATCCTGGCCACTACTGAGATCCACAAGGTCCCGGCAACTATCGCCTCTCGCTGCCAGCGGTATGACTTCCGCAGGATCAGGCAGGAGGATATGGCCGAAAGACTGACATACATCGCTCAGCAGGAGAGCCTCGACCTTACCCCAGACGGCGCCGCTTTGATAGCGAAGCTGGCCGACGGCGGTATGCGTGACGCTGTTTCTCTTCTGGACCAGTGCTCTGTGTGCGCTGAACAGATAAACGCTGAGACTGTCTCTGCAACTGCCGGTATCGCCGGAAGAGGCTACCTCTACGATATACTGGAGGCTGTCTCAGAGGGAGATACCCCCAAGGCGCTGGAGGTAACTGCCCAGCTTTACGATATGTCCAAGGATCTGATGCGGCTTTGCGAGGAGCTTATCCTGCAAATGCGCAATATCATGCTGATCAAGGCCTCGCCCGATACGGCAGGCTCACTGATCTCATGTATGCCGGACGAGTTCGACCGGCTCAGGGCTTTGGCAGAAAAAACTCCCCTTGAGGACGTCATGAGCCGCCTGGAGCTGCTCCAGGAGTGCCGTGAGAGGATGAGCCGTGCCATGAACAAGCGTGTTGAGTTCGAAATGGCGCTGATCAGGCTCTGCGGAAACGTGAAGGCCAGCGTCCAGAATGTGGATAATTCCGAGATCTTCGATAAGATAAAACAGCTTGAGGGCATGATCGGTAAGGCCTCTGCTGCTGCGCCGGCTCCTGTGGAGAAGGTAGTAACTGCCACCAGCCCCGGCGGAAGCGACCAGCCTGTCCCGAATATCGACCTTCATGCCCTGAAGTCCTCCGACGTAAAGACCTGCGAGCAGTGGGGCGAGGTGCTGGAGGAATTCCGCAAGATCAATCCCGCCGTTGCCAGCAGTCTGGAGGAGTCCTACGCCGGTACAGCAGGAAATGTGATCTTCATCACGGCGAAAAACCCGTTCTTCGTCAGCCTCTTCAAGATCAAGGAGAATGCTCTCTCCCTTGGCGAGACTATCTATAAGGTGCTGGGCCAGAAGTATGTGATCAAGGCCAGAAGCACCGTAAACCCTGAAAAACAGCGCTCCGCAGCGGAGGAGCTGGTGAAAAAAGCTATTAACAGCAGCATTGAAACGGCTGTTGATAATAATAACGATCAATAATAAGGAGAATTTGAAATGAAAGCAAGGATACCTAAGAATATGGGCGGCGGCGCTCAGAACATGAATCAGATGATCAAGCAGGCTCAGAAGATGCAGGATCAGATCACTGAGCTCCAGGAGGACATCGAGGAGCGTGAGTTCACCGCAACTGCCGGCGGCGGCGCTGTAGAGGTCGTTCTCACCGGAAAGAAGACCCTCAAGTCCCTTACTCTCAAGCCCGAGGTGGTTGATCCCGAGGACATCGAGATGCTCCAGGATCTTATCATCAGCGCTGTAAACGAGGCTGTTAACAACGTTGAGACCACTACCGAGTCCGAAATGGGCAAGATCACAGGCGGAGTTTCTCTCCCCGGCCTGTTCTGATAAAAAATGGCTGACCATAACGCTCTTCCGCTGGTCATCCTGGCGGAAAAGTTTGCGGCGCTGCCCGGTATCGGCATGAAATCCGCTCAGCGTCTGGCTTATCATGTCATGTCAATGGACGAGGAGTCCGTCAAGGACTTCGCTAAGGCTCTGATAAACGCCAAGCAGAACGTGAAGTGCTGCTCATGCTGCCAAAATCTCACGGAAAGGGATATTTGTCCCATTTGTGACGACCCGGAGCGTGACCACAGCGTAATCTGTGTGGTGGAGAGCCCCAAGGACGTTTCTGCCTTTGAGCGAACTAGGGAATTTGGCGGAGTTTACCACGTTCTCCACGGGCTGCTGTCCCCTATGGACGGCATCACTCCCGATAAGCTCAGGGTCAAGGAGCTGCTTTCCCGTATCGCACAGGGCGGCGTGGAGGAGGTCATCATGGCCACAAATCCCACCGTTGAGGGCGACGCAACTGCCATGTACATCGCAGGTCTGCTAAAGCCCATGGGCGTGAAGATCTCACGGCTGGCCTTTGGTCTTCCTGTGGGCGGGATACTTGAATACGCCGATGAGGTGACTCTGTTCAAGGCTCTGGAAAACAGAAATGATATGTAAAAAAAGGGACTGCTTTTGCAGTCCCTTTCGTTTTATCCAGCCTTAGGTCTCAGGCGGCTTGGTGTCGATATATCCGTCAAGGAAGCTGTGGACATTGCCGTGCTCCTTATAGGCGATGATCGTGCTGAGATTGACGTTCTCCACGCTGCGGAAAATGTTCTTCTCCACCTGGGGATTGATCGTTTTCAGCTGTGCGATAAGGTTTTTCACCTCAAGGCGCTTTGAGACAGACCGGCTGTCCGGAGCGCAGGTGGTGCAGGTGTCGGTGAACTTGCAGGCGCACTGGATAAAGTGCAGGTCGTTGTAGTCCCTCCAGTGCTTGATGTCCGCCTCACGCACCAGATACAAGGGACGGATCAGCTCCATTCCCTCAAAATTCGTGCTGTGGAGCTTGGGCATCATGGTCTGCACCTGTCCTCCGTAGAGCATACCCATGAGGATCGTTTCGATAACGTCGTCAAAATGGTGGCCAAGGGCGATCTTGTTGCAGCCCAGAGCCTTTGCGTGGCTGTAGAGATAGCCTCGCCTCATTCTGGCGCAGATGTAGCAGGGATTTTTCTCGATGTTGAACACCGACTCGAAAATATCCGACTTGAACACGTTTATGGGTATCGACATGGACTCAGCGTTGCGGCGGATCAGATCCATATTTTCGGGGCTGTAGCCGGGATCCATTACCAAAAATTCCACCTCGAAGGGGAACTTGTCGTGGCGCTTGAGCTCCTGGAAGAGCTTGGCCATGAGCATCGAGTCCTTTCCGCCGGAGATACAGACGCAGATCTTGTCACCGGGCTTCACCAGCTGATACTCGTTTATGGCCTTGGTGAACTTGCAGAAAATGGACTTCTTGAACTTCTTCCGCAGGCTCTGCTCAACGTCGGCAGTGATCTGGCGGTCTTCCATTTTGCCCCTGAGCCAGTCCACATAGCCGCCCTTCAGATCCACGGCCTGATAGCCCTTTTCCCGGAGTTTTTCGGCGATCTCTCCGCTGATGAGACCGATCTTGCAGCAGATCACAAGGAGCTTGTCCGAGGGCAGCTGAGCCGAAAGGATCTGATCCTGGGGGATATTCACCGCACCGGTGATGTGGCCGTACTCAAAGGCAGAGGGCTCACGGATGTCTATCACAGTATAACTGCCGGGCTCAAGATCCCTGAGTCCGGCAGAGGTCATCTCACAGTTCATTTCACACCTCACTTAAACAGTCGGGCCGCTGATCATCAGGTATACGAACTGGATACCGATGACCATGCCGTAGAGGGCAATGAGGGCGATCGCTCCGAAAATAAGGGTGATGATCAGCATATTCAGAGGCCTTGTCCCGCCGATAGCTGCTACATTTGCGCTGGTGGCGGCGTTGACGCTGCGCAGTCCCTTTATGGAGCGCAGGGCAAAGCGGAAGTACATCCAGTTTCCGAAAATGCAGAATACCGTCCTCATGATCAGGTCGGCGATGTTGAACACGTTCAGCAGGACTCCCACAGCGCCCTTGTGAGCGAGAAAGAACTCGGTTATCTCCGCCGGGAAGACCTGATAGCCGCTGGTCATGCCGTCGTTGATAAGGAAGTAAAGGGCAGCCGGCATTCCCAGGATCACCATGAAAAGGGTGGAAAGGATCGCCCAGAGCCACATTCTTCGGTTTGCGAAATAAAAAGGCGGCAGCACGAAGCAGATCAGATTGAACGAAGCCTTCGCTCCCAGGTCCTTCATGCGCTTGAAAAGGGGCAGGTAGAACAGCTTGTTGGGGCCGATGAATTCGGTGATCTCCTTGAGGCTGGCTCCTCCCATATCCTCATTCGGGTCAAATCCCAGGTAGGGGTCGCTGAGGATCGACTCTGTGTCGGAGCCGTCCCACTCACGGAAGGTACTGCCCGGCTTCTCCAGGCGGTTCCCACAATGGCTGCAAAAGATCTCGCCGGGGGCGTTCTCGTTTCCGCAGTAAGGGCAGACCAGCTCCTCCTTGGCGGTATTTTCAGGCTTTTCCTCTGGCTCAGCGGCCACCTCCCACTGGAAGCTGCCGCCGTGGTGCTCTGCGTTGGCACAGCGGCCTAAGGCCTTATAGCAGCTCCGATGATGAGGTGAGCCGCATTCGGGGCAGACAACTATATCGTCGTCCTGGGTAAAGACCTCTCCGCAGGACACACATTTTTCTCCGATAAAGCCCATATCGCACCTCCTTGTGCATTAAAAATGATCGTATCAAATGTTATTATACCACAAATAATTGAATAAAGCAACGCCCACGAGAGAAATTATTTCTCACCGCACAAAAAAGAGCGGCAGAACGCCGCTCCTTCTCATGTGTAGAATTTGTCCCGGTAAGTGCCGATCTCAGTGATGATCCCTGAGCTGCTGCCGGTTATGGTGATGGAGGTTATCCTTCTGCCGCTGACTCCCCCAAAGGTCGCCAGGTCGCAAAGATCCTCGCCGTTGTAGCCGCTGTAGGTGCAGAAGTCCTTCCGCCAGCCACGGGCTGCGAATTTGTCCCTGTATTCAAGAGCCTCCTGAGGCTGATAGACGAACTGCCTGTCCAGCTCAAAATACCTGTGACGGGTGATGTCTCTAGCCTGCGCCTCCTGGTCGATAAGGTCGAAGGTGCCGTATTGGCCGCTCATGTCCTCCATGTGAAGGCAGCTGACCATGGTGTTCAGCTTCAGCCGAGAGCCTGTGGAAAGCAGGCTGCTGTTTGAGTATGCGAAGGTCTCCGGCTGAGGATAGGGCGTCATCATCACGCAGTTCGTCCCACGGATATAGGGGTAGGTGCGCATTTTTTTGTAGGAGAAATTCGCCACCGCCTCCCACAGGTCTGAGCCGTATTTCACGAAGATATAGCCGCTGTCGTCGGGGTCGTCCTCATGAGTGACGTAGGGGATATGGATCATGGTGTCGATGAGCTTGTTCAGCGAAATATCGGTGTAAAGCCCCGGCTCCATCTGGTTTTGCAGCAGCATGGAGGTGAAGCTCCGTGACCGGAGGACGCCTACTGTGCTGCCGCCGGAGCGTGTCACCGTGTAGCTGTCGGCGATGCCGTGGTGGACAAGCCTTCCGTCCAGGTAGAAAAGCACCTCGGTCACGGTGGTGGGGTCGTTGGAGGGCGCCAAAAACCGTGCAGTGAGGGTGGTGTAGGGGGTATAGGCCTCCTTCCGGAAGGTGAAGGAGAGAACTCTGTGCTCCTCCACGTCCATTCCGGTGGTGTTCCTGAAAAGTACGACTGCCTCCATATCATTCCTCCTTTGGAGCCGAGCCGCCGGACAGCAGGATCACCTGTGCGTCAACGAAGTCCTGCCCATTGTCCTGAACGGAAAAGCCCTGGATCAGACAGCCGGTGAAGCGGATCTGGCCGTAGTCGATGTTGAGAGTCCCTTGGGTGTTGGTCATTGCGTCCATGGCCAGGAGGAAGGTCTCGCCTCTGCCGTAGACCCGCCCGGAAAAGGTGAGCTTAGTACGGCGGCGGAGGCGAGCTGTGACCTCAGTTCCCCCAGAAACAGTTGGCTCCTCGTGATAGGCGGTGACAGCCTGCGCCTTAAAGCCCTCGCAGTACAGCGTGATCGGGCCGATGCTCACGGGAGTTGCCTCACGGCTGGTCAGCACCGTACTCATGGCAGGCTCCTTTCAACTTTGCGGACCCATGCTGCGGAAACCGTCGCCTTGAGGGCGGTCCTGTGCAGGTTCGAGTCGGGCTTCAGGGCAAGGCTTTTCAGTCTTGTGGTCATGCCGGACATTTCCAGCAGCACCGGCTCTACCTTTTGGCAGAAGAGCCCGTAGAGCTGCTCCAAAGACCAATTCTCCGGCGCAAGAAGAGTGATCTCCACCTCGGCACGGATCGGGAAATACACCGTCAGAGGCGCCATGATAGGAGCTTCCACATTGAGTGAGCTGACCCCCACCACGGTGAAGCACTCTCCCTTTCGGTCAACGGGAAGAGCGTCAAAGGCAGTGTAAACGTTCCTGACGCCGGCTTCCGCAAGGCGTCTCTTTATGTCGTCTATGATCTGGGTGAGCATGGCTCAGCCTCCTTTCCTGTGGTCATGAAGGTGAAGGTCTGGGGGCGGATAAGGTCCTCGCAGAGCTGATAATAGTCCCGGAGGAGGCTCTCGGCGCAGGTCAGAGCCGTGGCCTGGCCGTTTTTGGAGAGCTTTCCGGCGTAGGTGTACTCCTCGGCTCCACGGGCGGCCTTGATCTGCTGATAGCGGAAATTCGCCTCAGCAGCGCAGAGGAAGTCCAGGCGGACGTCCTCGGGATCGGCCTCCGGGAGAAGGAAGGAGCTCACACGCTCCACCGCCAAAGTCACCAGGGGAGCAGTGCTCTCGTCGGTGGGCTGGCCGGAAAACATGGCGAAAAGGCTTCTTACAGAATCTGTGTTCATAGGCTCCTCCTTATCTCAGCCGAAACTGGTCAGTCACGGGCTTTTCTTCCTCCTCGGGAGCAAGCTGAAGGCCGCCGCAGGCCTTTTCCGCAAGAGCTTCGTAGGACTTTTTCAGCTTGATGAGCTCCTGACAGCCCAGCTCCCTTGCGGCCAGCTCAGCGGCTGCACAGGCGGCTCTTCCGCCGGAAAAATAGGCAAGTCTGCGAATGTCCCTGCGGAGCTCCTGAGCGATGTCCTCGGTCTGAGCAGGAGCCGGATGAGCCTCTCCGTCGGAGAATTTCTTGGTGACACCGGCTCTTACCTGCGCCGGCACAGCCACGAAGCTCCACTCATAGGCGTCAGTGATCTTGTCCAGGATCGTGTGGCAGAGCCTGCCTGCGTAGGTCTTGCCGTTTACATGGGCGCAGCCTCCGGAATTTCGGTCATTTCCGCAGACAGAGCACCTTCTCACAGCGGCTGCGCAGGAGATGCTGACCTCCTTTTTTATGCCGCCGTCGATCTCAGCGATAAGGTCACGGTTTTCCTCCGTGCGCACCATATAGGCCTTAGCTCGGAGGAATTTGTAGGGGCGGCCGTCCTTGGTCTTTCGGGAGGGATCCTCCGCCAGCTCGGTGTCAAAGATCCGGGCGGCCTGATTTGCAGCGGCGGCCTTGTGGTCGAAGATCCCCGTGCGCCCCACGAAAAGCTCCCGGAGAGTTTCCAGCGCCTCGTCGGAGAAGCGCTCGCCGTCACGGTCGATGTCGTTGTCGCAGAGCACCGCCGGGAAGACGTAGACCTCCTCCTCGGTGAGGGGGCGGCGGGTGAATTTGTTGATCTTGTCCAGTACAGTCTTTTCCATGATCTGCTCCTTTCGCAAAAGTATGGGAGGAGCCTCCGCCGGTGTCCCAGCAGAGGCTCTCCTAGGTCTATCAGCCGATCTGAAGCACCTTTACCGCCTCAGGAGTGATCTTTCTGAAGCCGCAGGTGATAGAGACTGTGATCTGATCCAGCTGACGGTCGATGAGCTTGTCGGTCTCCATGACCAGGTCTGAGCTTGTGATGAATTCAAGGGCGAAGGCTCTGTCGATGCCGATGATCTTGTCAGAGTCAGCGGCAGAGGTCTTGACCAGCTCAGAGCCGAAGGGGAGCACGATCCTGCCCTTTGAGTCGGCAGTTGTGTCCGCAAGCTGCTCCATGGCAACGATCTTTGAGGCCACCTCGGGAGCGGCGATCACCGTTGTCATGTCGAAGCATTCGAAGCTGCCGTAGAGCTCCGCAAGATCTGCGTAGGTAAGCGCCTCGGTAGTGATCGGTGTGACACCGGCCTCAAGCACTGAGACAGCCTTCTTCGCCACGGTAACAGCCAGCTTCACGCCGATGCTTCTGAGCATCACCCCGAAAACGTCCAGGCGCTGCTGACGGATAGCCTCGTAGGAGGCGCTGATCAGGCGGCCGAATTTCTCCAGAGTGACAGCGGTGCCGCTCTCTCTGACAGTCGCAGCAGGAAGGGGCTGAGCCTGTGTTGTTGAGCTGTACTCGGCGGAGTCATCAAGCACGCAGCCAAGGTACTGACCGCTGCCGCTGATAGTCTTCACAGCGCAGACAGTTGTCAGAAGGGTCTCGTCGAAGCCCTTTCTGATGCAGCGTGTGACGAACTCAGGGAAGAGCACGGCTGACTCGGTGGTGGAGAAGAATTTCTCCACTCTGTCGCAGTCGGCGCCGCTCACTCTGATGTTGAAGCGCTTGAGCTGTCTCTCGAAGGCGTCAAGAGCTTCAAGGGGAGTGCCGCTGTATGCAGAGGAGGGGTCCAGCTCCTCCAGAGCGGCAGTGAATGACTTGTCGGAAAGATTGTAAAGGCCCTTTTCCAGCTTGATATCGTTGTACATAGCGTACCTCCTTATTCGTTAGCGAGAGCAGCGCTCTCAAGTCTTGCTTCTATCTCCCTTGCCTGAGCGTTTTTCAGGCGAGCCTCGGCAAGGGCAGACTCGTCCTGAAGGTTGATGTTGATCCACTCTACCGAGCAAGTGCTGTCTGAGCCGACAGAGCAAAGAAACGCCTGGCCGATCTCTGTGAGTACAGGTGTCAGCAGCCGGCGGTAGTATTCCAGCTCAGAGGTGAGGATGTCTGCCTGCTGAGAAGACATCCTCTCGGTGCTTGACCAGTTCAGCCCCAGCAGGAAGGGCGGGATCGACAGCTTGGCCACGATCTGCTCCAGGAGCTGCCGCACGGGGACATTCGTGTCGATGAGCTGATTTTCGGCACCGATGGCCTTGATCTGCACATCGCCCACAGCGATGAAGTCCTTCACAACGCCGTATTTTGCGGAGTCCATGCCGTCTGACCACTCCCTTGCGATCTCCAGAGCCCTCTGTCGGGAGGAGGAGAAGTCGCCGGAGTCCTTTGCAGGCTTGTAGGTGACGGCATAGCGGACGTTTCCGCAGCGGTCGAAGTTCTGGCCTATGCACTGATAGATCCTAAGCAGGATACGGCTGATCCCAGGCAGGCCTCTCAGCAGAGAGCGTCCCCCGGGGAGAGCCGCATAGACGATCCGCTCCGGATGAGGAGCAGTCTTCACGCCGGCGCTGCTGCGGATAAGGTATCTTCGGTCGAAGGGTCCCTCTCCGGCAGCCACCGCCACCGCTGAGGTGTCTCCGTTCCAAAGGCCGGCTATCCTCATTGCGGAGGGCTCTGCAACGATCTCGCCCACAGCGCTGCCGTAGGTCAGGAGGCTGTCAAGGAAATTGTCGGCAAAGGTGCCGATAGAGCAGCCTGTGAGCCCCACGGGAACAGTCTCGCAGAAGCGGTCAAGCTCCGGCTGAAGGCTCTCGTCGGAGCAGATCAGGCGAAATCCTCCCGTCAGGCGGATGATCTTCTGTATAGCTGCGTCAATGACAGGGACGGCGTATCTCAGCCGGTCGAAGAGCTCCTTCTCGAAGGAAGCAGGCTCTGCCGGCAGCATGAGCTCGGCATCACCGGATCTTCCGGCCTGAACAAGCTCAGGCGCCGCCCTGTCGTTCTTCTTTTTGAATAGCTTCATGATTCCTCCTTTTGGGGACTTCCCAAGCGCTATCTCGTCACAGAAAGGGCGAAAAATCCCTCGTCCTCCCCGGCGGAGAGGTCGCTGACGAAATAGCGCAGGTCGTCCATAGCGTGGTCGTTTTCCTTAACAGGCACATCTGCCCCTGACTTTTCGCTCCAGCGGTACAGGGAGAACTCCCTGATGATGTCGCCGCAGGACTCGTGGAACATCAGCCGTCCCTCCTTGAGAGCAGCGCTGACCCGCCTTATGCCTGTGATCACGTCGTTGTCCGCCTTGGCCACCCTGAATTTGCCGTGTCTGCGGATACACTCGATGAAGCTGGCAGCGGAGGGGTCCACGATCACCTTTTCGATCTCATGGCCTCCTGCCAGCTCCTCCAGGGCGGCATAGTGCTCCTCATCGGTGCGGAGGGCTCCTTCTCGTTTTGAGGAGTAGTAATACTCCCTCAGGCGGTACCAGACGCCGCTGCTGAGCCCCCACAGGCCGAAGGACGAGGGATTGACTGTGCCGTAATCACAGGATATGACGAAGCGCTCACACTGCTTCTCGCCGGAGAAAACGTGCTTTTCCGGGCTGAACATGGGGTAGACCACGCCCTCTGAGGCGGCCCATTTTCCCAGCACGAAGCGGTCGTAGAAGGCTCCGGAATAAAGCCGCTCATAGCGGCTCTTCACCCTCTCGGAAAGGGAGGGGTTGTCGTCCATGGTGAAGTGGAGGTACAGGGCGTTTTTCTCCTCCGCCTTTTTTATCCACTCTCTGTAAAACCAATGGCCGGGGTTTTCCGGATTGCAGCAAAACCACATTCTCGATCCGCTTACCGAGCACCTTGCAAGAGCCTGCTCCACGAAGGAACGGGGCATGAGCACCACCTCATCGAAGAACACTCCGGAGAGAGTCATTCCCTGGATGAGAGCCGCACTTCCCTCGTCACGTCCCCCGAAGAGGTAGAAGCGGTTGCTCCTGCCTGCGAGAGAAACGTCGAAATAGCTGCGGCTGACCTTCTCGCTGCACTGGATACCCATATCCCTCAGCAGCGGCATCAGCGGAGCGATAACGTTCCTCCTGAGAGCCGTGACGGTCTTTCCGCACAAAGCAAAGGCGGCCCTGTCGAAGCTGGCGGCGGCCCACAGGACAAATCCCAGGGAAAGGGCGAGGGTCTTTCCGCTTCTTACCGCCCCGTCGCAGATCACAGCGTCATAGCTGCGGTACTGCTCGTTATTCCACCAGTTCATAGCCAGCCTTTGCTTAGGCGACAGCTTACTGATCCTCATTTCCGTCCTCCTTCGCCGGAGCCGCAAGAGCTTCTATCAGGGACCTCGCCGTGTCGCCCTCAGAGTCCATACGCTCCAGCTCATAGAGCTTTTCCAGTGCCTTCAGCCTGTCGAACAGCTTGATCTCCACGCCTCCGTTCTTGTCCCGTTTTATCTCCGAAACGCAAAACAAGTCGAGGCCTTTGACGGCTCCCGGCGAGGGGAGCTCGTCAGCGAAGACGAGAGAAACAGCGTCCGCACAGCTTCCGAAGGCCAGCCGTCTAAGGCCGGACATGACGCTTCCGCCCTCTGAGAGAGCTTTCCTGTAGTCGGAGATCCTCCGTCTGCATTCGCTCTCACTGAGAAGGCTCAGCCCCTTTGCAAGGGCGGTCTCACGGGGAAACCCGGCTCTTAGAGCGGCCTCCTCCGCACAGCCCAGCGCCGCATACCAGCAGCAGAACAGCTCCTTTCGGCTTTTGGTGCAGTTTGCCGGCAAAATAATGACCTCCTTTCGTTCCGGACGGTTTTGCCGTCCATAAGGGAGCGAAAGAAGGCTGGTTTTCAACTCAGGGCCGTTGAATATTGGTTTTTCTCTTCGGGAAATCGGCGTTCTGCATGATCTGGCCGCCCTGGATCTGTGCATAGTGTACAGGGTGACAAGACCGCTGCCAAACCGAAGTGCTATGGCGTTTCTGTTGACAGTGCAGCTGTTTCGTGATATAATTAATTATCCTGATAAGATCAAGATCTGACGGAGGAAATAATGAAGAAAAGTTATTGTATAATACCCCAGCTATTGCTTCTGGCCTGGTTTTTCCTTGATATGATAGGCATCTATTTCAGTGATTCTTACTTAGTCACACGTTCATATAAAGAAGACGGGATATTTTTTCTTATTTATTTAGCGACGGTAATACTATTTATATTTAAGGAAAAGGTCGGAAAATGGGCTGTTGCGGTGTGGACATCGATATGGTTTGTGATCCAGTTCCTATGCCACGAATGGTACACGATCTTTGGAAAAGGGATAATGGGTCCGCTTGAAGGGAAGATAAAGTTTTTTTCGGGAGCTGTCAAGTGGCTTGAAATAGACGGAAGATATATCCCTGATGTTTATCATACTATTTTGCATATCCTTATTCTTGCAGTTGTTATAACATCGGCAATATATATCAGAAACACTAAAAGCGATCCCTGACCGTGATCTGTCTTCGCAGCCGAACAAAATCATAACCACCACTGAAGTGGTGGTTTGCACAGCCCCTAAAAGGGGCGAATACAGGCTCACCCACTAAAGTGGGCACTGAAGGTTTGACATTGCAT
>CACWHY010000028.1 GCA_902760805.1 Ruminococcus flavefaciens | reverse complement strand
GAACACGGAAGTTAAGCTCTGATGCGAAGATGATACTTGGCTGGCGACGGCCTGGGAAAGTATTTCAATGCCGGCACAGTTTTAAGATCTCCATCCTTTTGGGTGGAGATTTTTTCAGTTCAACTAGAGGAGAGCCCATGAAGCGCTTATTTCCGGCGATCATTGCCGCTGTTTTCCCTCTGAGGCCGCTGCTGGAGAGGCTCCTCCTGCTTAAATATTTCCCAAAAATAGATAAAATAATTGGCAAAACGAACAACAGAACGCAAATGAAGGGAGAAAATAGCATGAAAAAGATATTGGACGTGGTTTTGGGCTTTCTTGAGGGCGCATTTTTCACCGCCGTCATCATTTTTGCTGTCTTTTTCATCTACAACCTTGGCCATAAGGACAACAAGCAGGAGCAGTTCGACTCGATCATTTCCGGCGAAATGGACGACGGCACCTTCCGTGTTGTCACCGATAGCCGGGCTCCCGGGGAAAAGGCCGCCTGCTGGGCTTCTCAGAATGGCGTGCTTTCCTGCAAAAACGGTTATATTTCCCAATTTTCCGGCAAGGAAAAGTTCGTCTGGGAGTTCGATGCTCAGGCTTTGGGCGAGGAGGTCGTCTGCATCGAGGTCTATGACTCCGCCGGAAATTTCTCCAGAGTTGATGTTTTTCAGATCACCAATGATCCGCAGAAAGGCCTGTCCTATGCGCTTTTCCAGGAGAAAAGCCCCGCTCTTTTAGAGCAGATCCACAGCACTATGGTGCAAATTTCGTAAAAAATGTCCGGAGGCGGCCTGAGCTGCTTCCGGACTTTCTTTTATTGTTCGTTTTTCCAGGATTCGTAAATCTTTTGGGCGTAGTCAAGGATCTTCTGGTCCTCAACATAGATCATGGCACAGGCCGTGTCGATGCCGTTCTCGAAAAGATCCTTCAGGTCGGAGGTGCCGATGTACATTTCCGGCTCCTCATGGTCGTGGGTGAAAAGCCGCTGGGTGCTGCGCTCCAGAAGGATCATATCCCCGCAGCCGCCCTCGGTGCCAAGCTCGGCGTACTCATCAAAGCTCCACCAGTCGTAGGAGCCCTCAGAATATAGCTTTTCCGCCTGGTCAAGAGAATAGATGTAGATGTCTACGGCTCTGCTGATATGGATCCCGTTGGCGAAGGCATAAAGGCTTTTCAGTTCCTCGGTGAGCTGGATCCCGGTGCGCTGGATGAAGCCCTCTATCTGCTCAGGAGTTGCCGGATCGTTCACATAAACGCTCACCTCGTCCGGGTGGACCTTGGCGATGTAGAACAGCATCTCCAGAGCTTCGGTGTAGCTCTGACCAGCCGGGAATTTTGCGTTTTCCAGCTCTTCAAGGGTCAGTTTTCTGTTGGGGTTTTTTACAAGATCAGCCATATCTCCTCCTTAGCTCCACTTGTCTACCAGCTTGTTGATCTGCTCGGCCAGCTTCCGCATATCGGCGTTGGCTCGGCCATCGTAGTCTCTAAGCAGCTGAGCAAGGCGGTCGCCGGCGGCCATGAGCTCGGTGTAGGTGGGGCTGGCGTTGGCCAGATTTCTCTCCTTCTTGGGAAGGGGCTTTGGCTGAGCGTCGATGAGGACTTCTCCCGTAAGAGCGTCCACCTCAGCGCCGCTGTAGGGGCAGTAGACCTCAGCTCCAAGGCTGTCCCGGAGGCACTGTGCGAAGGCCTCAACAGCAGAAGCCTCGCCGTGGTTGATGAAGAACTTCTTCACGCCCTTGATCGCCTTTGCCCAGCTCAGCAGGCCGTTCACGTCGGCGTGGCCGCTTATGCCGGGGAGCTGTCTGATCTCAGCGGCTACCTGCACGGTCTCGCCGAAGAGCTTGACCTTCCTTGCGCCCTCGATGAGACTTCTTCCCATTGTATTTACGGACTGATAGCCTACGAAAAGTATGGTGTTCTCCTTCTTCCAGAGGTTGTGCTTCAGGTGGTGCTTGATACGTCCGGCCTCGCACATTCCGCTGGCGGAGATGATGACCTTGGGGCGTGTGTCGGAGTTTATTGCACGGGATTCATCGCTGGAAACCGAGCGGATAAGTCCCTCAAATGAGATCGGGTTGATGCCTTTGCGGACGAAGCTGAGAGCTTCCTCGTCGTAGCAGCTCTCACGGTTGTTGATGAAGATGTCTGTGGCCTCGTTTGCAAGGGGAGAGTCCACATATACCGGGAAATCGGGGTGGCCGGTGACAAGCCCTTCCTCCTTGATCTGGCGGATGAAATAGAGCATCTCCTGAGTTCTGCCAACGGCAAACGAGGGGATGATCACGCTTCCGCCACGGTCGAAGGTCTTCTGAAGGATCCCTGACAGCGCCGTAACGTAGTCGGTAGGCCGGTCGTGGGTGCGGTTTCCATAGGTGGACTCCATTACCACGAAGTCGGCGGAGTCGATATACTGTGGGTCACGGATCAGGGGCTGGGCGGTGTTGCCGATGTCTCCTGAGAAAACTATGGTGCGCTTCTCGCCGTCCTCTTCAAGAGTGAGGATAATGCTGGAGGATCCCAGCAGGTGGCCGGCGTCACGGAAGGTAACAGTCACGCCGTCGGCGGGGGAGAAGGGTGTATCGTAGTCGTGGGGAACAAAGAGCTCGATAGCTCCTAGAGCGTCGTTCATTGTGTAGAGCGGCTCATAGTTCGGCTCGCCACGGCGCTCCGCCTTACGGCTGCGCCATTCGGCTTCAAACTCCTGGATATGTGCGGAGTCTCTCAGCATGACGCTGCAAAGGTTAGAGGTGGCTTTTGTGGCGTGGATAGGGCCTGCGAAGCCTCCTGCGTAGAGCAGCGGCAGCAGACCTGAGTGGTCGATGTGAGCGTGGGTCAGCAGCACGAAGTCGATGTCTCCCGGAGCAACAGGGACAACAACGTTCTCGAAGATGTCCTGACCCTGTTCCATGCCGAAATCCACAAGGAATTTCTTGCCGCAGGCTTCGATATAGGTACAGCTTCCGGTGACCTCATGGGTAGCACCGATAAAAGTTATTTTCATGGCAGCGCCTCCGTATTTGTTTACTATACCTAAATTATAACACAAACGAGTCGAAATGTCTATAGTATTTGTGGGTTTTTTTTGGAGCCTTTTGAACAACGTGCGCCGGAACATATTGTAGGGGAGGCCGCCCTCGGCCTCCCGTCCATTTATCAAAACGTATGCGAAAACGATGTGCAGGGGCGCACAATGTGCGCCCGCCGCCGCCAACACCTAAACGTAGGGGGCGCTGCCCACATCGCCCCATTATGATGTTGCCGCACACGTTGTTCAAACGACCGGGACATCGAGGGCGGTCTCAGGCAAAAGCCTTGACAAAAATATATTACTGGTTTATAATTACAGTGAGAGGTTATACCTGCATGACAGGAAAATAGAGACGGGCCTCTGGAGGAATTATGGATATTATTATTGTCGGCGGCGGAAAGGTCGGCAGCGCTCTCGCTGAAGAGCTTTGCAGTGACAACAACGTCACTATTGTTGACCGAAACGACGCCAGGATAAAATCACTGGTAAATGACTTCGATATCATGGGAATTGCCGGAAATTGCCTTCAGACCAGCGTTCTGGCTGAGGCAAATGTGGACAAGTGCAACATCTTCATCGCTGTTACAAGCTCCGATGAGGTCAACGTGCTCTCCTGCCTTATCGCAAAGAAAATGGGCGCAAGACACTGTATCGCAAGAGTCCGCAGCCCTGAATTTGACAAGCAGCTGGTGTTCATGCGTGACGAGCTTGGCATCAGCATGATGATAAACCCGGATTATATCGCCGCAAACGAGATCGCTAAGGTGCTTCGCTATCCCGAGGCTATCAACATCGAGTCCTTCGCAAAGGGCAGGGTGGATCTGGCTGAGATCCGCATAACATCGGGAAGTATCCTTGAGAACATCACCCTGAGCCAGCTCTCCAGAAGACTGAGGCTGGACGTGCTCATCTGCGCTGTTCAGCGTGGGGATGAGCTCTTTATCCCCAACGGAAACTCCGTGCTGAAGGCCGGCGACAAGATCCACATGACCGCCTCACACAGCGCTATGGTCAAGTTTTTCAAGTCCATAAGTGCGGCTTACCGTGAGAAGCGGGTGAAGTCTGCTGTGCTCATCGGCGGCGGAAGAGTTGCCTATCACCTTGCTCAGCAGCTCATCGAAATGGGTATCAAGGTCAAGATCATCGAGGTGGATCCTGAACGCTGCGAGGAGCTCAGCGACCGCTTGAACAAGGTCAGCATCTGCTGTGCTGACGGCACAGATCACGACGTTCTCCGGGAAGAGAGAGTCTACGACGCCGACGCTGTGGTCTCACTGACCGGTATCGACGAGGAGAATATCCTTCTGTCCCTGCTGGCCAAGAACAACGGCGTTGAAAAGGTGGTCACAAAGGTCAACCGCATGACCTTCCTCCAGCTCACTGACACACTTTCTCTGGACAGCATCATCTCGCCTAAGTCAATAATGGTGGGACAGATCCTGCAATACGTCCGTGCGAAGAAAAACTCCGCCGGAAACAACGTTACTACCCTCTATCGCCTGGTGAACGAGCGCCTTGAGGCTATCGAGTTCGTTATCAGAGACAGGAAGGATTACGTTGATGTTCCCCTGAAAAAGCTGAAGCTCCGCAGCGGGCTGCTCATCGCAAGCATCGTCCGTGGGAACGAGCTTATCATACCAAAGGGCGATGACTGCCTGAAGGTCAATGACAGCGTGGTCATCGTTACCACCAACACCGGCTTCAAGGATCTTAGCGATATTTTTGACTGAGGGAGTGTCCTTAACTTAATATGAATTACAAAATGATCTTCTACATCATGGGTCAGATCCTCAAGGTCGTTGGCCTTTGTATGCTGCTGCCCATTTTAGTAGGAGCTATTTACGGCGAGCACCACGTTGTGACCTCATTCGGAATACCCTTTCTGGTCACAATGGCTATCGCCCTGGCATTTACCATTCGCAAGCCGAAAAACAACGAGGTCTACTCCATGGAGGGCTTCGTCAGCGTTGCGGCCTCATGGATAACCATGTCATGTATCGGCGCTATCCCATTCGTGATCTCCGGCGAGATCCCCAACTACGCAAACGCCCTGTTTGAGACAGTTTCCGGCTTCACCACCACCGGCGCTACGGTGCTGGGGGACGTGGAGAGTATGTCCAGATCCTGCCTTTTCTGGCGAGCCTTCACTCACTGGCTGGGCGGTATGGGCGTGCTGATGTTCGTGCTGGCGATCATGTCCAGCAACGACTCCCGCACAATGCACATGATGAGGGCGGAGTGCGCAGGCCCTAACGTTGGAAGACTTGTTTCCAAGTCGAAATTCTCCGCACGGATCCTCTATGGGATCTACATAGCTCTCACAGTTTCTGAGGCTGTGCTGCTGATGGCTGGTGGAGTTCCCCTGTATGACGCCATTATCCACGCCTGCTCTTCCGCAGGTACAGGCGGATTCTCCATGTGGAACAACAGTATCGCCCACTACGGCAGCGTTTATGTCGAAATGGTGGTCGCTGTATTCATCATCCTCTTCGGTGTTAATTTCAACCTGTACTACTACCTGCTGATCAGGAAGTTTTCCCTTGCCTACAAAAATGAGGAGGTAAGAACCTACTTCGCTGTGATCATCGCTGCGACTGCCATTATCACGGTGAATATTTTCAGTATGTGCGACGGCTTCGGCGATGCTCTGAGGAAGTCCTTCTTCATGGTGGCCTCCACCATAACCTCGGCGGGCTTCTCAAATACGGATACGGGTCAGTGGCCTATATTCTCCCAGACTCTGCTGCTTCTGCTGATGTTCGTGGGATCCTGCGCCGGCTCTACCGGAGGCGGAATGAAGGTATCCCGTATCATGATCATCATAAAGACCGGCATCAAGGAGCTGAAATACATCGTCAGCCCCCGTGCTGTGGCAACTGTCAAAATGGACGGCAAGCCCGTGGAAAAGGGCGTTGTCAGAGGCGCTTGCAGCTACCTGATCCTGTTCGTTATGCTGATGTGCATTTCTCTGCTGCTGGTGTCGCTGGACAACTACTCGATCGAGGAGAGCCTTTCCGCAGTCATCACCTGTATGAACAACATCGGCTTCGGTGTGGGAAGATTCAGCCCATCAGGAAATCTGGGCGGACTTTCTGCCTTCTCAAAGGTGGTGCTTTGCTTCGATATGCTGCTGGGACGACTTGAGATCTATCCGCTGATCATGCTGTTCGCAGGACGTCACAGCAAATAAGGAGGGGCTGGTATGAGCAAGGGCAAGTTTATCTTCTTGAGCTATTGCCATAGGGACGAGGTCAGCCTCCTTATCAAGGAAACTCTCCAGAAAAAAGGCTATAACCTGCTCTGCGATGAGCGCTTCGCAAAGGGCGCAGATTGGGAGGACGCAGCCTTCAGCACTATGGACGGCGCAGAGATCTGTCTGCTGGCCATTACCGAGAATTACGAGCATTCTGAGAGCTGCATGGCTGAGCTGAAGCACCTTATCGAGAACAATATGCTGGATAAGGCCTTCCCGGTGTTCATCACATCTGAAACAGGCTATAGGTACGTTGTAAAGAGCCTTCTCGGACGGAGAATGTGGCTTGAATACGACCCAAACGGCGACGGCAGACTGAAGCTGCTGGAGGAGCTGAGAAAGAGCGAAAAGGCCAGGGACTGCTACAAGCTCAGATACAGCGAGGACGAGATCCTCCGCCTGCTCAAGGACAAGCGCAATGAGGTCAAGGCAAGGCTGGAAAAGGAAAAGGGCAAGACTCTTCCGGACAGCTTCGTGTTCTCTGACGATGAGCTGAAACGGATCGCAGTGTTCATGCCATGCAATAAGAACGAGCTGCGCTGCTGCGGCGAGATCAAGGACGGCAAGGTCGATAACAGTGACCCCTTCCTGGAGCTTATCAGAGAACTGAAAAAGCCGGAGAATTCCGGAGAAAAGTGGAGCCCTCAGGAGGAAGAACGCCTCAGAGATGAGTACAAGTTCTTCGGCATGGAGGTCAGAGATATTGCTGTGATCCACAGCAGGTCTGAGTGGGCTATCGCTTGCAGGCTCCGTGAAATTGGGCTTATTGACGAGGAAGAGCTTGAAAAATACAGGCGTGATGTCCCTCAAAGGCTCAAAAATGCCCGATCCGGCAGTAAATAGCTGCGTCAGAGTGGCGAAAATAACCAAATAATGAGAATTAGACGGCTTTTTTTGAGGTAATCCCTTGACAAGCCGTCTTTATTTGTGTATAATGTTTTAGTGTGCTGCACTATAGCTGCACATATAAATTTTGAAAAAGGAGGAATATCATGCCAACATTTAACCAGCTGGTTCGTAAGGGAAGAAAGGACTTAGAGACTAAGTCTACAGCACCTGCTCTCCAGAAGGGCTACAATGCTAAGAAGAAGACTCAGATCAACCTGAGCTCTCCTCAGAAGAGAGGCGTTTGTACAGCAGTTAGAACTGCTACACCTAAGAAGCCTAACTCAGCTATGAGAAAGATCGCAAGAGTTAAGCTCACAAACGGCTACGAGGTAACTTCTTACATCCCCGGTATCGGCCACAACCTTCAGGAGCACAGCGTTGTTCTCATCAGAGGCGGACGTGTAAAGGATCTCCCTGGTGTGCGTTACCACATCATCAGAGGCGCTCTGGATGCTCAGGGTGTTGCAGGCAGACTCCAGGCTCGTTCCAAGTACGGCGCTAAGAGACCTAAGGCAGGCAAGTAAGCCGCAAAACAGCTCCCCGTGGCTGAGATAACGGGACTCATTAAAATAGGCTAAATACTACCGCAGGATAATGCGGAGATGATATATATGATATATCCTCTGCATTGGCCTGACGCACCGGCCGGTGAAGCGGCCGAAGGTCAGCTTTATAGCAGTAATCGGTGCGGTGTGAGTACCTATGAATTCATGAATCTATGTGAAGGAGGGAAGCGAAATGCCAAGAAGAGGTAATATCGCAAAGCGTGACGTATTACAGGATCCTGTATACAATTCAAAGCTCGTTACACGTCTCATCAACAATATCATGTTAGACGGTAAGAAGGGCGTTGCGCAGAAAATCGTTTACGGTGCATTTGACATCGTTGCTGAAAAGACAGGCAAGGACGCTCTCGAGGTGTTCGAGCAGGCAATGGAGAACATCATGCCTGAGCTCGAGGTAAAGGCTCGCCGTCTGGGCGGTGCTACTTACCAGGTACCTATGGAGGTAAGACCTGAAAGACGTCAGACTCTCGGTCTCCGCTGGATCACAAAGTACTCCAGAGAGAGAAACGAGAAGACTATGAAGGAGAGACTCGCCGGCGAGATCCTCGACGCTCTTAACGGCACAGGCGGTGCTTGCAAGAAGCGTGATGATACACACAAGATGGCTGAGGCTAACAAGGCCTTCGCTCATTACCGCTGGTAAGGGCCTAAGGAGGATACTATGGCAAGAGATTGTTCACTGGAAAACACCAGAAATATCGGTATCATGGCCCACATCGACGCAGGTAAGACCACTACCACAGAGCGTATCCTTTTCTACACCGGCGTAAACCACAAGATCGGTGAGACTCACGAAGGATCTGCTACGATGGACTGGATGGAGCAGGAACAGGAGAGAGGTATCACTATCACTTCCGCTGCTACAACTTGCTACTGGGCAGACCACCGACTCAATATCATCGACACCCCTGGCCACGTTGACTTCACTGTTGAGGTAGAGCGTTCACTGCGTGTACTGGACGGATCTGTTACCGTTCTGTGCGCAAAGGGCGGTGTTGAGCCCCAGTCTGAGACCGTTTGGCGTCAGGCTGATAACTACAAGGTGCCCCGTATGGCTTATGTAAATAAGATGGACATCATGGGTGCCGATTTCTACCATGTTGTAGATATGATGAAGGACAGACTCAAGTGTAATGCTGTTCCGATCCAGCTCCCTATCGGTGCTGAGGATCAGTTCAAGGGTCTTATCGACCTGGTTGAGATGAAGGCTTACATCTATACTAACGACATCGGTACAGACATCAAGGTAGAGGATATCCCTGAGGATATGAAGGAGCTTGCTCAGAAGTACCATGAGGAAATGGTCGAGCACGTTGCCGAGCAGGACGAGGAGCTCATGATGAAGTACCTCGACGGCGAGGAGCTCACTCAGCAGGAGATCAAGGATTGCATCAGAAAGGCTACTATCGCCAATGAGATGGTACCCGTAACTTGCGGTACTTCTTACAAGAACAAGGGCGTACAGAAGCTCCTGGATGCTATCATCGACTATATGCCCTCACCTCTGGATGTTCCCGCTATCAAGGGCGTTAACCCTGACACAGGTGAGGAGGAGGAAAGACCCTCTTCCGATAGCGAGCCCTTCTCAGCTCTCGCATTCAAGATCGCTACAGATCCCTTCGTTGGAAAGCTGGCATTCTTCCGTGTTTATTCCGGCGTTATCAACCAGGGCGACTCTGTCCTCAATGCTACTAAGGACAGTCGTGAGCGCTTTGGCCGTATCGTTCAGATGCACGCTAACCACAGAAAGGACCTGACAACAGTTTACTCCGGCGATATCGCCGCTGCTGTTGGTCTTAAGAATACAACTACAGGTGATACACTGTGCGATGAAAAGCACCCCATCATCCTGGAGTCAATGGAGTTCCCTGAGCCTGTTATCCAGCTGGCTATCGAGCCTAAGACTAAGGCTGGTCAGGAGAAGATGGGTATCGCTCTGGCTAAGCTTGCTGAAGAGGATCCTACCTTCAAGACATGGACTGACGAGGAGACTGGTCAGACCATCATCGCCGGAATGGGCGAGCTCCACCTGGATATCATCGTTGACCGACTCCTCCGTGAGTTCAAGGTAGAGGCTAACGTAGGCGCACCTCAGGTAGCATACAAGGAAACTATCAAGGGCAACGCAGATATCGACTACAAGTACAAGAAGCAGTCCGGTGGATCCGGTCAGTACGGTCACGTTAAGATCCGTGTATCTCCTAACGAGTCCGGTAAGGGCTATGAGTTCACAAATGCCGTTGTCGGCGGTTCTATCCCCAAGGAGTACATCCCTGCTGTTGACGCAGGTATCCAGGGCGCTATGAAGTCCGGTATCCTTGCTGGTTACGAAGTTGTTGACGTTAAGGTAGAGCTCTACGATGGATCCTACCACGAGGTCGACTCCTCAGAAATGGCGTTCAAGATCGCTGGATCTATCGCCTTCAAGGAGGCCCTCAAGCAGGCTAATGCAGTTCTTATGGAGCCTGTAATGAAGGTCGCAGTTATCGTTCCTGATGATTATCTGGGAACAGTTATCGGTGACCTGAGCTCTCGTCGTGGACAGATCCAGGGTCAGGAAGCCAGATCCGGCTCTATCCAGGTCGACGCTCTCGTTCCTCTCTCAGAAATGTTCGGCTACACAAGCGACCTGCGTTCTAACACTCAGGGCCGTGGCCAGTACACAATGGAGCCTCACAGCTATGAGGAAGTTCCGAAGAGCATCGCTGAGAAGATCATGGCTAACAGAGCCAAGAACTGATTTCGCCCAAATTAAGGCAAAAATCTGAATTTTTCACAAAATCATGTGCTTTGGAGAAAGAAATTTCTCCAAAACACTTGAATTTTCCAGATGTATCTGGTATAATAATATATACAGATCTCTGTATTTTCTTTTAAGGAGGAATTTTCCAATGGCTAAGGCTAAATTTGAAAGAACTAAACCCCATGTAAACATTGGTACTATCGGACACGTTGACCACGGTAAGACCACTCTTACAGCTGCTATCACAAAGACTCTCGCTCTGAAGGGTCAGGCTCAGTACGAGGCTTACGATATGATCGATAAGGCTCCTGAGGAGAGAGAGCGTGGAATCACGATCAACACAGCTCACGTTGAGTACGAGACAGACAAGCGTCACTACGCTCACGTTGACTGCCCTGGTCACGCTGACTACGTTAAGAACATGATCACTGGTGCTGCTCAGATGGACGGCGCTATCCTCGTAGTTGCTGCTTCTGATGGTCCTATGGCTCAGACAAGAGAGCACATCCTGCTCGCTCGTCAGGTTGGCGTTCCTGCAATCGTTGTATTCATGAACAAGGCTGACCAGGTTGACGACGAGGAGCTCCTGGAGCTCGTTGAGATGGACATCCGTGACCTTCTCTCCAGCTACGATTTCCCTGGCGACGAGACACCTATCATCAAGGGTTCTGCTCTTAAGGCTCTTGAGGCTCCCGATGACCTCAGCGATCCCGCTTACGCTCCTATCCTTGAGCTCATGGATGCTGTTGATGAGTACATCCCCAGCCCTGAGAGAGACGATGCTAAGCCTTTCCTGATGCCTATCGAGGATACAATGACTATCTCTGGCCGTGGTACTGTTGTTACCGGCCGTGTAGAGCGTGGAAAGCTCAATGTAAACGAGCCTGTTGAGATCGTTGGTCTTTCTGACGAGAAGCTCAACACAGTTGTTACAGGTCTTGAGATGTTCAGAAAGACTCTGGACTTCTGTGAGGCTGGTGATAACGTTGGTGCTCTGCTCCGTGGTATCACAAGAGATCAGGTTGAGCGTGGACAGGTTCTCTGTAAGCCCGGCTCGATCCACCCCCACACCAAGTTCTCTGGTCAGGTTTACGTTCTGAAGAAGGAAGAGGGCGGCCGTCATACTCCTTTCTTCAACAACTACAGACCTCAGTTCTACTTCAGAACTACAGACGTAACTGGCGTTGTTTCACTTCCTGCTGACAAGGAGATGTGTATGCCTGGTGATAACGTAGCTATGGATGTTGAGCTCATCACTCCTATCGCTATCGAAGAGGGACTCCGTTTCGCTATCCGTGAGGGTGGTAGAACAGTTGGTTCCGGCGTTGTTACAAAGATCAACGAATAATCTTTCACCAAGATAATGAAAGACCGTTCCATTTGGAACGGTCTTTTTTTATCCGAAATATCGGGAAAGGGCATCGTATAGCCCGTCGGTGCAGCCGTCACGGTAGACCTGGCTCTCCTCCTGTGGGATAAGCCCCTTGTAGGTCAGCCACAGCTTGGTCACGGCAGTTGCCCTGCCCTTTTCGTCGGAGGCCGTCATGGACAGGTCATAGCAGAACATCTTTCGGTCCGGATCGTACTTGGGCTGGCTCATTATGACGCTTTCCATGGTGTAGCCTGAGTCTCGGAAGTTTTCCGCTCCCGCAAGAGCGCCGGCACGGTATTCCTCGGAAAATCGGTAGGAATAGGGCTCCGCAGTGGACTTCCGGCTGCGCAGGAGCTGCTCAAAAAAGCCCTTTGGCAGCAGGTCGTGGCAGCTCGTGTAGGCGAAGGCGTTCTCAAGGTCGGCCTGCTCCTGAGTAATGCTTTCGTCGTTGTAGCGGTAGCCGGCAAGGCAGTCGTAGAGGCCGTCCATGTCCTTGGCGAAGGACAGCTCAAGGGTCTGGCCGTTGTCGTAGGTGATCACCACGTCCGAGCAGGCGCAGGGCGCTTCGTCGCTGTAGTTGTCGCCGCTGGTGTAGCTGTACATGGATCCGTAGCCGGACTTCACGTCGATGTCAGTGACCTTGCAGCCCTCAAAGGCCGCAGAATAGGCCTCCGCAAGGATCTCCTTGTCCTGAGCCTTGTACTCGTCCAGATAGCGGAACTCGTTCATGGTCAGGTGAAGTCCCCCCAGGGAGATCTTGGACAAGTAGTAGTCGAAGTCGCCCTGGGTGATCTTCTTGGCCATTTTCCTGACCTCGATGGACTGAAAAATGGTCTCGAAGCTCTTGCCGCCGTTGGGCTTGACTATCTGTCCGTATGTCAGGTACCCCAGACCGCCCACAACTCCGGCCAGCAAAACTCCCAGAACAGCGGTCTTTAGGCGGATATTGCGCAGCTTCCGGCTGACCTTCTTCATGGCGGTCTTCTCCTCAGGTATCTCTACGGGGATGATTTGCTCTACAGGAGCCTCTGCCAGCTTTCGGCAGTTCTCGCAGGTCTTCAGGTGTTCCCGGATCTCCTCTGCGGCCGCCTCGCTGCACAGTCCCTCGGCGTACAGCGGGATTAGGTCTTTTACTATCTCACATTTCATAGTTCTTCCTCCTTTATCATGGCGATGAGCTTCTCCTTTGCCCGGTAGAATGTCACTCTTGCCCAATTTTCGGACTTTTCGAAGATCTGGGCGATCTGGGCGAATTTCAGCTGACCCAGAACTCTCAGGCTGAAAAGCTCCCGATATGGCTCCTCAAGCCGGTGGAGCGCCTTGTGGATCTGGAGAGCCTGCTCCTTGTCGAAGATCTGCTCGTAGGGGTCCTCTGCGGAGGAGATCAGCGCCTCCTCCAGGGGCAGGTTTTTCCGCTCAGAACGGCTAAGGCGGTTAAGGCAAAGGTTTTTGGCGATGGCACACAGCCAGGTCTTCACGGAGCAATCGCCCCGGAATTTCCCGAACTCAGTCAGCGCCTTCAGCATGGTGTCCTGCAAAACGTCCTGTGCAAGCTGGGGGTCTGCGCAGATACTCAGCGCATATCTGTAGACGTCCTCGGCGTAAAGCCGGTAGATCTGGCTTAGCTCTTCCTTCACTCTGACCACCTCCTTTACTTATTAGACAGCCGTGGAGAGCTTTTGTTACAGTGTCAGGAAAATTTTTTTCGGAATACTATGAACGGGAGGCGATACCATGGAAATGACCATGCCACTTTCTCAGCTTGCTGTGGGCCAGACCGCCTTGATCGCAGGCCTTTACCACTCCGGCGCCATGAGAAGTCGGCTCTGTGAGCTGGGATTTGTCCGGGGCGCTCGTGCGGAGTGCCTTATGCGGAGCTTTTCCGGAGATCCCTGCGCTTATATGATCTGCGGAGCGGTGATAGCTCTCAGGCGTGCGGACGCAGAAAAAATAGCGGTCAACTGCAAATGATAAGGGACGGCGATCGCCGTCCCTTCGGGGTTTAGTGGGTCTTGACGTACTCTCTCATGGTCTGCTTGCCGCCGCTCATTACGAAGGCGTAGTATGAAAGGATCTCAGAGGCGTCGTTCGCATCGATCTTTCCGTCGAAGTTTACGTCGCCAAGCAGAGTCTGCTCGGCATCGAAGGAAGGCTTCTGGCCGGTCTGAGTTCTAGCGTACTCCATAAGAATGTCTGATGCGTCGGAGGCATTTGTTGAATGGTCACGGCTTACATCGCCCAGGTCGAACTGGCTGACGGGCTGAGCTGTGGTAGTCACAGGAGGAGCCGTGGTCGTGGTGGAGGTTGTGGTAGAAGTCGTTGTAGAAGTAGTGGTGGAGGTCGTAGTAGTTGTGCTTGTGGGAGCTGTGGTGACGGGAGTTCCAACAGATGCCGCAAAGTAAGCAGTGGAGGACTTGCCGTTATAGCTTGCGGTAACAGGGATCTTGTAGGTGCCTGTTTCCCAGGAGTGGAATTCGCCGATGCCAACGTTCAGGCTGATCGTGATGTTGTCGCCCACTGAACGCTGAGTTCCGTATCCGATGTCGGACATTTTCATTCCCCACAGGTAGTGGTCCTGTTTGGAGCCGTCGCTGTAGTTTGCGGTTACCTGGACGTTGACTGTTCCGCCGGTAAGATCCAGGTTTTCATAGAGCTTGTAGCTGAGCTTTGTAGGCTCCTGGACGATCTGGACTGACAGATCCACGCCGGTGAGAGTCTTCTGGACAGGTGCCTGAGTGGTGGTCACCGGGGGAGCTGTGGTGGTGGGTTGAGCAGTTGTGGTCTGCCGAGTGGTGGTGGGAGCAGCAGTTGTGGTCAGGCGAGTGGTAGTGATCTGGCGGGTAGTGGTTGTTGCCGGAGGAGCAGTGGTTGTGGTCACTACCGGCTTAGGTGCAACTGTAACGATCACAGACTCCACATCGGTCTTATCGCCAACAGTGGCTCTGATGTAGATCGGGTAGTTGCCTGGTACATAGGGATCAAAGGCTGAGTCATCTATCTCGGTCTTGAGCGTCATGCCCTCTACCGATGATCTTTCGAAGCCGTATTCGGCCATATACTGGTTGAAAATGTCTCCGTAGGCGGTGGTGCCGTCTGAGTAGTTGGCCCTGACGTAGACATCGTAAACGCCGCCGGCCAGAGAAAGCTGCTCGCCGTACTGGTAGTCTAGCTTGTTGGGAGCACTTTTTAGAAAGACGTCCACGCTGTAGGAGATCATTCTTACGGGAGCGGTAGTGGTGGTCGTGGTAGTGGATGTCGTAGTGGTAGTAGTTGTGGTGGTAGTTGTTGTAGTCGTGGTTGTTGTGGTAGTAGTTGTAGTAGTAGTAGTAGTTGTTGTTGTTGTTGTTGTGGGAGGTGCCGTGGGAGGCTCTGTGGGAGGCTCCGTAGGCGGCTCGGTTATGGGAACAGTGGTCACAGGCGGAGCTGTTGTGGTGGCAGGAGTGTCAGAGCCTATCAGTGCGAATTTGAAACCGTATTTTTCGGCAAAGGTCTGAGCTGTGGAGTCCTTATAGCCGTATATTACGCCGGAAAAGTCAGGACCCAAGGCGTTTTTAGTTATCGTTGCATTGGAGTCCATAAATGTTATGGATTGTAACCCTGTACAGCCAGCAAAGGCGTATGCGCCTAACGATCCGTAAACAGTCACGGAAGTAAGTGAGGTGCAGTTGTTGAATGCACGGAAACCGATCTCTTTGACCGATTCGGGAATGACGATGGATTGGAGTTTATCACAGTTGGAGAACGCCTCACTGTTGATCGATGTGACCGTTGAAGGGATCGATATGGATCTAAGGCTTGAGCAGTAGGCAAACATATTATCCGTTATAGATGTTATGCCAGGCTCGATCGTTACGGTGTTTAGAGATGTGCAGTTATAGAACACGTTGCTGTATACCGATCTTACCGATGAGGGGATCGTTACTGATTCCAGAGCTGTACAGCCAGCGAAAGCTGAGGGCTCCATTTTGGTGATGTCATTGCTCAGGGTGACCTCCTTCAGCGCTGTACATCCAGCAAAGGCAAATCCAGCAAGATCACCGTGAATAGTGGCTTTTTCAAGTGCCTCACAGGCATAGAAGGCGTAGTCGCCAATGTAAGTGATGCTTGACGGAAGCACCAATTCAGTGAAAATGATGCACTTTCTGAAGGCTTCTTCGTCAATTTGTGTGACTGGAAGTCCGTCTATAGAGCTGGGGATCGTAACGGTCCCCTCTACAAAGAAATCACACTTAGAGATAGTAACGTGGTCGGAATACTTCTTGTAGGTCAGGACTCCTTGGGTGCCTTCTTCGTAGGTGGCGGCGGTAGCTGTGTATGACGGGAGCAGGGCGGTCTGTGCCGGGACCATAGTGCCCATTACGCATACAGCCAGGGCTGCCGCAAGTAATTTTTTCAGTTTCATGTATATCCTCCTTTTTTCCCATTAAAGGGTATGAAATCATTATACCACAAAATATACCATAAATCAACCAGTAGGGCGGAAACTTTTGGTGAATTTATTTGTTGGATCTGTACAATGTCAGGGGTAAAATATACATTTTTTCCCTCGTGGAAAGCTATAATTTTTTGGATAATGCTATTGTAAAAACGGAAGGATCGTGATATAATTACTATATAAATGTCCGTCTGTGCAGGTACATGGGCGAGAAATTACAGAGGGAGTGTGCTTTATGGTCACAGTTGAAAACCACATCGGCAAGATCTCCGTTACAGAGAACTACCTAACAGAAATAGTCCGTCATGCGGTCTGCGATTGCTTTGGAGTTGCAGACGTGTGCAATGTCAATACCTTCCGCTCCGCTGTGTCCTCTATCACAAGAGGAAAGCTCTTCAAGCCCAGAGGAGTAAAGATCCGCACCGACAAGGACGGAGGCCTGGTCATCGACCTTCACATCAAGGTGACCTACGGCACAAATATCGCCGCCGCAGTAAACAGCATCACCCACAAGGTGACCTTTACTGTCGAGGAGGCTGTGGGGATAGACGTCCACAAGGTCAACGTTTATGTGGACGATATGAATTATTGATCAGGAAGGAGCTTGGATCGTGATAAACGGCGCTTTGCTGAGAGACGCTATAATCTCAGCTGCAATAACGATTAACAATAGAAAAAGAGAGGTAGACGAGCTCAATGTTTACCCTGTACCGGACGGAGATACCGGTACGAATTTGTCAATGACTATCGGAAATTCCGTCAGCGAGCTGAAAAGGATGCCCGATTCAGTTACAGCAGGTGAGGTGGCTTCTGCTGCTGCTTCTGCTTTTCTCAGAGGAGCAAGAGGAAACTCAGGCGTTATCCTTTCCCTGATCTTCAGGGGCTTCTCCAAGGGACTTTCAGGCTGTAAGGAGGCCGGCTGCGATGACTTCGCAAAGGCTCTTGAGCTGGGAGTTGAGGCTGCTTATAAGGCCGTAATGAAGCCTGTTGAGGGAACTATCCTCACCGTTTCAAAGGCCGCTGCAACTAAGGCTAGAGAGACTGCCGCTTCTACCAGCGACACTACACTTTTCTGGCACGACGTCTGCGAGGAGGCCGAGAAGGTGCTCGCTCAGACCACCGAGATGCTTCCCCAGCTGAAAAAGGCCGGAGTAGTTGACGCAGGCGGTATGGGCTTCACCATCATCATCAAGGCGATGTACGCTGTTTTCAACGGCGGCGCTATCGCTGAGCCTGCTGAGAAGCCTGCTGTTGCAGAGACCAGCGTTGACTCATTCAAGTCCGCTGTCAGCCAGTACGACGCCGACATCACCTTCACCTACTGCACAGAGTTCATGCTCCGCAAGAAGGAGAACTGTCCCGATCCGTTCATGCTCAGGGCTTACCTTGAGACTATCGGCGACTGCGTAGTGGTCGTTGACGATGAGAAGATCATCAAGGTACACGTTCACACGGATAACCCCGGAAATGCCCTCCAGAAAGGCCTGGAGTTCGGCTATTTCATAAACGATCCAAGACCTAAGATCGAGAATATGCGGATCCAGCACGAGAACAAGGTCAAGGAGGCTGAGGCCGCCGAGCAGGGATTTGTTCCGGCTGAGCCTGAGAAGCAGTACGGCTTCGTGGCTGTTGCTGCCGGACACGGCTTAGAGGCTATGTTCATCGACCTTGGCGCAGATGTAGTCGTAAAGGGCGGCCAGACCATGAATCCCTCCACCAACGACATCCTTCGTGCGATCCTGTCAACTCCTGCAAAGACCGTCTTCGTTCTTCCTAACAACAAGAACATCATCATGGCGGCGGAGCAGGCTGTGAAGCTCACTGACAGGAGCGTTTGCGTTCTTCAGACAAGAACTATCCCCCAGGGCATCTCCGCTATGCTTGCCTTCGATGAGGATCTCAGTCTTGCGGAAAACCGCATCAATATGACAAAGGCCTTCGAGAAGGTCTCCACCGGACTTATCACCTTCGCTGCAAGAGACTCTGAGTTCGAGGGACACCAGATCAAGGAGGGCGAGATCCTTGCTCTGGACAACGGAAAGCTGTCCTTCACCGAGCGTGATATCAATAAGGCTACAGTGAAGCTGGCAAAGCGCCTTGCAAAGGGCGATACCAGCTACGTTACGCTGATCTACGGCGCTGACGTTACTGAGGAGAATGCCGAGCAGATGCAGCAGCTCCTTCAGTCCAAGCTCAGCGACAAGATCGAGGTAATGCTTGTGAACGGCGGCCAGCCGGTTTACTACTACATAATATCTGTTGAATAATGGAAAGCCGGACAGTTGTCCGGCTTTTTTGCGTATTTATTGTGTTATGAAATGTTTTGTAGGGGCGGCCTTATCGCTGCCGCTGAGCGGCGAGGCGGACAGATCCAAACGGCATACAAGGGGACGCCTTCTCTTACAAGGCGTCCCCTCTTTGAAAACAGTCCACCGGACTGTTTTCAAATTCACCCCTTGCGAGGCGCTTTAAGGCTAAATGTGGGGCGTTGCCCCACACCTCACCAGAGGCGCCGCCTCTGGACTCCGGCAGGGAGCGAGCGGCTCCCTGCACCCCGCAATTATTATCCTATTATATCCTTGTTGAACAGCCGCAGCACGTCCATTTTCAGGGAGATGTGCTCCGCTTTAGTCAGTTCAGGATCCTCCGCAAGGATCTCCTTGGCGCAGGTCTGTGCCTTGTTCATCAGCTCCATATTGCAGGCTATATCCGCAATTTTCAGCGGAGGAAGTCCGTGCTGGGCGCTGCCGAAAAAGTCTCCCGGTCCTCGCATTTTCAAGTCTTCCTCTGAGATCTTGAAGCCGTCAGTGGTGGAGGACATGATCTTCATTCGCCGGACGCATTCCTCAGAGGTGTTGTCGGTGATCAGGATGCAGCTGCTCTCGTACTCCCCTCGGCCAACTCTTCCCCTGAGCTGGTGGAGCTGGGAAAGGCCAAACCTCTCGGCATTCTCGATCACCATGACCGCCGCATTGGGCACGTCAACGCCGACCTCCACAACGGTGGTGCAGATCAGCACCTGGATCTCGCCGTCATGGAAGCGTTTCATCACCTTGTCCTTCTCGGCAGCCTTCATCTTTCCGTGGAGGAGGGCAGTTGTGCAGCCCTTTAGGTCCTCCTTGGCGGCGTTTTCCGCATAGCTCCGCACTGCGTGGAGCTCGCTCTCGCTGTCCTCGATCATAGGGCAGACCACATAGGCCTGACGCCCCTCAGCCAGTCTTTCCCGGACAAATCCGAAGGCACGGTGGCGGAGCTTCCCGGTAACTGCGTAGGTTTTGATCGGGCGGCGTCCCTTGGGGAGCTGGGTAATGGCGGAGATGTCCAGATCGCCGTAGATGATCAGCGCCAGAGTTCTTGGTATGGGAGTGGCTGACATGACTAATCTGTGGGGAGACTCGCCCTTTTCCGCAAGAGCCGCCCTCTGCGCAACGCCGAAGCGGTGCTGCTCGTCGGTGATCACCAGACCAAGTGAGCGGTACTCCACGTCCTTCTGGATAATGGCGTGAGTTCCCACGATCACGTCGAATTCCCCGGCAGCGATCTTCGCCCGGGTGTCGGCCTTTTTTTTGGCTGTCATGGAGCCTGTCAGCAGGCAGACCCGGACACCGAAGGGCTCCAGGAAATCCGTAAGTGTGCGGAAGTGCTGGGCAGCCAGGATCTCGGTGGGAGCCATAAGCGCCGACTGGATCTTGTTTTTTGCTGCAAAATAGCAGGCTGCGGCGGCAACGGCGGTCTTTCCGCTGCCCACGTCGCCCTGTAGGAGCCTGTTCATGGGGACTGTTTTGCAAAGGTCGGCCACGATCTCGGTAACGGCCTTTTGCTGGTCGTCGGTGAGCTCAAATGGCAGTCCGCCGGTGAATTCCGAGACGTCCACGGAGCTGTCCATGGAGTAGGCGGTGTTCTTCCTGGCCCTGGTCTTCATCATGGACATTCCCAGCTGGAGCTTCAGCAGCTCGTCAAAGGCCAGCCTTCTCCGGGCGGTCTCAGCGGCTTCCTCACTTTGGGGGAAGTGGATATTCTCCAGCGCCGCCATCAGTGGGCAGAGGCCGTATCTCTCCAGGATCTGCCGGGGGAGGGTCTCGAAGGGCTCGCTCTCCATGATGCTGAGAGCCTGACGCATATTCGTTCTGACCATATTCACGGAAAGTCCCTGGGTCAGCGGATAGATCGGCTGGATCAGCACAGTCTCCTCCGCCTTTATATAGGTGGGGGAGGAGATCTCCTTCCGCAGAAAATTGCCCATGACCTTGCCGTACATATAATAGGTGGAGTTCTCCTTCAGCGCCTGAAAAGCGTAAACGTTGTTGTAGACCACGATGAGGATGTCGTCGATCCCGTCGGTGGCGCCTGCCTTGCAGATCACAAGTCCGCCACGGATCCGCTGAGGGGGCAGCTTGTGTGTGATCGTCAGCTTCAGCACATTGTACTGGCCAAGCTCAGCCTGTGCGATCGGGACGTGTGCCCGGAAATCAAGGTAGCTCCGGGGGATATGGTAAATAAGGTCGTAGGGGGACTGGATGCCCAGCTTGCGGTACTTCTCGCCGCGAGCCTTGCCTACGCCCTTTAGGAATTCTATGTCGCTGAAAAGTGTAGTGGGCATTTACGCCCTCCTTTCGCCGAATTATTGCAGCTTTTGCAGCTTTCCGCTGTTCTTGGTGCCTGAGAAAACGGGTGTGGACTGGTACCAGATCTTGTAATCGAACTGGCTCCTTTCCTGGTCTGAGCTGGGGAATGAGAAGGTGATGCAGCTGCTTAGCTCAGGCTGCTCACTGTCGAACTCCACGCTCTTTGTTTCATGCCAGGAGAGGAGATACGGAATGACCGGCACGTCTGCCGCCAGCAGGTCATAGGTGCGTGAGCCCAGGTAGTCGTTCCTGCTGATCACCACCTGACCGCCCTTTACCTGACTGATGCGGAAGGTCTCATGCTGAGGGTGCAGGTCAGCGGCGCCCAGTCCGATAAGTGCGATGCCGATCACCGCTAAGACGGGGAGGGCTCCCAGGACAAAGTGACGCTTTATCATCAGAGCTGCGGCAAGTGACAGACCAAGGGCGCCTGCAAGAATTATCTCCGGGACAGTTTCCGGCAGCAGGTAGAAGAACTGCAAGCCGGCAGCCTTCTCCACAGCAAGCATAACAGCGCAAAGTCCTGCTATGCCGAAGAAGATCTTGTCCATTATCGTGCTGTTATTCTCCATAATGGCCTCCTTAAAAAACAAAGGCGGACAGATGTCCGCCCAAAGGTGCAATGAGTTTTATCTCTGCTCGCAGATGAGCTTGATGGCTGTTCTTTCCTCGCCATCTATTGAGATGTTTGCGAAAGCCGGGATACAGATGAGGTCAATGCCGATAGGAGCAAGGTAGCCTCTTGCGATAGCTATAGCCTTGATAGCCTGATTTGCAGCTCCTGCGCCCACAGCCTGGACCTCAACGGCCTTCTGCTCTCTGATGACACCGGCAACTGCTCCGGCAACTGAATTAGGTGATGAATGTGATGATACTTTTAAAATCTCCATGGTATTACCCTCCTAAATGTGAATTGTACAAATTGTTCGCCAGTAGCTATAGTACAATGTCATTATATCGTACATTTCAGAAAAAATCAAGAGCTCCGACAAAACTTTGTGACTTATCTTATAATAATACGGTCGATCTTGTGCGATTTGCCGGATTTTTCGTCGAATTCCACACATACGCCGCATAAAAAGCAGGGTGTTGAGGCGGTCTTGAAACGGGCAGGAGTGCGGAAGCGGAAGTTTTGGAGCACGGGCTCGATGTCAGCACCCAGGCATGACAGCTCCGGACCGGTCATCCCGGCGTCGGTGATGTAGGCGGTATGATCGCCCAGGATCATTTCGTCAGCGGTCTGGACGTGGGTGTGCGTGCCGAAAACTCCGGTGACTCTGCCGGTGAGGTAATGGCCCATGGCCTTCTTTTCTGAGGTGGCCTCAGCGTGGAAGTCCACGAAGATATTCGGGGTCGGGATCTCCTCCAAAAGCTGGTCGATGACGGTGAAGGGGTTGTCCAGAGGCTCAAGGCAGATCGTTCCCATGAGATTGACCACAGCCACGGAATAAGGCCCCATATCCAGCAGGCACACGCCCTTTCCGGGAGCGCCGCCCTCGGGATAATTGGCCGGGCGGATGATGTAGTCCTCCTCATACACGTCCAGCTCGTCACGATAGCGGAAGGCGTGGTTGCCGGAGGTCATGACGTCGGCCCCGGCCTTTATAATGCTGTCGGCGGAGCTTCGGGAGACACCGTTGCCGTTTTCGGAATTCTCGCCGTTGACCACCACTATGTCAGCTCCCAGGTCACGCTTGAGCTGGTGGAGGTGCGAGGCGAGGAAGCTACAGCCGGTTTTTCCCACAACATCGCCGATAAACAGAAGATTTTTCATATGTTCAGCTCCTTCTAATACTAATAGGATTATAACACGGCAGCAGGAGAAGTGTCAAGAGCTTTGTTCAAACTGTGCAAAAAGAATGACGATGATCTGTGAAAAGTGACGATAATTGGACCTTTTTAGCCGGAAGATAGAGGCTTTGGCCTTTGAAACTGCGGAATATGGCCAAAAACTCCCTCAAAAAAATTTTTTGAGATTTTTTTCAAAAAACTATTGACAACCCGGTTTTTCTGTGCTATAATATATATCGTCGTCAGGGTGCTGACGAGCAAAACGGTGGGGGTTTAGCTCAGCTGGGAGAGCATCTGCCTTACAAGCAGAGGGTCACAGGTTCGAGCCCTGTAGTCCCCACCAACTATTTGGCCTCGTAGTTCAGTTGGTTAGAACGCCTGCCTGTCACGCAGGAGGTCGACAGTTCGAATCTGTTCGGGGTCGCCATTTATGCTTCTGTAGCTCAGTCGGTAGAGCAGGGGACTGAAAATCCCCGTGTCGTTGGTTCGATTCCGACCGGAAGCACCAAAAGGTGCAGGCCATAGCTCATCTGGTAGAGCGCCACCTTGCCAAGGTGGAGGTAGCGAGTTCGAGCCTCGTAATCCGCTCCATAGTACTGGGGTAATAACCTTGGTATTACATGAATCCCGAAGCAATAGTTTCGGGATTTTTTTCTTATATCTGGATAATGCCGGGCGACCGGTCGGAATAAATATACTACATAGAAAGAGGCGGATCATGGATCAGGAAAAACGCTACGCCGTCCTTATCGACGCAGATAACGTGGCGGCAAAATACACCAAGTATATCCTTGATGAGGTGTCTAACTACGGGGTAGTCACCTACAAGCGAGTGTACGGTGACTGGACTAGGCCGAATTTGGCAGGCTGGAAGAACATGGCGCTGGATAACGCTATTACTCCGGTGCAGCAGTACAGCTATACTACCGGTAAAAATGCTACGGACTCCGCAATGATCATCGACGCAATGGATATCCTCTACTCGGACAATGTGGACGGATTTTGCATCGTTTCCAGCGACAGCGACTTCACCAGGCTGGCCATAAGGCTGAGGGAGTCCGGCAAGCACGTCATCGGCATGGGCGAGAAGAAGACTCCCAAGCCATTCAGCACGGCCTGCAATGCCTTCAAATATCTGGAGATCATCGCTGAGGAGGACATCCAGAGCTCTGCGGAAAACGAGAAGGTGGCTATGAAGGAGCTGGAGTCCGACATCATCAGGATCGTTTCCGAGAACGCTAATCTCCAGGAGGAAATCAATATCGGCGAACTGGGAAGCCGCCTTCAGGGACGCTATCCGGATTTCGATGTGAGAAACTACGGCTATTCAAAGTTTTCGCAGTTCCTCAAGGATTTCGACTGCCTCAGCTTCAGACAGGTGGGCAGCAGCATACTTGTTTCACTGAAAAACGACACCTCGGATCTGGACAAGATCAGCGAGGCTCTGGCGGCCATAGTAAGGACCGGCGGCAGCAAGGGCTATAACCTGGGCGAGCTGAAAAAGCAGCTCTGCACCAAGGTGCCGGAGTTCAGTTTGAAAACCTACGGTTACTCGAAGTTCAGCAGGTTCGTGGAAAACCTGCCGGGCTTCCGCATAAAAAACAACAATGTTCTTATATCTGAGGGGTAAGGTATGGGCGTTTTGAGAAATGTGTCGATCGCTTTGATCTCGGCATCTGTGGTGATGCTGGGATACTGCGGTTATAAGCTGGCTGAGCGTGAGGGGCTGTTTTTTGACTACTCTGATGCGGAGTATCTTTCTGACGAAGAGGCTGCCGTTCGGCCGGTGTACAGCGAACTGAACAAGGAAGAGCAGGCAGTGTATACGGCGCTGTATAGGGGAATCTATGATATGACTGACAAGATCCCTCTCCACGCTGACATCAACGGCAAGGTCTACTCAAAGGTGTATCAGATCGTTGAGAAGCAGGAGCCGGAGCTGTTCTACCTTGACTCGATATATTACACGTCTGACCGTGTCCGTGAGGCTACCATAGTTTACCGGAATGACGGCGGCACCGAGGACAAGCGTGAGGAGCTGGAGGCTGCTGTTGACCATGCTCTTACTAAGCTCCCAAGCGGCGATTATGACAAGGCCTTTTATATAAATGAGTATCTGGCGAAGAACTGCTCCTACGTTGTGGGGAGCGACGACCGGGGCTATCCCTCCACTGCCTATGGCTGTTTGGTCGAAGGCGAGGCTAACTGCGAGGGCTATGCAAAGGCGTTTCGCTTGCTGGCCAGCCGTGCCGGTCTGGAGACTGCCGTTGTCACCGGAGTGACCTCGAAGGGCGAAAATCACGCCTGGGATCAGGTGAAGGTCAACGGTCAGTGGTACAATATCGATCCCACCTGGGACGACAGCGACGACGGCGGCAAAGAGATGCGCATGACTTATTTCCTGTGCGATGATGAGGATTTTTCCCGAACTCATACCGTGGACGACAAGCTGTTCAAGCCTTTCAGGTGCGATTCCGACAAGGACAATTATTTTGTCCGCAACGGCCTTTATATAGATGAGAAGACTGATCCTAGGGAGGTGCTCTCTCGGGAGCTTTCTGCCGGAAGCACTGCGGTCGACCTGCGGTTTTCCTCTAAGGAGCTCTACGAAGACTTCAAATCCCGGTTTATCGACGGGGAGGAAGTCTTTGAAGTCGCTCGTGAGACGGGAAGATTTACTGCGTCCAGCCTTTCACTGACCCTTGTTGAGAGCGCTGAGGAGCTTTGCCTGACCATTAAATTCTGACAGGTGGTCAAAGTGTACAAAAAAACCAGTTATCACCGATCAAACTTTGAGTTGACAAAAGAAAAAAATGGTGATATAATAATTAAGTCGCCTGATGAGGACGACGAAAACAGCACCTTGAAAACAGAACAATGCAAGAAAAAGTAACGACCCTTGAGATTCCTTTT
>CACWHY010000027.1 GCA_902760805.1 Ruminococcus flavefaciens | reverse complement strand
GTTTTCCTCTCTGCACTCTCTTTTCCCTCACTCCCCACCCCCACCGGCTTTTGACTGTTCTTCGCAGAACCCTTCGGGTCTGCTGGGTTTTGATATTCGCTATTGCGGGCGGATAATATCCGCCCCTACGTTTTTTTGTTCGTTGCGGCACGGGCGGATAATATCCGCCCCTACATTTGGTTGTTCGTGGCGTCCGGCCTTTTGAATGACGTTTCTGGAAACGAAATGTAGGGGACGGCGTCCTCGACGTCCCGGCCGTTTGGAAAATGTGTGCGTAAATGTTGGGGCGGATATTATCCGCCCGGCCATTTGTCAAAACGTATGCGGAAAACAACACGGGCGGACACATGTGTCCGCCCCTACGGTTTTTGTTCGTGGCGGTTGACGCACGTTATTCCACATGATTTCATTTGTGCAAAATCAACAAAAATCAGGCTGTGCCACTTCTTCTGATAAGCAAAATCCACCTATCTTTTCGGAAAATTGTAGACAAGCGCCCATAAATCGGTTATAATTGAATGTATATAGATCGGCCGCCGTATGCCGTAAATGCGGACTGCCGCCATCCGGCAGCTGCGGAGCTATCCATGAGAGTTATTACAGGTATTGCAAGAGGACGCAAGCTCATTGCGCCAGAAGGTCTCGATGTCAGACCCACCGCCGATAAGGTCAAGGAGGGTATCTTCTCCGCCGTCCAGTTCCAGCTGGAGGACGCCTTAGTGCTGGATCTCTTCGCCGGAAGCGGTCAAATGGGTATCGAGGCGCTCAGCAGAGGCGCAAAACGTGCGGTCTTTGTCGACAGCTCGGCCAAGTCGCTGAAATGCGTCGCCGAAAACCTCAATAATACCGGTCTCAGAGATCAGGCAGAGGTCATCAGCCGTGACAGCTATGACTATATCCGCTCAACAGCCAAAACTTTCGACATTATTATCCTCGACCCTCCCTATAGAGCCGGCCATATCCAGAAGCTCCTGCCCCTTGCGGAGAAGAAGCTCAGCGAGAACGGCTGTATCATCTGCGAGTACGAAAAGGAAGCAGGTCAGCCCCAGGCTCCTGAGGGGACAGTGCTGAGGAAGATTTATCAGTACGGCAAGATTAACGTGGCAATCTTCGTCAGGCCGTCTGATGAGGAGGAGGACGAATGAGAAGGATAGCAGTTTGCCCCGGCAGCTTCGACCCGGTCACTCTGGGTCACCTGGACATCATCACCAGAGCCTCAAAGCTCTTCGACAAGGTGATCGTGCTCATCTCACGCAACGCAGGAAAGGCTCAGCCCAGCTTTACCGCAACCGAGAGGATGCTCATGATCGAGGCCGTTACCCACGACCTGGATAACGTGGTCATCGACATACTGGACGGCCTGCTTGCCGATTATGTGCGAAACGTAGGCGCTATCGCCATAGTCAAGGGCCTGCGTGCCGTCAGCGATTTTGAGTATGAGTTCCAGATGGCTCTGGCCAATAAGAAGCTCTACGCAGACGCAGAAACGGTCTTCCTGACCACTACTGCGGAAAATATGTATCTCAGCTCCAGCGTTGTCAAGCAGATAGCGTATTTTGGCGGAGATATCAGCCATTTTGTTCCCGAAGCGATCCTTGATGATATAAAACAACGACTTATAAAGGAGAGGTAAATTATTATGAGTATTGATGAGATCCTTGATGAAATGGACGAGCTCCTGGATAAGGCCACGTCCGTACCCTTTGTTTCCCATAAGAAGATCCTGGACGGCGAGCGCATGAGAGAGCTCATCAACGACGTCCGCCTGAATATGCCCCACGAGCTCAAGGAGGCCAAGAAGATCGAGTTCGACTGCCAGCGTATCCTCAACGAGGCTAAGCTCAATGCCGAGGCTATCATCAGAAAGGCTGAGGAGCGTGCGGCTCAGATCGTTTCTAAGGAGGCTATCGTTACTGAGTCCAAGAAGAAGGCAATGGATATCCTGACCAAGGCTCAGACAGCTTCTAAAAATCTTCAGCAGCAGGCTGCTATGTCAGTTGCTAAGATGCTCAATGATACTGAGACCCAGTACAACAGAAATCTGAACGACATCAAGCGCACTAAGGAGAAGCTCCAGGTGGCTCTGAAGAACAATCCTGCACTCCAGACTACCGCAAACGGTCAGAATGGTCAGAACGGCCAGAAGCCCGGAAATAAGCAGTAAACGACAAGCCGTCCCGTCGGGCGGCTTTTCTGATATGGGAGGGATACCATGAAAAACGCACTGATCGTCATTGATATGCAGAACGACTACCTTTATGAGAAGCGGAAGGACCGCTTTTCCTACGATACACCGGCGCTGGTGGGAGCCGTCAACGCTCTGATCCACAAGCACCATGACCTTGGGGACGACGTGATCTATATCCGCCATCTTATCCAGAATTTGCCCACAAATCGGCTTTTGTTCGGGTACTCTATCGCCGGGACAGAGGGCGCTGAGCTCTATAGCGGAGTGGACAGGGTGTCTGAGCTTTGCTTCGACAAGCTGCTGGGGGACGCTCTGACCAACAAGGAGCTGCTCAGTCTGGTCAAGGAGAAGGGCTATGGTAAGCTGCTGCTGTGCGGCCTGGATAAGTACGGCTGCGTGACCTCCACGGCACTGGGAGCTGTGAAGAGAGGGATCCCGGTGGAGATCCTCGGCGGCGGCACGGCAACGGTTTTCCCCCAGAAAAAGGCGGATAAATTCCAGGACAAGCTGGATAAGGCCGGAGTCAAGATAGTTTGAGGCAAAGGGCGCACTGATGTGCGCCCGTGTTGTTTTCTGCATACGTTGTCCGAACCTCCGGGAGGCCGAGGGCGGCCTCCCCTACAATTCATTCGGGCATATGATTTCCAAACCTCCGGGACGTCGAGGACGCCGTCCCCTACAATTCGTTAAACGATACGTTATTCAAATGGCCGGCCGCCACGAACAAAAACCGTAGGGGCGGACCCATGTGCAAAAGCCGGTGGGGGTGGGGAGTGAGGGAAAAGAGAGTGCAGAGAGGAAAACCGTATAGAGGGGAGGGGCGCACCGGCTTTTGTACCAGTTTTTTTATGGCCCCTCCCCTCTAGGAGGTGTTCCTCTTTGCCCTGCGAGGCGTAGGTCTGACGGACAACAAAACGTAGGGGGCGATGCCCACATCGCCCCGCAAATACCGTTTCCGCACAGGTTGTCCCAAAGGCCGGGACATCGAGAATGGCCGGGAGGCCGAGGACGCCGTCCCCTACAATTCGTTTCGGCAGATGATGTCGGATCATCCGGGAGGCCGAGGGCGGCCTCCCCTACAGATCGTTGCAAGAAACGTTGTTCAAATCACCGGGCGAAAATCCCTGAAAAAGCCGCTCTCCCCTTGACATCGGGAAAAAAATGGTTTATAATAATAAATGTATAATCTGTTGATGAACACAATATTCAACACTATTTTCCGCTAACCCGGAAGATCGGAGAAAACTATGGACTACCTCGAAAACAGAGAGCTTTCGTGGCTTAAATTCAATAAACGAGTTCTCGAAGAGGCCTCTGACCCCGGCACCCCTCTGCTGGAAAGGATCTCCTTCTCGGCAATCTATCAGAGCAACCTGGACGAGTTCTTTATGGTCAGGGTCGGCAATATCACCGACGCCTGCAAGAGCGACAAAAATAAAAAGGACAGCCGCTCAGGTATGACCCCGGCTCAGCAGCTGGACGCCATTTTCACCGCTGTCAGAAGGCTCCAGCCCGCCGTTGAGAAGGCCTTTCGCAAAAATGCGGAGGAGCTTTCAGGCTGCGGTTTCCAGCACATTACCTTCGATACCGCCTCCGCCGAGGAGCTGGCCTTCCTTGAGCTGTATTTCAAGCGTGAGATCAAGCCCTTTATTTCCGGACTTGTGATCAACGACGCCCTGCCGTTCCCCTTTCTCAAGAATAAGGAGATCTACGCCGCAGTTCAGCTTGGCGCAAAAAAGGGCGTTGCTATCGGGATAATCCCCATCAAGCAGGATCACAGCCAGCGCATCATCCCTCTTAGTCAGGACGGCAAGCGCTTTATCCTGGAGGAGGAAGTGGTCCTCCGCTTCGCTCACCTGATGTTCAAGGGCTATAAGGTCATCGACCGTGCCCTTATCAGAGTCACCAGAAGTGCCGGTATCATGGCCTTTGGACGAGGCCCTGAGTTCCGCACACGCATGGAGGAGCTTGTCCTCAAGCGCACTAAGCTGGCGCCTGTTCGCCTTGAGGTGTCGGACGAGTTCAGCCGTGAAGCTCTGGATTACATCTGCAAAAAGCTGAAGATCCGCAATTCAAGGGTCTTCACCTCACATATACCACTGGACGTTTCCTACCTGTTCGAGCTTCAGGAGCTGGACAAGAGCCCGGAGCTCCACTATGAGCCGCGCTCTCCCAGAAAGAGCGCATCGCTCAGCGATACAAGGCCTGTTTTCGCTCAGGTCAAGGCCAAGGACATACTTCTGAGCTATCCCTTTGAGTCCATGACGGCCACCTTTATCAGGCTCCTTCAGGAGTCGGCTGTGGACCCAAAGGTCACTTCCATAAAGATCACCCTCTACCGCCTTGCCAGAAACAGCAAGGTCATCGACGCACTTTGCACCGCTGCCGAAAACGGCAAGGAGGTGCTGGTCATGATCGAGCTGAGGGCTCGCTTCGATGAGGCAAACAACATCGAGTGGTCAAAGGTGCTCCAGGAGGCCGGCGTCAACGTTATCTACGGCCCTCGTGAGTTCAAGGCTCACTCAAAGCTGCTGCTGATCACCCGAAAGGCTCAGGGCGGCGCTGTGGAGTATGTTACTCAGATCGGCACCGGAAACTACAACGAGAAAACTTCCGCCATTTACACCGACCTTATGCTGCTGACAGCTGATAAGGCTATCGCTGAGGACGCAAAGGCTGTATTCAGCGGACTTCTCAGCGGAAATTTCGTTGAGGAGGCTCAAAAGCTCCTTGTTTCGCCCCTTGCTCTGCGCCCCCAGGTGCTGGCTATGATGGACGAGCAGATCGCCCTTGCCAGAAACGGCGAGGAGGGCTATATCGCCGCAAAGGTCAACTCCCTCTGCGACAAGGTGATCATGGATAAGCTGGTGGAGGCTTCTCAGGCCGGCGTCAAGATCGAGCTGGTAGTCAGAGGAATTTGCTGCCTTATCCCGGGAGTTCCCGGATTCACCGAAAATATCACCGTCCGCAGCATCGTGGGACGTTTCTTGGAGCACAGCAGGATCTTCATCTTCGGCAAGGACGGCCGTGGCCAGAAGATCTATATCGGCTCCGCTGATTATATGAGCAGGAACACTATCCGCCGTGTGGAGGTGGCTGCTCCCATTGAGGACGAGCGCCTGAAAAAGCGCATACGGGGAATGTTCCGCATTCTCATGGCAGATAATGTGAAGGCCAGAGAAATGCTCAGCGACGGCACATACGTCCATGTTCAGCGCAAGGACGGCGATGAGCCCCTTAACGCTCAGGAGTATTTCTACGATGAGGCCTACAAGCGCCTTGAGGACAAGGCCAAGCGTCAGGAGCGCATGAAGGAAAATCGTGCCAAGGGCGCTGCAAAAACTAGCACAAAGAAAAAGACCGCCGCTAAGAAGCCCGCAGCAAGAGGCAGAAAGAAGGCCTCAGGCAAATAAGCGGCTAACTATATAAAGAAAGAGCAGCTGTCCGGCGGTGCCGGCTCAGAAGCTGAGGTTTTAATGATGATAGGTTACTATAACTATACGGTCATTTTGACATATATGAGCCTTGTCTCGTCCGTGATCGGCATTTTCCTTGCCGCAGGACTTGCAGACGGCCAGCCCAGACCAACTCTGGCGATAATCTGCCTTATGGTCTCAGGCCTGTGCGATATGTTCGACGGAAAGGTGGCTCGCACCAAAAAGGACCGCACAGAAAATGAGAAGAAGTTCGGCATACAGATCGATTCGCTCTGCGACGCTATCTGCTTCGGAGTTTTGCCGGCAGTCATCGGATATTCCGTGGGAATGAACTGCTGGGCAGATGTCCCGATCCTGGTGCTCTTCCCGTTGTGTGCAGTCATCAGACTGGCCTATTTCAACGTGGCCGAGGAGGACCGCCAGAAGAAAACTGAGGAGGTCCGCAAGGTCTATGAGGGACTGCCCGTCACCAGCGTTGCACTGATCCTGCCGCTGCTGTACAGCTTCCACAAGGACATCGGCGAGTGCTTCCCCGCAGTCTACGGAGCGGCCATGCTGATCATCGCTATCGCCTTTATCACACGCTTCAAGGTCAAGAAGCCCGGCATGAAGACCATGCTCTCCTTCATTGGCATAGGCGTGCTGGAGTTCATCTGGCTCCTTTACAAAACCAAGACAAAATGAAAAAGTGTGCCGCTTGGCACACTTTTTTTGTTGCAGAAAGGGGAGAGCGCCGGTCAGCTGCTCTTCCGGAAGTTATTGTCGGTGAGGATCCTTGCGAAGATCAGTCCCAGGGGAAGCGCCAGCACGATCAGGAAGGCCTTTATCAGCCACATTATGCCGTCAGTCACATCGCCGCCGGCCACGCCGTAAATTCCCCGGTACATGAACAGTCCAGGCACCATGATGACTATGGAAGGTACCGTGAGGGTGATTCTGGGGTAGCCGATCCAGCGCTTGATCAGCGAGGCCATAAGGCCTGCGGAAAGGGCTCCGATAAAGGCGGCAGCTCCCACAGTGATATGGGTGAAGTCCACCAGCTCAAGGCGGAGGGTGTTGGCCAGCATACCGATGATACCGGCGGTGAAGGCCATTTTCTTGGGGCTGTTGAACATCAGCGAGAAGCCGTAAACTCCCACAAAGCTGGTCACGAGCCTCAGCAGAGCCTTCACCAAGGGGGAGAATACGGGGGTAGCCAGGTCAGAGGGGGCAAACCGGAAGACCGTGGCTGTGGCCCAGCCCGTCATAGTGGCCACGATGATGATCAGCAAAGCGTAGGTCAGGCGCTCAAGTCCCGATCTTAGATCCAGCTTTGCCAGGTCGATGCCGCCGGTTATCAGCGGAAATCCCGGGATAACGAAGAGCATGGAGCAGATGTAGCCGGCCTGGTGGACCGCCGAGATCCCCAGGAGCGCCTCCGCTGCCTTGATCAGCAGGACGTATGTGATGCAGGCACTTGCCACACTTACGGCCACGTTGCCGAAGAGGGTGATGTGCCTTCCGATGAGCTTTCTGCGGACGAAATTTCCCACGCCTGCACCGAAGAAGGCGCAGATCATCTCCGCCAGACCTCCGCCCAGCAGGAAGGTGAATGCGCAGCAGGCCGCTGCGGAGGCCAGTCCCAGATCCAGGTCGCTGTAGTTGCCCTCCATGGAGCCCAGCTTGTCGATGATCTGGTGGAACTGCTCGGTGGAGTAGCGCCCGGCACGCTCAGCGAAGCCGTCAGCGAACTCCTCCATAGCCCGGATCTTGTGGGTATTCACGCCGGTGGTGTTCAGTGAGAGGGCGCCGGTATAGGTCTCGCCGCCGTCGATGCAGGTGTACTCGATGCTCAGCAGGCCGATGTCCGCACAGCAGGTTATCCCCAGGGCACGGGCGATCTTGTTCATGGACGCACGGACTCGCCAGGCGCCTGTTCCCACTGAAAGCATGGTCAGACCGACTCTTCCCACCAAGGTAGCCTTTTCCTTCAGGGGAGCCTCCGCCGCCGGGCAGACGTTCTCCTGATCTATGATGTCGTGCCATTGAATGGCCATATGCTGTTTTCTGAACTTGCTCATTAGGTATCCTCTTTCTGTAAATAATGTGTCCTCAATAACCGCCATCAGGCGGTTATTGCCCCGAACGAAGTTCGGGGAGCGCAAATTCTTTATAATACTGGGAATTTGCGCATCGCATTAATTGATGTCAAGCTCATTTTGCCCTAAAGGGCAAAACAAAGTGCAAGAAAAATTCTCAAAGTCATTCTTTTTTCTTGCACTTTGACAACTAAAAATCGGCTTTAAAAAGCTATTTAAAGCCGATTTTTAGTTGTTGAGCAGACATTAAATATCTTCGGTGAATATTATACCACTGACGGGGCGGATCGTCAATAAAATAACGTAGTTTATGCAATATCTGACAATTTTATTGAACTCTGATCCGCCAGATCATGCGATCTGTGTCAGGACAAAATGAAAGCTCCGTTTGACATGGATCAAGCGGAGCTTATCAGCGTTATTTGAGGACAATTCCCCAGTTTGAACTGATCTTGTGGTACAGACGGACCTTCTCATTCTTCTTCTGATTCTTTAAGAGGAGGAGAACTCCTGCTGCGATACCAATGGTAAGAACAGCACAGATAGTGATCGATGCTGCACCGATGCCCATTAAATAGAACATCAGAGCCCAAATGATAATAGCAGCGATAAGTATGATCGGCAGGCAGAACGATGTGAAGTTTCTTTTCTTTACCTTGATGTAGTGCTGGATATCACTGATCGTGAGCATTTCGTAGTTTCGTGCGATGAAGTTATCCGGCTGAGCCCATTTGCAGAATGCAGCGAGACTGTCAAACTTGGCGGTATAATCCTGATAATCGTGAAATTTCTCGTTAAAACGAGCAACACGGTAGACCACGGTCACGCTTCCGTCGGAGTTGTTCTCAGCATCCATAACGTGAATGATGGTACCAGCCTCAGCCTGGCTTTTCATATTTTTAGTGATAAGAAACTTTCGGTCTACCGCTTCATCTATATTTAGCAAATGTGTCATATATATACCTTCCTTGAATTTAAGAATATTATTAAACTTATGTGGGCATAGCTGATGTAAAAAACTATGCCTCAGTATATTTTAGCATAAGATCGCATATTTTGCAAGATAAAACGAGGAAAAACAAACAGAATTATGCAGATCTTTGTAAATACCGGCTACTTTTTGTCCGGAACAGCTAAAACATCTGCACTATAAAGACGGAGTGAAGATCACTTTGCAGCACTCTCATCATCTGATCCGCAGCTGCGGATAGGTTTTTCTGACCAGGTTTAGAACTTATTCTTATATTTTTCGTTAGCCTTAGCAACTTTCTTTCGTTCCTTAGCCTGCTTGAGCATCTCAGCCTTTGAAAGACTCTCGCCCGGATCAACTCCGGCGGCATCTTCCTCTCCTAAGAAGCTGGAGAGACGCTTCTTGAATGCGCCGCCCTCGCCGTTTGAGAGCATAACGCTGTGTGTCTGGTTGAGATTGCCGCTGGGCATCATTGTGCTATGCTGATAAACAGAGCTGTGGCCGCCTGTGCCGTAGGGGGTCGCCTGAGGGAAGCCGCCCTGCTGGAGATAGCCGCTGTGCTGGTAGGCTGAGCCGCCGGGAGCACCGCTGTAGGGGCTTGCCTGGGGGAAACCGCCCTGCTGAGGATAGCCGCCCTGCTGGGGATAGCCCTGCTGAGGGTAGCCCTGGGGATAACCCTGCTGAGGATAACCCTGCTGAGGGTAGCCCTGGGGATAACCCTGCTGAGGATAACCCTGCTGAGGATAGCCCTGCTGAGGATAACCCTGCTGGGGATAACCCTGCTGAGGATAGCCCTGCTGCGGGAAGCCGCCCTGCTGAGGATAGCCGCCCTGAGGATACCCCTGGGGGAAGGCACCCTGCTGGGGATTTTCGCCGCCCTGAGCAGCGAATGGGTTGTTAAATCCGCTTGCGCCCTGCTGCTGAGCGTCAGCGGGCTGGTCGTAGAATGACTTGACCTCTGAAGTGCTTCCGCCGGATGCTGCGAAGGGATTTGTTTCGTCAACATCAAATCCGTCTACGAATTCTGCGGGAGCATCAACGGCAGGTGAAGCTGCTGAGGGAGCTGCTGCGGGTGCAGCCTCCTGGGGAGCTTCAACGTCGTCGCCATAGCCGCTCATGAAGTCTTCTGCTGCATTGGGAAGAAGGCTTGCTGCGGGAGCTGTCTCCTCGGGAGAGAGCATTACCTGACAGCTGCCGTTTTCCGGGGAGTTATTGATGAGCAGTCTGAGTGCAGCCTCCTCCGGCTCAAAGAAGCTGTTGTCGTCGATAGAGATAATGATCATCTGACGAGCAGTTTCGCCGGCGGTAACTACAGACATAGCTGCGATCTTTTCTGCGGGGAGAGCCTCGGGAGTGCCCTCATTTATCGTGATGCTTGAAACTCCGGAAAAAACATTTCCCGAATCAGCAATGATAAGTGCCAGACACGCATCTGAGTCCTCCTCTAAATACGGATAGCGAGTCTTCAATGTATCAGCGAAGACCTTCGCTGTCTCATAAAGTGCGTTGTTTTCCATGATCACCTAGTTTCCTTTCTGAAAGATCCTTGACCTTTTTACTGATTTAATCGCCTAATATCATTCAGTTTCAACGTGCATTTTGAGTCTTTCTGCCTTTCGCTCAGCAGCACGCTTTTTATTAGCTTCTACTTCGGCTCTTATGACGTCAGATCTTTCCCCAAGAAGATCCTTGTCATAAACGCATGACAGAGAGATGTCGTCCTCTGTGCCGAAATGAGCACGCTTTGTAAGGTTATTGATGATAACTTTCTTAAAGTTGTCGATATCACTTAGCTGATCTGTGATTATGGTATGATAATCTAGGAAGTCGAACTCGCTTCCAAAGGAGGTATAAAGACCGTCAGTTGAGGTATACATAGCGATGAGCTTCTGCCCGTCCCGATAGAAAGCGCTGAACATACTGGCAGCGTTTGAGTTGCACATAGAAGCGGTAACGTTAGCCGGAGCAGCCTCATTGTACTCCATAGGCATAACGGCCTTACCGTCATCGAAGAGTGCCACCAGGGTACCGTCGCCGATCTGAACGCCGAAGGTAAAGTTCTTTCCGGCAACGCCCACGATCAGGGTAGTACCGTAGTATGACTCAGGGGGGATAGCCTCGAATTCTTCATCGGTGAATTTGCTTTTCTCCTCTTTTGTGACAGGGTTGTTTTTGAGATGCTCCTCCACCAAGGTGTTCCAATCGGCGATGATCTGCTTCTGGATACTCTTGATGATCCTTTTATGGTCCTTTGGAAAGCTCTCTTCAAAGCCAGCCTTATCAGCATAAAATCTGTCTATAGTCGAGATAGTGGCCTCGACGGCAAACTTTGAGCCCATATTGCTGCGAAAGTGTTTTTTGCTGCCGTGTCCGTCGGCAACGACGCATACGGCGTAATCATCGCAGACCTTGTATGCAGAGCTGTCCTGGCAAACAAGACCTGTTTTTTCATGACTAGCACCCTTGACCGAGTGACTGAAACCATTGAACATTTGAATTTCGGACCCCTTCCAGTAATATTTATCGGGCGATCAGGTCAGTTTACCAGCCTGTATCGAAAGGAACATCGTCAGTCTCGGTTTTGCCTACAAGCTCCTGGATCTGCTGTCCGAGGAGCTTCTGCTTAGCGGCAAAAACGTCCTCCTCGCCGATCTCATGACCGGTATCGTCAGAGAGCGTCATACTCTTGCTTCCGATCTGAGAAGAGGTAACAGCGATGATCTTGATCATCTGAGCCAGCTGTCCGCCGGAATAAGCGTGAACAACTGTATCAGCTGAGCCTGTGAATTCAGCCAGAACGTTATCGTTGGCCTCGCTTCCGATACCAAGGGCAGCCTTCAGGCCGAACTTATACCAGCTGTTAGCCTGGAGCTCCTTCAGACCGGCCTTATAGTCGTCTGAGGGATAGCCGTCAGTCATAAGGAAGATAACGGGGGCGAATGAAAGTGAGGGAGAGTTGAGGAAGCCGTTGCGTGACATTCTTGCATTGAGCTCCTTCAGGGCAGCGCCCAGGCTTGTAACACCGCTTGCACGGAGTCTAGCCCACTCAAATTCCTCTATCGGGATAGGATTGGAATACATCCATCTAACGTCAGTTGAGAAGGTGAGAACAGCCACCTTGACCTCAGTATCAGCCTCGCCGACCTTGCGGATCTCGGGGATGAGCTCCTCCATAACAGTGTTGAGCTCGCCCATCTTCTTGCCCTTCATACTACCAGAGGTATCGATAAGGAAGAAGATAACAAGACTTTTTCTTGAAACGCCTGTTGCGCTCAGGGGATCGTCGTCAAAATCGAGCATATCGTCAGCTGCGGCCTCAGAAACATTTGCCACGGGGGCTGCGTTTTCGATCTGCGCAGAAGTCTCGGTGTTGATTGCCTCGTTAACTCCCTGCTCGGCAATATTTTCGTTATTCATAAAATACATCCTTTCAGTAAGCTGAAATTAGATTTGGGCTTTGATCTGGCCAAAGTCGATCTCGAGCCCCTGCCATACCGGGAAGCCTTTTCCCGGAGCAATATCGTAAAAAACGCCGTCGGGCATTTTTGCACGCCATTTTCTGTCTGAGCAATTCTTGATGCCTATAACGCCGGGCTTGAGCTTGTTCTCCACCAGCTCGCCGGCCACCTTCATGAATTCCTCAGATTCCGGATTTATCTCGCATTCATAGAACTTACAGCCCAGGAAAAGCGGCATACGATAGCTGCGGTTGCTAAATCCGAGGGTAACGAACTCCATACCGCACTTCGGGCACTTGAATGTCTTTTCATTAGGCTGAACGAACATTGAGGCGAAGTTAGTTCTTCCGCAGCCGCACATGATGATCTCAGAGCGGAGCCTGATGAAGAGCTTCTGCCATTCGTTCTCGATGATACGCTTAGTAGGATCGCTTATGCCGGTAGTGAATGAGCGGATGAAAGCGTCCTTTATGTAATCCGGATATATCCTCCAGAACTTGATAACGTTGTCGTGGATACCCCTGACAGGGCGGTTAGATGCGTTGTTAGGATCGTAAACGAACACAGCGTTCTGACCGTAGTGCTTAAGCTCAGAGGACTCAGTAAGGCAGACATCTCTTACCACCTTTTCGCCCTCCATGGGGTCGCCACGGAAGAGCAGCTTGAACAGTACCACAGCAAGCGAATACTTATCAGTCTGCACATTAGGCTGAGCGATGCCTCTTACCACCTCGGGAGCCATATAGCCGGGCTTTCCGCCGATACCGAAGTTGCTTCCGTCGGGGGCGATATTATCACAGTCACAGACCAGCACAGCGCCGGTATTGACGTTGATGAAGAAGCCTCCGTCGTTAAGGTCCTGATAGCTCTTTCCGGCTCTGTGGAGGAGGCGGAATGAGTTCACGATATTGATAACAGCCGTGATCATAGCGGTAAGGCTGTTGAATTTGACGTCCTTCTTTACAGCACGGCCGGTCAGTGGGTCCACCTCCAGCTTATAGGTATTGAGGATGTCAACGAATGAATCGAAGCCCTCGGGCTTGAGATCCATGATATAGCCGAAGGTACCGTCCTCGGCCTCTTTAGTAAGGTATTTTGGCCAGAGGAACTTGTTATCCGGGGGGCCGTCAGCGATATTGCTGCGGAGGTTTTTCAGGAACTCCTTAGGCTTTTTCATTTTGTCTATATCGTACCATTTCAGCGCCCACTTCTGGCCGTTGAAACGCACAAGGTAAACCGTACCCTGTCCGCCGCTTCCGATAACACTTAAAACCTGGGCTTTTCCGCCGAATTCAAGCTCGACTTCCTGTCCAATTTCAAGTTCTGTCATTTCAATTCATCCTTTCCGTATGTTGTATATTCTCTGTCATAATATCAATCCTCTTCTATTCCCGCAGTAGTTACAAGTCTGAAATTGATGCGGTTTGACAGGCAGAATTTATGTACATAAGAATTTTCAAAGCAGTGGATAGTAAGATTTGGGCAGTATGAAAAGGCGTTCGTATCAATAAACTTAACGCTGTCGGGCAGATAGAGCTTTCTGAGCTTTTCACAGCCTGAGAAGGCCTCTGCGCCGATACTGCTGACTGTATCCGGGATCTCGATAGTTTCGAGGCTTGAGCAGAATGAGAAGGTGCTGTCCTCGATCTCAAGGATACCGGTAGGGATCTTGACCATTGCCAGCTTAGCGCACTGGCAGAAGGCGCCCTGCTTGATGACCTTCAGTGAATCCGGGAGCTCAAGGCCTCTCAGACGCTTGCAGGCGGAGAAGGCGTATTCGCCGATGGCCAGCAAGGTAGAGGGGAGCTGGACGGTCCTAAGTGAGCCATAGCCGTCGAAGCAGAAGCTCTCGATCTTGGTGTAGCCCTCAGCGATCTCGATATTGCTTCTAAGGCGGTATCTAACTGCGTCGATAGGTCTGAATATCTTTGAGTCGATGCTCAGGCGAGGAGCCTTCTTTTCGGGCTCAGGCTCAGGCTCGTTCTCATCGGGCACCACTCTCATGGGAGAGTCATAGGGCCAGCCTATCAGATATGTAAAGCAGGCAAGAACGAATTCCACCGCATTTTCAGCAATGAACAGGTCGCTGATCATAAAGCTCTTGGCCTTCATGATAGCGATCTCTCTGTTATCGTCTGCAAGGAGCATCTTGAACACGCCCGCATCGTACATATTCTGGAGCAGTCTGCGTTCCTTATTATGGTCGGGAATGTGATCATAGAGCAGTCCGCTGAACTGTTTTCTATTCATAACAGCTCTTGGGCCGTTGTCTACGACAATAGCTCTTAGCTCATGCTGAAATTCGATCGTGTTCTCAAAGCCCTCGATCGTCTGCGGAACAGGCGCACCGCATTCGGGGCAGGCGACATATTTGAGTTTCAGTTCACTGCCGCATTTTTCGCACTGCATAGTTTCCCTCCTGATATTAGCGCTCAGCGAAGAGGGGCAGAATGATGATCTGCTGTAGCCAAGCGGTATTATGTATAAACATGGATAGACACAATATTTATGTAATAAGTATAACACTTATTGAGCACAATGTCAAGGAACAGAACGCCGAACATAAGTCAGACTTTTGTACATAATACACAAAAGCTGATGTTCGGCGCTACTTGTAATGTGCAAGGCGATTAAAAAATTGATAATTGATAAAATGTTATAGCATATGCCGACAAATCATTTTTCGTCTTCTTTTTTCTCTTCCTTCTTTTCAAGGACCTCGCTCAGCTCTTCCACCAGTGAGCTGATCCTTGCAACAGACTCGTTTACTGCGGCCGAGCTCTCATTTGTGGTATTCACATTGTCGTCCAGCGAGCCGAAAGCCTCGATGGTCATGTTGAGGATACCGATGAGCTGCTCAACGCTTTCTGCGTCCATTGTGGGATTGTCCGTGCAGAAGCCCACAACGTTCTGGAGAAGATCCTTGACTACTCCGGCACGCTCCTTTGTAGCGGAGGTAGACTCGTCGATCGAGGTCATATTGTCCGTGATAGTGGAAATATCCTCCTTCAGCTTGCCTGAGAGGTCAAGACATCGTGAAGCGATGTCCTCCAGCTTTTCGTGAGCCAGAGCAAGGGTGGAGTGCTTTGAAAGAAGAACGGATTTTGCGTGGATTACGCAGTTATCCGGTGTATTCAGGCCACGGGAGATAGCGATAGCCATTTCACGGCAGCTGTTGAAGCCGCAGGCGTGGCAGTTATAGGTCTTGTCCTCGGGGGTATGCTTGCCCATTTTCTTGAAAATAGGCTCAAGCTGCTGTGCTGAGGGCACAGGTGTGGGAACTGAGGGCTTGTAGTTGCGCACGAAGTCTGACAGGCGGAGCTCTTCATCGAAGCGCTTGAAGAGCTTATCGTCATTTCTTCCGATAAAGCCGGACTTCTTGCGGTTTTTGATGTCGTTCTCCATTCTGCGCATAACGTCCATTACCTCAAAGACGTTCTGATTGGTGCTGACAGCAGGACCCATATTACATCCGAACTCACATGAGAGCACATCGAAGACCTGTGGGTGCTTGGACTCAGGCATTCTGGCGTACATATTCAGCTCGCTGTAGACCTGGTGAACTCCCTTAGATGTGGTGATGTTAAGATCCGGGTCGTGGATCCAGAGGCTGTCTCTAAAGCCGCCGGGACGGGAGAAAATGCTTCCGAACTGGCCCTGAGTGTCGTCGAATTTATACTCAAAGCCCTCATCGGTATCGGCAGGGATGCTGATGCCGTTTCTGTCGAAGTAATCCATCAGCTTGTCGATGGTGATATTGTAATCTATCAGCTCAGTATCCACGAACTCCAGCTTCTTTGCCACGCAGGTGGAAAGGAAGGCGATGTGGTTGTTGCGCCGCAGGTACTTCTTTATGTAGATAGCGGAACAGGCTGCGGGGCTGTGAATAGGCGAGAGGTTTTGCAGCATCTGAGGCTGATAGGTCTCGATATACTTTACGATAGCGGAACATGGCTGAGTCACCACATTTCCGATAGTGCCCTGCTCAATGGATCTCAGGTGAGCCCAAGTGCAAATATCGGCGCCGAAGGAAGCGTCGTAAACTGAACATCCCTGGCCTTTGAACCACTCCAGCACGCCCTTCCACTTTGTAGGCAGAGCGGCCTTCACAGCAGGAGAGGCGATGAGGATCAGCTTCTCCTTGATGAGGTGGGACATACCCTCCTCGGTGTCGTCGATAAAATCTCTTGCACCGTGGTTACAGGTGCGCACACATTCGCCGCAGGCGATACATTTGTCAGGGTTTACTGCAATGATAAATTTTCCGTTATCCAGTTGTCTGACGATATTAGCTTCAGGCGCAGGGCAGCTCCTAATGCATGAATTACAGCCTGTACATTTTTCGGGCTTAACAATGATCAATTCATTCATAGTGGATACTCCTTGTATAATTGAGTGATTAGTGATATGATATTACTTGTCTTTTAGAGATCTAGCCTGCTTTAGCAGATCAGCGAGTCCTGACTTGTTGCTTTTATTGTCTGCTTCTTTATCGGAGGACTCTCCGGGGGCTTCCTCAGCCTTTTTCGGAGCCTCAGAGCTTTCCTTTGAGGAAGTGAGGGACTCGGCCATTTTTCTCAGCCTGTCCAGCTCGTCCTTGCGCTTTTTGGAATCCTGGCTCGTAAGGTCAGCAGTTCTCTTGGGGCGCTCCGGGTAATCCGGGGCGAACTTTTCGGCCTCCTTGAATTCGGGGATACCGCCTTCGTTGAGGGTCTTCTGGGTCTGATCCAGGAGCTCCTCGCACTCATAGAGGTTGCCCACGCCGTTCTCCTCGAACTTCATGATAGCGTCCCTGAAGCCGCTGAGCTGCTGGCCAAGGGACACCATTTTTTCAAAGATCGAAGCACGCATATTGTTGTAGGCCGTTTCCATTTCGCCGGCGGCATTTTTTGCGTCAGCGATGATCTCAGCAGCTCTGCGCTGGGCATCGTGGATGATGACAGCGCCCTCGTCGTTGGCACAGGCGATAGCTCTTTCGGCAGCCTCAGATGAGGCGCTTTCCAGCTGATCGGCCTTTTCCTTAGCGGCAGTCTCGATCATATCGGCGGATCTTTTTGCCTCGATGAACACAGCGCTTAGGGCGGCGGTGTCGTCCTCTGAGCCGGCAGCAGCCAGCTTGGTATTGGCATCGGTGAGCTTAGCTGAGGTCTCCTCAAGTGAGGCCTTCAGCTTTTTGATCTCCGCCTCATATCGCCTATTTTTTTCCTCGGCAGCATTCAGCTTGACGCTGAGCTCCTCGTTCATTACCTGGGTCTGAGTGAGCTTTTCTCTTTCCTCAGCCAGGATCGTTTCGGCAGCAGCCTTGATGTCCTCGCCCTTGTCGCTGCTTTCCAGAAGCTGATCAGTTTCACGGAGCCGGCTTTCCAGTCCGTAGATCCTCTCATAGAGGTGATCCAGCCTGCCTATAACGTCAGCAGCGTCAAAGCCGCCGTATGTGACAGTTCTGATAAAACGGGAAACTTCCATTTTCTCAGTCCTCCTAATATTCTAATGTAGTGATCACCACCGGGATTCGCAGGAATTGATCAGTTCCTGCACCTCAGGCTTCTCGTAAAGGCCGAGGTCGAAGAGCCTGTCAGCCTGCTTGCGGGTGATCCAGCCCTGTTCTGCGTGGACGTAGCGGCGATGATCCCGCTGAACACCGTCCCATGAATCGATGACCTCGATCCAGCCTTTTCTGAGGAGCGTGAGCTCCGGCAGTTTAGCTGTGCTGTAGAAAGTCCGTGCTATAGACTCAGCACACTTGCTGTGTTTGGTATAGCCGCAGGAGTAAGTATCGCCGTCAGGAGAGATCCAACCCAGCTTGAAGGAGGGATCGTTATGCTTGAACATCCTGTCAAGAGGCAGAGGGAACGCCTCATCAGACTCGATCACTTCAACAAAGCGGCGATCGTTGGGGTCGAAGCTGAAATATCCACCTTTATCGTCAAAAACGACTGGAAGCTGCTCCTCACGAATAAGCCCCTCAAATCCTGTGCCCTGGATCTGTTGGAGCGAATCTGCATAGCGATAGCAATACTGTCCGGTATCTGATTTATACACGGCGTATTTTTTCATTCTAATTCTATTCCTTCCTGGAAAATTCTTCCTAATTTCCCTTTATTTCGTATAATATCCTAATCTAATTGTAAACCTATTATAGTAGTTTGTCAAGAGCAAATTCCGCAATTTTTGGTAGTTCTGCCCATGATCCGAAAATTTTGTCAAAATGCCCAAATCCCAAGGAAAAATCAGGGCGCGATCTTAAAAAATCGGGTAAATCCCTAGTAATATACCGCCCAAATATTGCTATGAAACTCCGAAATTTCTGCATGAAAAATGACCGCCTTATGAACCCATAAGGCGGTCAACAGAGCTTTTGTTACATATTTACAACGGTATTCACCATATTACCGCCGTTCATCTTAGCATTTCTCATTGTAGTGTCGAGCTTAACAAGCAGCGAGTTTACGTTGAGGCAGTCGCCGGGCAGGTAGTGGTAAGCTGCGCCGGAAACTGTGAGCTGAACAGTGATGTTGAGCACGGTGAAGGGGCTGCTCATTACGGAATGGATCCTCTGAACGAAGGCCATTGACTGGCTCTCGGTGTACTCCTTATTAAATAAGAAGCAGAACTCATTTCCGGTGATGTTGTAGATCTCAGCGACCTCGCCGAACTCCTCCTTGAGCTTCTCAGCGATAGCAGCAAGGTACTCATCGCCGAACTCATAGCCGTAGGTATCGTTGATGATACGGAAGTTGTCCATATCGAAAACAGCGATGTTGAAGCGGTCGGACTCAAGGCGTCCGCTGATGTCGTTGTCAAGTGCGTAACGGTTCTTCATACCGGTAAGCAGGTTTGTAAGAGCAAGGTCTGAGGCCTTCTGTCTGGTAGATCTGAGCTTTGCGCCGACCTCCTGAAGGTTCTTCTCACGCTCCTCAAGCTCCTGCTGAACCTTCTTAGCTCTCTTAGCGAAGAGGAAGATGATCAGCTCGCCGACTACAAGGAGCGCAGCCATGATGAGCTCGGTAACGTAGAAGATCTGCCTTGTACGAGCCTGCTGACGAGCAGTATTAGCGGCATTGATACCGATGGTTGCGATAAGCATCTCAGTAGCGGTAGTTTCCAGAGGGTAGATGTCCTGAGTGTACAGATCCTTCAGGCTGATGCCTTCGGAGAAGCCTTCCGGACTGTTGTACTGTTCTCTAAAGGCGTTCAGACGGTTTCTGTAAGCCTCAAGGAATACTCTAGCGTGGCGGCAGCGCTTTAAGGTCGCATCGCTGAGTCCCTCATATGTCTCGAAGGTATCCAGCTTTGCGTCGATAGAATCGAAGGACTTTACGATACTGTCAGCGATAGCGGATTTGCTCTGCTCAGTACCGATGTCAGCGATGATAGTAAGAACTCGCTGGTTGATGCTCTGGAGCTCACCGTTTACTGAGTTGATAGTATTCATGGTAGTAGAGGTCTTGTTGCCGATCCTTTCGTTGTCCATGTACATATAGTACACAAGGACCATATTTATCAATGTTACCAGTGCAAGCAGAACGGCTGCAAGATTATATGCGGTAGAACGGCCTGCTGATTTTGTTTTAGCCATTTTTCAAACCCTCCTTATGTTCTTTCCGGATACAGCAGCAGCTGAACGTCATCATCGTTGATGTTCTTAGCTGAGATCCAAGTAACACCGGTATCCAGTGAGCCGGTAACATTGCTTCCGGTAGCAGCCTGGATAGCGTATCTTGTGCCGATATAACCGATGTTGTAAGGGTTCTGGATGATAGTTCCGTCAAGGATGCCGGACTTGATGTACTTGAGCTCCTGCTCGTCTGAGTTGAAGCCTACAACTACTATCTGGTCAGCAAGACCAAGCTCTTCGATAGCCTGGCAAGCGCCCAGTGTTGTATTTGTGTTGGTCGTGTACATGATCCTGATGTCGCTGTTCTCAGTGAGAAGGCGCTTAGCCTCGTCGTAAGCAGCTTCCTGAGTACCGCAGCGCTCGCCCTCGATGAAGAACTTAGCTACCATGTCAGCCTTCTCCTCCTCGGAGGGGCCGCTCGACTGCTCTTCAGAGGATCCCTGGCCGGCTAAAACAGCCTGAACAGCTTCCTCGATGATAGCGTTGATCTCTTCCTGAGTAGCTCCGCTTCCGTCGGCAGCAGACTGTGCAGCGCCGGTAACAGCTGAGCGGATAGCGTCCTCGGGAGCGCCTCCCTCAGAAGCTCTCTTTGCAGCGGACTGAGCAGCAGCAACGATGTTGGGGTAAGGAGTATCGCCGGTCTGAGCGGTCTCAGAATTATCAGCGGGGGCTTCTGTAGAGCCGCCGTCACGCTCAGCGATAGCCTTAGCTGTAGCAGCCTGAGCAGCAGCCTGGATCTCTTCCTCAGTAGCGCCGATAGGACCGCCTGCTGAACGGGCAGCACCCAGTGAAGCGTTCAGTACAGCTTCCTCGGGAGCGCCGGATGAGGCAGCCTGTGAAGCAGCAGCCTGAGCAGCTTCGGTAACTGCGCTGTTTGCACTGCCCTGGGCAGCGGCCTGAGCCTGTTCTGCCTGCTGCTGAGCAGCCTGAGCCTGAGCGGCAGCCTTCTGTGCCTGAGCGGCAGCTGCGGCGGCCTTAGCTGCCTGCTGCTGACCTATGAACTGACCCAGAAGGGGAGAGAATGTAGCTCTAAAGCCTGTAAGACGGAGGTCGGCAGTAGAAGCTGTATGTCCGATCATGGCGATCTTTCCGATGTTTTCCTCTGTTTCGGAAAGGCCGTCGAAGAAGAGGGTAGCAGCGTTTCTTGCGGCAACAGCACCGCCGTCGAAGTCGCTTGATCCAACGTAGGAAACTACGTCCTCGAAGTTACAGCGAGAGTTGATGTTTACTACCTTGATGCCCTGGTCGTTTGCCTTTTTCAGAGCGTCGTTGAGCTCATTCATATCATTGGGAGCGATAACGATCGCCTTAGCGCCTTTGTCGATAGCGTCGTTGATATACTCTACCTGGCTGGCGAAGTCAGTATCGCTTGATGCGCAGTAGTAGAGGAGCTCATAGCCCATTTCGTCACAGCAGTCTGTTGCGCCGGTCTTTACCTCGTCCCAGAATGAAACGTTCTCATTTTTACAGATGACAGCAACTTTTCCGCCGACATTTGCCGGTTTGCCGCAGGCTGTAGCAGATGCAAGTGTTGTCAGTGATACAGCACATACAGCAAGTCTGTTAAAAATACCCTTTCTTTTTGTTTTGTTCATATACATGAACCTCCTTTAAACGATTCTTCATGCTTTCTTCCGATAAGAAACGCATAGAAATGTGCGGTTTTTCGGAGCTGCACTGAGGGAAGTACCCGATTTCCGAAAAAGCCACTTTGCTCATTCGCATAATTTCCCAGCATGAGCTTTACACATAATTTATTTTATCACATTTTGAGGAAAAAAACAACAGCAATGTATGAATAATTCTTTTACATTTTTGCTGATATTTTGAGGGCAAAACTGTCAAATTCAATAAATTTATACCGTGAGTATCGTCTTTTCAGGAAGTTTCTCCGCCAGTATACTATCGGTACATCGCCAGATACAGGGCATTTCCGGATAGGCGAGGCGGGAACTCACCCGGATCTTTCATCGCCGCTGGGGCTGTGTTAATGTCCCATGACCTTGGGCGGCGCCTTTTTCTCAGCCTGCTTATCCGGCCCTAACACCTTATCCACCAGTCCGGCGATCTCCTCAAGGCTGTACTTCTCTGACAGCTTGGTGCTTCCAGCGCCGATAGCCTGGTTTCTGAGCATCCTGACGGCAGGCTTGACCAGCTCATACTGTTCACGGACATCTGTGCTGAGCTTTATCGGAGCTGTGTAGTTTTCCCTGCTTTCCAGCTTGAACTTTTTGACTATCGTGAAAGGATCGCCGTGCATTTCGCCGGTCACTCTTCTTGCTACAGTATTGTCAACGTCAAGGCCGGGGACATTTCTCATCTCGGTGATGATCCGGAAGGCTTCCTTGTATGTCTTTCCGGTGTACCGAGTTTTATTGACACAGCAGTGATGCTATGCTATAATGTATACTAATATAGATCGGAATTTGATTTAGAGGAAAAGTTATGAATGTTTTAATTATTGGTGGAACAAGATTTTTTGGTATTCCTATGGTAGATCGTATCCTTGACAATGGACATAATGTCACAATTGCTACGAGAGGAAGCCACGGGAATCCTTTTAGTGGAAGAGTTTGTCATGTTATTATGGATAAAACCAATGAAAGCAGTGTGAAAAAAGCGATCGGTGATCAGGAGTATGATGTGATCATTGATAAGGTGGCTTATTCATCAAATGATGTCAGTTCGCTGTTGAAAAATGTCCATTGTAAAAGATATATTCAGATGTCCTCTTGTGCAGTTTATAATGTGGAACATTTATTGATCAGCGAAAATGAATTTGATACAAAAAAACATGGTTTATTATGGATGGACAGACCGGCAAATTATGCAGAAGGAAAACGACAGGCTGAACGTGCTTCATTGGAATTTATGGATATCAGTCAGTGTACCTTTGTCAGATTTCCTGTTGTTATGGGAGCAAACGATTATACAGGCAGACTTAAATTTTATGTGGAGCATATCTGTAATGAAATCCCTATGTATATTGATATGTTAAATATAGGAACATCATATATCAATGAATCAGAAGCAGGAGAATTTATGGCATATTTAGTTGATGATCCGGTATTTGGAGCAGTCAACGGCTGTTCCAAAGGAATTATTTCACAAAAAGAAATTATAGAATATATAGAGAAAAGAACTGGTAAAAAAGCTATTTTTTCAAACAGCGGAGATCCAGCCCCTTATAATGGAATAGGTGCTGATACTTCATTTGACTGTACTAAAGCCGAAAACATAGGTTATAAATTCTCAGCTATTTCTTCTTGGATATTTGAATTGTTAAATTCTGATCTATCTCCGCAGCATAAATAAACACAATGCCCCTGAGCGTTAATTGAAACGTTCAGGGGCAAAACTGTATGTGGATCTTGGTGTCAGGTGATTCTTGTCAGAATATCCCGGTAAGTATTAAGATCCCACCAATAATAAGAATTGAGCCGAGTCCTGCAAGCCTCAGAACTGCGAGAAGTCTGCTTGTATGGGTATAGCCGGTTTCTGAACCTATCAAAATGCTTGCATATTTTGAGCAGAATAAAGAGATTATTGTACATATACACTTTCTAACAAGTTCAAAAAATCTTCATAAAAGGATATTTTAAGCGATTGTACCGCCGTATCCTTATTGTTATAATAATGTTGGACTTTGAGTTCCCCGGCAGTTTAGGCGCTGCCAGGAATATCATTATGGGAAAAGAGGAGTTATTATGAGTTTCAAAAACAAGCTGGCGGCAGCAATGTCTGCCGCAGCTCTGGCCTTAGGTGCAGCCGGAGCCTTCCCGGAGACCGCTCTCGAAGCTGATGCCGCTGTATCCTATCCGGTGCAGCTCTTCCGCCTGGGAATTGCCGACACTGACAACAATGTGACCGCTGACGGAACTGCCCTTGCACCTTCGGAAATGACCGGCACTGCTGCTGAAAAGTGGTCGGTGAACTATGTCAGCGCAGGCGTATTCGAGATCGTAAACGCTGCTTCCGGCCAGATCCTTACCGCAAACGGCAGCGGTGTCTCCCTGGCAAACGACACTGACGGGGCTGATCAGCGCTGGAAGATAGAAGGCGTTCAGAAGGACTTTGACGGCTACTATCTTTATTATAAGATAACCAGCAACGCCGACAGCTCCAAAGCTCTGACCTACACCGAGGGCGTTGGTTTCTCCCTTTCAGACTACTCCGGCGGTGTATATCAGAAGTATAAGCTCAACCTTGACGGTCTTGAGGGCTTTGCTGCGGACTGTATGACTTCATCCGGCGAAAAAGCCGGTACTATCGGAGGACTGCTGGGCGAGGTGGTCTACGTTTCCACAGCCGATGAACTGGAAAAACAGCTTAATACCGTGGGCGCCCAGACCATCGTGGTGACTGGCGACATTGATATGCAGAAGAAGGGCAACACCCGTATCCGTGACAATAAGACCATTGTGGGCTGCTACGGCTCCCATACTGTATACGACTGCCAGCTCCGCACCAATGACGCTTACGGCGCAGAAAATGACAGTCCCAGCGATAATATCGTTTTCCGCAATCTGAAAATGGTGGCCAAGAATTCTCCTAACCGTATCCTTATCAATATCTGGTCGTCCCGTCAGATATGGATAGACCACATTTATTTCGAGTCCCAGCTCAGCTACGACCGCACCGGAAACGGTCAGGACGAGGTGGGCAAGTTCATCTGGATAAACACTCCCTATGACAACTATATGGACGCTAAGGACAGGCTCCGCAGCCCGGACTATGTGACCATTTCCTACTGCCACCTGAAAAACCGCTACTGGACCGTTGCATACGGTACTCAGAATGATGAGATAACCCGTGACCGCACTACTCTCCTCTACAACTGGTGGGACCAGAACGTTAGAAGATGTCCGCAGCTGGGCAACGGTTCTGCTCATATCTACAATAACTACTACTCAGCTTACGGCTCCGGCAGCAACGGCTCCGGAACTACCGGCATCATCGGCGGCGACGGCTCTGAGATGCTCTCCCAGAACTGTATGTTCAACGGCTACACAGTTGCCCAGGCTCTGACTATGGGCGGAGATGCCAATAAGAATCCGGCAAGAGATGACGGCTCTTATCTTTCAACAGCTCTGAACGGTACCCCCTCTGCTATCAATTTCCAGTCCAAGAATACATCTAAATGGCAGCCCGGTACAAGCAATTACGGCTATGAGCTCCTGGACGCTTACAATACTAAAAATACCGATACAAAGGCATTCTGTACAAAGTATGCCGGCGACCAGACCTCCGCTTCCAATATGAAGTACATCACAGACAGCGATCTCATCGGCTGGGCCACAACTAAATACGCGTGCCCCTTCCTGAGACACGTTGAGTTTTCCGCTGCTGTTCCTGCAACGCTTCCCAGCGGCACTTTCTACAAGATAAAGAACGTGAATTCGGGACTGTATATGCAGGTAGAAGGCGCCAAGGCTGAAAACGGCACCAATATCCAGCAGTGGGGCACCAATGAGACCTCCACCCATGACGTGTGGAAAGTCCTTGACGCCGGCAACGGTTATTATTACCTTGTCTCACAGGTAGGCGACGGCGGCACCTTCGTTCTTGACGTTGCCGGAAGAAAAACCGCCAACGGCACTAATATCGACATCTATCAGTTCAACGGCGGAACAAATCAGCAGTTCATGTTCACTAAGAATGCTGACGGCTCCTATAAGCTCCGCACCGGCGTTACCGGCGGAAGATCTGCGGTGGAGATCGCTGATGCCGGAGTCGGCTCAGGCGATAACGTCCAGCAGTGGGAAGTAAACGGCCACAGCTGCCAGGACTGGATACTCGAGAAGGTCGATGCTGTCGGCTGCAAAATGGATACAAGCGTCGTTTACGAATTCAAGAACAAGAACAGCGGAATGGTCATGGACATCGAGGCCGGAAAAATGGAGGAAGGCGTCAACGTCCAGCAGTGGTCTACAGGCCATTTCAAGAGCCAGCAGTGGACTCTCCAGGACTTCGGCGGCGGCTACTATTATATTCGCTCATATTCCAATCCCGGTTATGTGCTGAAGGCTGAAAGCGGCTCTAACGGCGGAAATATCGACATCGTTCCTTACTCCACAAAGGACAGCGCTATGCTGTTCAAGTTCTCGAAGAATCCCGACGGTTCTTATTATATCATGAGCCGAGCTTCTAAGGACGGCTGCTATGTTGAGATAGAGAACGCCTCGACTGGAAGCGGTTCCAATGTTCAGCAGTGGGAGCCTACCAACCACGACTGCCAGAAATGGGAGACAGATACCTTCACCACCACTGCGGTAACTACTGCTTCCACCACTACCACTACAACTACGACTGCGGCCGCAACTACCACAACGGCGTCTGCCACTACAGTTCCGGATACAACGACCGCTGAGATCACCGAAGCAGAGACCGATGCGGCCTCCACTGAAACTACTGCTGCTGCCGCTGATCTCCCCGGAGATGCAAACTGCGATAACTCCGTTACCCTCAACGACGCTGTTGCTATCCTCCAGTTCGTTGCAAACAATAAGAAGTACCCGCTGACTCCGGAGGGTATCGCCAATGCGGATGTGTTCTCGCCCGGAGACGGTATCACCGGCCTGGACGCCCTTGCAATACAGATGCTTGACGCAAATATGATAAAAACTCTCCCTATCTACGAATTGCTTTAATACTCAGTACAAAAAGAACCACAGCAGTCTGTTCGGACGGGGTTTCCCCGGAACAGAACTGCTGTGGCTTTTTTCTTGTTCACCGTTATGCTCAGGCTTTTCAGTGCCTCAAACAAATGCCGGAAAAGTTATTGGAATACTGTTCACGATATTTATCATCAGATCATTATAACTACCTCTATGCCGCTGTCCACAGCCTTGCGGAACTTCTCACCGTCAGCAGGACTTCCTACGACTGTTCCGTAATGGATAGGTATCGCGTACTTAGGACGGATAGTGTTAGCGAGCTCCGCAGCCTGTAAAGCATCGGTAGTGTAAGTTCCTCCGGCAGGAATGAGCGCAATGTCACACTTCACTTGTTTGTTTTCGGGAGTGATGTCCGTGTCGCCTGCAATGTAAATGCGTCCGTGGTCGGGACTGTCGATGATGTATCCCAGCCAGCCGTTGGACTTTGGGTGGAAGGGCTTGCCTATATTGTATGCAGGGACAGCCTCGAATCTGATACCGAGGGCCTCAAACTTCTCGCCTGCGGAGACCTGTTTCACAGTCAGACCAAGTTTCTTCGGCTCGTTTACAGTGTCCGGACAGACTATGATAGTGTCGGACTTCATCACCTTGCGGATATCATCAGGGGAGTAGTGGTCGAAGTGGCTGTGTGTGATGAAGATAATGTCGGCATCGTGAGCAGCGTTTCTGATGTTGTACGGATCGGAGTAAATGATCTTTCCTTCGTCAACGCGGATACTGCTGTGTTCGTTTATGGTTATGAAATCAAGCATGGTGAGACCTCCCTGTCGGTATTTTTCTACAATTATAGCATAGATCGGCGTGGATAGCAAGCAATTTTTCGTTGTTCATATAAAACCTGTGTATTATAGAGCTTTTATTGAC
>CACWHY010000026.1 GCA_902760805.1 Ruminococcus flavefaciens | reverse complement strand
ATCTCGTTTTTGCTTGATATTACATGAAATCAGCCCCTCTGCTCTCTCAGCAAAGGGGCTTTTTAGACAAGCTGCGGGCGGATAATATCCGCCCCTACAATTTGTTCCGCCATATGTTATCCCAAAGACCAGGAGGCCGAGTTTTGACAAAAAACGAAAAAATTTCAAAAACCCCCTTGATTTTTTCGGAAATACGGTTTATAATAGATGTACACGCTATGACTGAGAGAGTAAGGTAGCCTCCAATATGTCTCCAGAGAGGTGCGCATTTGCTGAAAGCGCCCGTCATATGGCTCCCCGAAGTTCACTCACGAGCGGCCGGCTTGAACGGCATTTCGCCCTGTAGAGCCCGACGCAGGCCTGCGTTAAAGGCAAGAGAGTGTCGGCTCTCCTGACAATGGGAGGTAATAAGCAAGGTTTTACGTCTTGTCCTGTTGGACAGGACTTTTTTGTTATCCGCAGACACTGAGAATATTTTTACAGGAGTTGGTAAAATGAAAGAACAGCTGAAAAAGATCGAGGCGCTGGCCAAGCAGGAGCTCTCCTCCTGTACGGAGATCAAAGCGCTGGACGACCTGAGGATCAAGTTCCTCGGAAAGAAGGGCGAGCTCACCGCTATTCTCAAGCAGATGGGCAAGCTCACACCGGAAGAAAGACCCGTTATCGGTCAGCTAGCCAATCAGGTAAGAGCTGACATCGAGGAGGCTCTCGCTGAGAAGCTCTCCTCTCTCAAGGCAGGCGCTCAGGCTGCTAAGCTCAAGGAGGAGACCATCGACATCACTCTCCCCGGAAAGCCTGCTCCTCTGGGAAAATTCCACCCGCTGACCAAGGTAGAGAACGAGATCCGTGAGATCTTCATGGGCATGGGCTTCGACATCGCAGACGGCCCTGAGATCGACGACGACTACCACGTTTTCGAGGCTCTTAACCTCCCCCCGGATCACCCCGCAAGAGATACTCAGGATACCTTCTATATCGAGAACACTGACGAGACTATCCTGCTGAGAACTCAGACCTCCTCAGTTCAGGTACACGTTATGGAGACTCAGAAGCCTCCGATCAGGATCATCTCTCCCGGAAGAGTTTTCCGCTCGGACGCTGTTGACGCAACACACTCTCCCCTTTTCCACCAGATCGAGGGCCTTGTTGTTGACAAGGGCATCAAGATGAGCGACCTGAAGGGCACTCTGGAAATGCTGATGAAGAAGCTCTACGGCAACGACTGCAAGCTGCGCTTCCGTCCTCACCACTTCCCCTTCACCGAGCCAAGCTGTGAGGTAGACATAAGCTGCTTCAACTGCGGCGGAAAGGGCTGCTCAATGTGCAAGGACGAGGGCTATATCGAGCTCCTGGGCGCCGGAATGGTACACCCCAAGGTGCTGGCTAACTGCGGCATCGACCCGGAGGTATACTCCGGATTCGCATTCGGTCTGGGTCTTGAGCGTATGGTAATGGGACGCTATGACATCAACGACCTGCGTCTGCTCTATGAGAACGACGTGAGATTCCTCGGACAGTTCTGATGAGCTTCCGATATGTGCTCCAGGGGGCTGTTACCCGTGATGTGCCGCTGGAATTTTATATCATATTACCGATAAGCATTATTCTTGGCATTTCGATTTTCTGTACCATCAACAGACTAAAAAAGAGTCAGATGCTCAGAAAACTAGGATTCAGTACCAAAAAACAGTATGAAGCGTATAAGCGGTCATGCCCGGTGAATTCTGAAAACAAATTTACTTTATCCGATCAATGGGCGATAAATGAACGCTCTGGTAAAGTGTATCGCACCGACGATATATTGAGCGTTTCTCCTGACATCAAAAGTCTCGGACAGGGTAATTACCAGTACGGTATAATGATAGAGCTCAAAAACGGCAGCACAGACAGCTTTACTCCTGGCAGCTGTAAAGAAAGAGACCAGCTTCTGAAAGAGATCAGCACATTTCTCGATCATCGGACAGGGCATACAGAATAACTGCTTACCAATAAAATCGAAAGGAAATAAAGATATGAACTTATCTATGAGATGGCTCGCCGACTACGTTAAAGCCGACGTGCCGATAAAGGATTACTGCCATGCTCTTACAATGAGCGGCTCAAAGGTAGAGTGCTATGAGGTAGAGGGAAGCAACTTCTCCAAGGTAGTTGTGGGAAAGATCCTCTCCAAGGGACCTCACGAGAATGCTGACGCTCTGTTCGTTTGTCAGGTGGATGTAGGCGCTGAGGCTCCTATCCAGATCGTTACCAACGCAAAGAACGTCAAGGAAGGCGACCTGGTGCCTGTTGCTCTGGACGGAGCTGTTCTCCCCGAGGGCAAGATCAAGAAGGGCAAGCTCAGAGGCGTTGAGAGCTTCGGAATGTTCTGCGGTCTGGAGACCCTTGGCCTCACCGCACACGATTTCCCCTACGCTGACCCCGAGGGAGTTTTCGTCCTTGAGGAGGACTGCAAGCCCGGCGACGACATCCACGATGCTATAGGCCTCAACGACACTTCTGTTGAGTTTGAGATAACCTCAAACCGCCCGGACTGCCTGTCAGTTACCGGCCTTGCAAGAGAGACCGCCGCTACCTTTGACCTGCCGCTGAATATCCCCGAGCCCTCCTTCAAGGGCGTTGACGGCGACATCAACTCTATGCTGAAGGTGGACATCATCGACACAGAGCACTGCCCCAGATACTGTGCCGGAATCGTTAAGAACGTAAAGATCGGTCCCTCACCCAGATGGATGAGAGAGAGGCTCCGTGCAAGCGGCGTTCGCCCGATCAACAATTTCGTTGACATCACAAATTACGTTATGCTGGAATACGGTCAGCCCATGCACGCTTTTGACCTGCGCTATGTTGAGGGCGCACACATCAACGTCCGCAAGGCCAAGGCCGGCGAGAAGATCATGACTCTGGACGGCGTTGACCGTGAGCTCACAGAGGATATGCTGGTGATCGCTGACGAGAAGAAGCCCGTTGCCGTTGCAGGCGTAATGGGCGGTGAGTACAGCGGCATCATGGACGACACCACAACAGTCGTATTCGAGTCAGCTTACTTCGAGCCCACTCAGGTAAGACGCACTTCAAAGGCTCTGCGCCTGAAGTCCGACGCAAGCGCCCGCTACGAAAAGGGCGTTGACCCCACTATCTCCATGACCTGCCTGAAGAGAGCCTTCCAGCTTGTTGAGGAGCTGGGTGCAGGTGAAGTTCTGGGCACAGTTATCGACTGCGACCACTCAAATTTCAAGCCCTCACAGGTAGAGTTCGACAGCCAGTGGACAAATGAGTTCCTGGGAACTGACCTTTCCGAGGATCAGATGAAGGAGTACCTGGGCAGACTTGGCTTCACCTTCCAGGGAGGAAACGTGATCGCTCCTTCCTTCCGTATCGACATCGAGTGCAAGGCCGACATCGCCGAGGAGGTCGCTCGTATCTACGGCTACAACAACATCCCCTCCACAGATTTCCGTGGAGTTGCTAAGGCTGAGTTCACCGAGGAGCAGAAGTTCACCCGTGCTCTGAGAAACGCAGCAGTTGCTCTGGGCGGCTATGAGATCGCAACATACTCATTCGTTTCGCCCAAGTATTTCGACAAGATCAAGCTCCCCGAGAACAGCCCTCTCCGCAAGGTGGTACGCATCGTTAATCCCCTTGGCGAGGACACCAGCGTCATGAGGACCTCTACCCTGCCCTCAATGCTGGACGTGCTCTCATTCAACTACAACAACCGCAACGACTCCGCCTGCCTCTTCGAGATCGCTAAGGAGTACCTGCCTGTTGAGGAGAAGAGGAACTATCAGGGCGACGAGGCCTTCCTTGCCAGCAACGGCCAGCCCCGTCATGAGTATGAGTACCAGCTCCCCGACGAGCCTCAGAGACTGACCATCGGTATGTACGGCGGAAACGCTGACTTCTACAGCCTCAAGGGAATGGTGGAGCAGCTCCTGTCCGAGCTCCACATCAGCGGTTATGAGTACGTTCGTGCAATGGACTCCGACGCTTTCGACGAGAAGTACGCTCTCCACCCCGGCAGAAGTGCAGTTATCCTTCGTGACGGCGTGGCTCTGGGCTTCCTTGGCGAGATCCATCCTGATGTTCAGGAAAACTACGAGATTGGCGTCAAGACCTACGCCGCTAAGCTGAATATCCCCGAGCTCATGGCTGCTGCTCAGGACAAGATCACCTACAGCCCCCTGCCGAAGTTCCCTGCAACTACCCGTGACCTGTCCCTCCTTGTGGACGACGAGGTGCCTGTTGCTGAGCTGGAGAAGGCTATCCGTGGCGCAGTTGGCAAGATCCTTGAGAAGGTGACTCTCTTCGACGTTTACAAGGGAGCCCAGATCGAGGCCGGCAAGAAGAGCGTTTCATACTCTATCTCAATGCGCTCACACGACGGCACACTCACCGACGAGCAGGCAGACAGCGCCATGAAGAAGGCTCTCAAGGCTCTCAGCGCTGTTGGAGCTGAGCTGAGAGGCTAAATAGCCCACAGGAGGTCATTATGAAAACGATTCCCTTTGATAAGACCACCGCAAAGCTCCTGGGGCGAGTCATCCCCCGGGAGGAAGGGCTGTGGCTGACACATTCAGCCTCCGGCTGCGAGTTCATCTTCACCGGAAAAAAGCTGACACTTACCCTTGGCTGCGACCCTAAGACCTTTGGAGGCGCTCCCCGGTGCAACAAGCCGAGAATGGCTGTGCTGGTGGAGGGGCTCCCCGTTGTGAAAAAGGTCATCGAGGACGAGGAGGAGACCTTCACGGTGATCGACAGCTCTGAGACCGTTACAAGGCGAGTTTCTGTGGTGAAGCTGTCGGAAATGGCCTTCTCGCTGTGCAGGCTCAACCCTGCTCAGACCGATGATCAGGCTCAGATCCGGGCAGCGGAGGAGCTTCCCCTGAAGATCTCGTTCATCGGCGACTCCATAACCTGCGGCTACGGCGTGGACGACAGCAATATGCAGTCCCCATTCGCTACTGAGGCCGAAAATGCCATGAAGTCCTACTGCTGGCAGGCTTGCAGGATCCTGGGAGCTGACCCGGAGCTGTACAGCTACAGCGGCCACGGACTGATCAGCGGCTACACTGAGGACGGCACCCGAAATACCCGTGAGATCCTGACGCCTTGGTTTGAGAGCGTGGGATCTTCCTACGGCAGAGCCGGAGATCTTGACCCGGCAGAGCTCCCATGGGACTTCTCCGCCCGGCCGTCAGATGTGGTGATCATCAACCTTGGCACCAACGACAACAGCTTCTGCAAGCTAAACGAAGGCGGCTATGAGGGATTTCAGGAGGAGTACCTCCGCTTCATCAAGACCGTCAGGAAATGTGAGCCCTCAGCGCTCATCGTCTGCACAATGGGCATCATGGAGACCGCTCCCATGGAGCAGATCCGCCGTGCAGCAGAGCTCTCCGGCGACAGCAGAGTGACCACCTTCATGTTCACCACTCAGGACGGCACCTTGGGCTACGGCTCCAACTGGCACCCCTCTGAGGACACTCAGCTCAGAGCCGGCAAAGAGCTGGCAGAGTTCCTGGCTCCGCTGCTGAACAGAAGATAAAGATCGCCCCGAAGCAGAGTTTTTCCGCTTCGGGGCTGTTTTTTACATTTGAGTCATCTTTTCGTAATAGCCGGGATCCACAGACATGACAAGGATCTCCACGGCGGTGGCAAGATCAATGATAGCGTGGCCGACCATTATGGGCAGCGGATCACGCTTTTTGTGGTAATACCAGCAAAGGATGATCGTCAGCGGCAGGAATGAAAGAAACCTGTAAATGATGTGCCGAGGGTCCCAAAGCAGCGGTATGAAGCTGTGCTGCACGGCAAAGAAAAACGCCGGGATCAGGATAGCCGCTGTTTTGTTCCTGATCTGGCCAACGCCGCAGCCAAGATACAGGCCTTCCTCCGCAAAAGCCGTTGTCACGGGCAGCAGCGGGAAATTGACTATGGCCAGCACCTTCGGTATGGGAGCGATCATCATTGGCGCAAGATAGGGGAATTTCCCGTAGCATAGGGCTCCGGCAAGATACATACAGCCCATGCCCACGAGCAGGACCACCAGCGTGATCAGTACGATCTCACGGAGCTTAGTCTTCCCCTTCTGAAAGTTGATCAGCTGCCAGTAGGTCATGCCGTTCTTTTTGGCGACGATTATGAGCAGTGCAATGGTGACGAAATTGACCAGGGTGGCCGTGACAGACCACCAATTGCTGATCTGAGCAAGTTCCTTGCCGACGATCACAGACCCCAGAAAAAAGACCAGAACAAAGATCACCGAACGTATGGGCAGTAAAAATGGCATTTTCTTAGACATGAAGTTTCCCCCTATATGCAGTTTCCCTATTCAAGATATGGATAATTATAGCACAGTTCAGCCCGATCGTCAACAAGTCTCCCGGCGAAGGGCTCTGCAATGAATACGGCTCCTCACAGGGAGTTCTTTGGCTGTATTTCGTTCAATTGAACAAAAACTCCCGCCCCAAAGGCCGAAAAATGTCCGTCCGTCAGCCTCCGTAAAGGTTGACAAACTGCCAAAAAAGGGGTATAATCGTGGTGTATGAGAAAAAACCTGAAAAGGAGCTATATATGGACATCAAGAAGATACTGGCCTGCGGTGCCGCTCTTGCTCTTTTAGGCGGAGCTTTAACGGTGAACGCAGCTGACAACCCCATAATCCCCAGCATTTTTGCCTCCGCTGAGGAGTCCTCGACTGTTGTGGAGCTGGCTCACGTCGGCGATAGATACAACGTTTCTCTGGGGAACGCCTCCGGCACTACCACTTGGACCAGCGCTGACGAGAAGATCGCAACTGTGGTCTCAACAGGCGGCCTTAACGCCCAGATCACAGCCGTTTCCGTGGGAACTACCACCATTTACGCAAGCCTTGCAGACCAGACGGTCGCACTGACAGTGAAGGTGCTGGCTGAGGCTGAGGAAGTGGAGCAGACCATACAACTCCCGGACCTGGTATTCGGCGAAAATCAGAACACCGCAAACACCGCCCTTGACGGAGCAGATGCCGCTGATTTCAAGTGGAGCTCCTCCGACGAGAGCGTGGCTACAGTTGACGCAAAGGGCACTATCACCGCCGTTGGCAAGGGCACCTGCGTGATAACCGCTGTAAACGGCAAGACCACCTACAAGATCAACGTCACCTCAAACTACGACGGAACTCAGGATCCTACAGATCCTGTTGTGATCGAGCGCAGTGAGGTGGTCAAGCTGAGCAACGATAAAGTCTCTCAGAAGATCTCTATCGGCGAGCTCCCCGAGGGCGTGACCCCTGTATGGAGCTCTTCCGACACAAAGATCGCAACTGTTGACCAGAGCGGCACAGTTACCGCCGTAAGCTCCGGTGAGTGCAAGGTCAACGTCCAGATCGGCACGACTATCTACTCCTTTAAAGTGGAGTCCACTTACGATCCCTCTCAGGGCATACCCGAGAAGGAGCTGAGCAGCATCACTCTCAGCGACAGCACTCCCTCAAGAACGATCAACGTAAGCGCTCCCGAGGGCGCCCAGATCAAGTGGAGCTCCTCCGACGAGAGCGTTGCAACAGTTGACCAGAAGGGCACTGTTACTGCAATAGGCAGCGGAAGCTGCAAGATCATCGCATACTACGGCGGTGTGAACTACATCGTAAAGGTAGAGTCCACCTATACTGGCCAGGCTCCTACTGCTCCAACTGCCGAGATCAACGGTATCGGCCAGACATTGCAGCTCTCCGGTGGAGAGGGCGTGAAGAGCTGGAGCTCCTCCGACGAGAAGGTGGCTACAGTTGACAGCACCGGAAAGGTCACTGCTACAGGCCTCGGCCAGGCCGTGATCACCGCTGAATTCGAGAACGGCACCTCCACTCAGATCAACGTGGTGGTAAACCCCAAGACCGTTTACGGCGATGCCACCGAGGACGGGACAGTCAACCTGAACGACGCTGTTGCCATTCTTCAGTTTGTTGCGCTGAGGCAAAAGTACCCCCTCACTGAGCAGGGTCAGAGGAACGCTGACTGCCACAACCCGGGAGACGGTATCTCCGGCATGGACGCACTAGCGATCCAGATGCTGGACGCCAAGGTGATCAAGACTCTTCCCCTTATCGAAAATAATTAAAGTGAACGGACGGCATTTGCCGTCCGTTTTTTCGTGATGATCAGCGGGGAGATCCCTGTGCCGAAAAAGTATGCCTATATGGCACGGGCGGACATATAAGTCCGATCCTCCACTGTAAATATTACCCTAAATGTCAAAAAAACTGCCGGTCATCCTTCAAAAAACCGACAGTTTCTCTAAATCGTTCTCAAAGCCCTTGACATGGGCGAAAACTTGTATTATAATAATATAATGTATCAATATGGAATAGTGGCGCTATTTTGCAAATTATTATAGCATACATTACAGCTCTTGTCAATAGCTTTGCTGCAATTTCCGTAAAATACTTTCTAAAGCAAATGCGTGTCCGCCGGACAGGTAAAATATTAAGGAGGTTCCGCCTATGGTGAATGTTACGCCTAAACAGCTGGGAAAGAACGTCAGAATGAGCTTCGGTAAGATCACCGAGCCCCTTGAGATGCCTAACCTTATCGAGGTGCAGAAGAACTCGTATAAGTGGTTCCGTGAGGAAGGTCTGCGGGAGGTTTTCCGTGATATGACCGCTATCACAGACTACAACGGCAATCTGGTCCTCAATTTCAAGGACTATCGTTTCGACGAGACTCCCAAGTACACACTGGCAGAATGTAAATCAAGAGGTGCCACATATCAGGTCGCTATGAGAGCTACTGCTACCCTTTGCAATAAGGAGACAGGCGCTGTCAGCGAGAGCGAGATCTATATGGGCGACTTCCCCCTCATGACCGACAGCGGTACCTTCGTTATCAACGGTGCCGAGCGTGTTATCGTTTCACAGCTGGTACGTTCTCCCGGAGTTTACTACGGCTTCGAGAAGGACAAGACCGGTAAGGATCTGTTCAACACCACCGTTATCCCTAACCGTGGAGCTTGGCTGGAGTATGAGATGGACTCCAACGACGTAGTTTACGTTCGTATCGATAAGAACAGAAAGATCCCGATAACCACCTTCATCAGAGCCCTCGGCGTCGGCACAGACGAGGAGATCTTCGAGCTCTTCGGAAACGACGACAGGCTCCGCCAGACTATCCTCCAGAAGGATCAGACTAAGAACAATTCCGACGCCCTCATCGACGTTTATAAGAAGCTCCGTCCCGGCGAGCCTCCTACGGTAGAGAGCGCTGTAACTCACCTGAACAACCTCTTCTTCGACGCTAAGAGATATGATCTTTGCCGTTTCGGAAGATACAAATACAACAAGAAGCTGGGCCTGGCTTCACGTCTGGCCGGACACACTCTCTCCGAGCCTATCGTAAACCCCCTTACAGGCGAGATCATGGCCGAGGCCGGCGAGACTATCTCCTACGACAGAGCCTGCGAGATCGAGCAGGCCGGCGTTTACTACGCTTTCGTTACTGTTGAGGCTAAGGAGTATTCTACCAACGAGCGTGGCGAGACCACTATCCAGATGGTGGAGAAGATCGTTAAGATCATCGGTAACGGCATGGTAGACATCAAGGGCTACGTTGACTTCGATACCGAGAAGTACGGCATCAACGAGAAGGTATCCTTCAAGGTGCTCCGTGAGATCTTAGAGAACTCCGCTGACGCTGACGAGCTCGAGGAGAACATCAAGAAGCGTGCAGATGAGCTTGTTCCCAAGCACATCATCCTGGACGACATCTTCGCTACTATCAGCTACTTCATCGGCCTTTGCGAGGGCGTGGGCACTGTTGACGACATCGACCACCTGGGCAACAGACGTATCCGCTCTGTGGGCGAGCTCCTCCAGAACCAGTTCCGTATCGGTTATGCCCGTATGGAGCGTGGTATCCGTGAGAGAATGAACATCCAGACTCAGGATATCAACACTCTCACTCCTCAGACTCTGATCAATATCAGACCTATATCCTCAGCTATGAAGGAGTTCTTCTGCTCCTCGCCTCTGTCCCAGTTCATGGATCAGAACAACCCCCTGGCTGAGCTTACCCATAAAAGACGTCTTTCCGCCCTGGGTCCCGGAGGTCTTTCAAGAGACCGTGCAGGATTTGAGGTCCGTGACGTTCACTACAGCCACTACGGAAGAATGTGTCCTATCGAGACTCCTGAAGGACCGAATATCGGACTTATCTCCTACCTGGCTACCTTCGCAAGGATCAATGAGTACGGCTTCATCGAGGCTCCCTACCGCAAGGTGGACAAGGAGACCGGCGTTGTTACCAACGAAGTCGTATACATGACCGCTGACGTTGAGGACAACTACGTTGTTGCTCAGGCTAATGAGCCCCTCACTGAGGACGGAAAGCTGGCTCGTCCCAGAGTAAACGCCCGTCACCGTGATCAGATCCTTGAGATCGAGCGTGAAAAGGTAGACTACATGGACGTTTCTCCTAAGATGGTAGTTTCTGTTGCTACATCTATGATCCCCTTCCTTGAGAACGATGACGCTAACCGTGCCCTCATGGGCTCTAATATGCAGCGTCAGGCCGTTCCGCTGCTCAAGACCGAGCGCCCCTTCGTTGGTACCGGTATGGAGTACAAGGCTGCTGTTGACTCAGGTGTTTGCGTTGTATCCGAGTATGAGGGTACAGTCACCTACGTTGACGCTGACAGGATCCACCTCACAGATACCGACGGTATCGAGCATAAATATGAGCTGATCAAGTTCAAGCGCTCTAACCAGGGCACCTGCGTTAACCAGAGACCTATCGTTACTGTTGGCGAGCATATCGCTAAGGGTCAGGTCCTGGCCGACGGCCCTGCTACAGCAGACGGCGAGATCTCACTGGGTAAGAACGCCCTCATCGGCTTCATGACCTGGGAAGGCTACAACTACGAGGACGCCGTTCTCCTTAACGAGAGACTTGTTCGTGAGGACGTATTCACTTCTGTCCACATCGAGGAATATGAGATCGAGTGCCGTGACACCAAGCTGGGACCCGAGGAGATCACCCGTGATATCCCCAACGTTGGTGACGATGCTCTGGCTAACCTGGACGAGAACGGTATCATCCGCATCGGATCCGAGGTAAATTCCGGCGATATCCTGGTAGGTAAGGTAACTCCTAAGGGTGAGACCGAGCTTACCGCTGAGGAGAGGCTCCTCCGTGCGATCTTCGGCGAGAAGGCCAGAGAGGTCCGTGATAACTCCCTGAAGGTACCTCACGGTGAGTCAGGCGTTATCGTTGATGTAAAGGTATTCACAAGAGAAAACTGCGATGAGCTCTCAGCAGGCGTAAATATGCGTGTTATCTGCTACATCGCTCAGAAGAGAAAGATCACAGTAGGCGATAAGATGGCCGGCCGTCACGGAAACAAGGGCGTTGTTTCCCGTATCCTTCCTGAGGAGGATATGCCATTCCTGCCAGACGGTACTCCTCTGGACATCGTACTCAACCCCCTGGGCGTTCCTTCACGAATGAACATCGGTCAGGTACTTGAGGTCCACCTGGGTATGGCTTGTAAGGCTCTGGGCTGGCACATCATGACTCCTGTATTCGACGGCGCACACGAGGACGACATCCGTGAGTGCTTCAAGATGGCTAATGAGCACGCTCAGGAGCACAGGAACGATATGTTCGAGCTCAACACTATGGATAAGGTCATCAACCCCAACGCTCTGGAGTTCACCGATGACTGTAAGTTCACTCTCTACGACGGACGCACCGGTGAGAAGTTCGATAACCGTGTAACCGTTGGATATATGTATTACCTCAAGCTCCACCACCTTGTTGACGATAAGATCCACGCTCGTTCAGTCGGACCTTACGCACTGGTAACTCAGCAGCCTCTGGGCGGTAAGGCTCAGTTCGGCGGTCAGCGTTTCGGTGAGATGGAGGTTTGGGCTCTGGAGGCTTACGGTGCTGCTTACACCCTCCAGGAGATCCTGACTGTCAAGTCCGATGATACGATTGGAAGAGTAAACACCTATGAGGCTATCGTCAAGGGTCAGAACGTTCCTACTCCTGGTATCCCTGAGTCCTTCAAGGTACTTATCAAGGAGATGCAGTCTCTCTGCCTGGATGTTAAGGTGCTTGACATCAATCAGGAAGAGATCGACCTCAAGCAGAACTTCGATGACGACCCGATCCCCCATAAGGATTCCTTCGACGATGAGGACACTTCTGATACCTCAGACCTGTCTGACAGCGATCTGGGCGACGCAGGCTTCGGCTTTGAAGGCGATGACGACGACAGTGACCTTTTAGGCGGCGACAAGGACGATGATTTCAGCTTCGATGACGATGAGGACGACCTTGGCTTCGATGACGACGATGAGGGCGATGACCCCTTCGGCAGCTTCGACCTTGACGACTCTTCAGACGAAGACTGATCAGTGAGGCCGGTGCCCCCGGCCCTCCCCCGTCATCCGTGATCCACGTCCCGCAGCGTTTTGGCTGCGGATAACGCATTAAATTGCAGGAGGTAGCAATTTGGAATTCAACACTTTTGAATCAATAAAGATCGGTCTTGCATCGCCTGAGCAGATCAGAAGCTGGTCATACGGCGTTGTTGAGAGACCTGAAACTATAAATTACAGAACTCAGAAGCCTGAGCGTGACGGTCTTTTCTGCGAAAAGATCTTCGGACCTACCAAGGATTGGGAGTGCCACTGCGGTAAGTTCAAGAAGATCCGCTTCAAGGGCAAGGTCTGCGACCGCTGCGGCGTTGAGGTTACAAGAGCCAGAGTAAGAAGAGAGAGAATGGGCCACATCGAGCTGGCTGCCCCCGTTTCTCATATCTGGTACTTCAAGGGCACACCTTCCCGTATCGGTCAGGTGCTTGAGGTCAGCCAGAAGAGACTTGAGGAGGTCCTCTACTTCACAAAGTACATCGTTACCGATTCCGGCAACACTGAGCTCCTGAAGAAGCAGCTCCTCTCTGAGAAGGAGTATCTCTCATACCTGGAGAAGTACGGCGACGATTTCAAGGCTGAAATGGGCGCTGAGGCTATCAAGAAGCTCCTTAACGAGTACGATCCCGCTAGATACGATACACTGAAGACCCGCCTCATCGAAATGGGCAAGATTTCTCTCGGCGGCAAGGTGACTTGCTATAACGACCCCAGAGAGTGCCAGTGCGACGAGTGCGCTAAATTCAGAGAGATCCCCGATGTGGAGTGGAAGAACAACATCGAGGTAGTTTCCGACGACCTGAAGGCTGAGCTGGTAGGCCTGCCCTCCGGCCAGAAGAAGGTAAAGCTCCTCAAGAGGCTCCAGATCATCGAGGCATTCCGCCTTTCCGGCAACAAGCCTGAGTGGATGATCCTTGACGTCGTTCCCGTTATCCCTCCGGATCTTCGTCCTATGATCATGCTGGACGGCGGACGCTACGCTACCAGCGATCTGAACGACCTGTACAGAAGAGTTATCAACAGAAACAACCGTCTCAAGAGAATGCTTGAGCTGGACGCTCCTGACATCATCGTCAGAAACGAGAAGCGTATGCTCCAGGAGGCTGTTGACGCTCTTATCGACAACGGCAGACACGGCAGACCTGTTACAGGTCCCAGCAACCGTGCTCTCAAGTCACTTTCCGATATGCTCAAGGGTAAGCAGGGACGCTTCCGTCAGAACCTTCTGGGTAAGCGTGTTGACTACTCCGGACGTTCCGTTATCGTAGTTGGCCCTGAGCTGAAAATGTACCAGTGCGGTCTCCCTAAGGAGATGGCTCTGGAGCTGTTCAAGCCCTTCGTCCTCAAGAGACTTGTTGACAAGAAGGCTATCGCTAACATCAAGAGCGCAAGAAAGCTCATCGACCGTGCCGATAACAAGGTGTGGGACGCTCTGGAGGACGTTATCAAGGATCACCCTGTAATGCTCAACCGTGCCCCTACGCTCCACCGTCTGGGTATCCAGGCATTCGAGCCTATCCTTGTTGAAGGCCGTGCTATCAAGCTCCACCCCCTGGTTTGCTCTGCGTTCAACGCTGACTTCGACGGCGACCAGATGGCTGTTCATCTGCCCCTTTCCGCAGAGGCTCAGGCTGAGGCAAGATTCCTCATGCTGGCTGCAAACAACCTGCTCAAGCCCTCAGACGGTAAGCCTGTTGCTGTTCCTTCACAGGATATGGTACTGGGCTCCTACTATCTGACTATGGCTAAGCCCGGCGAGCCCGGCGAAGGCAAGGTATTCCGTGACGTAAACGAGGCTCTCATGGCTTATAATGAGCACGATGTCTCTCTCCACGCTAATATCAAGGTAAAGATCACCAAGGACATCGGCGAGAAGAAGGTCTCCAAGATCATCGACGCTACTGTCGGCCGTCTGATCTTCAACGAGAATATCCCCCAGAACCTTGGCTACGTTGACAGAACTAACTCCGACAAGCAGTTCGACCTTGAGGTATCCTTCCTTGTTGGAAAGAAGCAGCTCTCCGACATCATCGAGAGATGTATCAAGATCCATGGCACAACAACTACCTCCGAGGTACTTGACCGTATCAAGGCTCTCGGTTACAAATACTCCACAAGAGCTGCCCTTACCGTTGCTGTTTGCGACGCCTCTATCCCTCCCCAGAAGAAGGAGATCCTGGCTCGTGCAGACGATATGGTAGCCGAGATCACTCGTCAGTTCAACTACGGCTATATCTCCGCTCAGGAGAAGTCCAAGAAGATCATCGACCTTTGGACAAACACCAACGACGAAGTTACTGCCGCTCTGAAGGCAAACTTCGACAGATACAACCCGATCTGGATGATGGCCGACTCCGGCGCCCGTGGATCTATCTCTCAGATCCGTCAGCTGGCCGGAATGCGTGGACTTATCGCTAACACCTCCGGTGCCGTTATCGAGATCCCGATCAGAGCTAACTACCGTGAAGGCCTTAACATCTTGGAGTACTTCATCGCATCTCGAGGCGCCCGTAAGGGTCTGGCCGATACCGCTCTCCGTACCGCTGACTCCGGTTACCTGACACGTCGTCTTGTTGACGTTTCTCAGGACGTTATCATCCGTGAGGAGGATTGCGGCACTACCGAGGGCATCGAGGTATACGAGATCCGCAACGGCAATGAGATCGTTGAGCCCTTCGATGAGCGTCTTGTGGGAAGATTTTTGGCTGACGACCTCCGTGATGAGGCCGGCGAGCTAATCGTTTCCAGAAACAAGCTCATCAACGACGCCGATGCTAAGAAGATCCTTGATGCCGGTGTTGAGCGCATCAAGATCCGCTCTGTACTGACCTGTAAGTCAAGAACAGGCGTTTGCGCTAAGTGCTACGGCGCTAACCTTGCTAACAACAACATGGTCTCCGTGGGTGAGGCTGTTGGTATCATCGCCGCTCAGTCTATCGGTGAGCCCGGTACTCAGCTGACCATGAGAACATTCCATACCGGAGGAGTTGCCTCCGCCGACGCCGAGGATATCACACAGGGTCTTCCCCGTGTTGAGGAGCTCTTCGAGAGCAGACGTCCTAAGGGTGCCGCTATCCTCTCTCGTATCCCCGGAAAGATCCACATCGAGGAGGTCAAGACCACAAGAAACATCGTTGTTACTAACGACGAGACTGGCGAGACCGAGAACTACATGATCCCTTACAACCTGAAGATCCGTGTTCAGGAGGGCGAGGTCATCGAAAAGGGTACCCGTCTTACTGAGGGTAACATCTATCCCACCGATATCCTCAATATCCTGGGAACTCAGGCTGTTCAGAACTACATCATCAACGAAGTTCAGAAGGTTTACCGTCTCCAGGGTGTTGATATCAACGATAAGCACATCGAAGTAATCGTTCGTCAGATGCTCCGCAAGGTAAAGGTAGAGGAGACCGGAAGCAGCTATCAGCTCCCCGGAACTCTCGTTGACCGCAAGGAGATCGACGCTATCAATGAGGAGCTCCAGGCTCGTATCGATGCCGGCGAGTACGATCTCCAGCTTGTCCAGACAAGCCCCGTGCTCCAGGGTATCACAAAGGCTTCCTCCAACTCTGACAGCTTCATGTCAGCCGCCTCCTTCCAGGAGACAACTAAGGCTCTCACAGACGCTGCTATCAGAGGAAAGAGCGACCAGCTCCTGGGCCTCAAGGAGAACGTTATCATCGGTAAGCTGATCCCTGCCGGTACCGGTATGGAATGCTACAGCCACGTCAAGGTCGTAAAGAACGAGGCTTACACCGAGCACAACACTGTTCCCATGACAAATCCCATAGTATAAACCCGATCCGGCCGCTGCACGATATTTTTCAGTACAGCGGCCGTTTCTTATAGGAAAGGAGCTATTATGAGACTGAAACAGACCTTGTCCATGATCACAGGTGTATTGATGACAGCCGTTCTCATTAGCGCTGTTCCATTTGCAGCCTACGCTGCCGATGCCCCTGCGGACTTCCCCGGTCTTACGCTGGAGGAGCTCATGGATAAATTTCCCCAGGACAAATACTGGAACCACGATCCTAACAAAAAGGGCGATCCTGACTCCTGGACAGACAAGCCCTGCACTCACCACGACATCAACGACCACTACATCTACCTCAGGGATCACGGCTGCAACGACTTCACCGCCCATAATTTCATCTCAGTACAGTGCGACGGCTTCGCAAGAAAGCTGGCCTACGATGTTTACGGCCAGGACTGCCGCTATGACTGGACCATGGATACGGACCTTTCCTCGCTGAAATCAGGCGATGTTATCCGCTATCATTTCGACGGCCACGCAATTTTCGTGCTGGACGTTGAGGGCGAGATCGTCCACATTGCAGAGTGCAATTGGGGCGAGCCCTGTATCATCGACTGGACCAGGACTGAAACTAAGTCCAGCATAGCTTCTACGGTGACATGGGTGGCTCACGCCCCCTTTGAGGCGCCTTTCCACAGGCTTGCTGAGGAGCCTGATGCCTCCGGTGACATAAACGCTGACGGCGATGTGAACGTTGCCGACATGGTGCTTCTGCAAAAGTACCTGCTGGGCTCTGAGGTATTCACTGAGGAGAATTTCACCGCTGCCGATCTTTCCGGCGATGAGAAGGTCAACGTCTTCGACCTGATACTCCTCCGCCAAGCAGTTGCTGAGTCTATATCAGAATGACCATCCGGGCGCACATTGTGCGCCCTTTTTTTGCAGGATCACACATTCGCCCTTTGTTCAACTGATTATTGCATTTTTTCGGCTAAAGTGGTATAATAAGAACAACGTTTTCTTTAGGATGTGATACACTTGTTTGCTAAGGTCTCAAGCCTAGGACTTTTCGGCCTGAATGCCTTCCCTGTGGATGTGGAGATCGACATCAGCCGTGGCAGTCCGCAGTTCGATATAGTCGGCCTTCCGGACGCAACTGTCCGTGAGAGCCGTGAAAGGATCCGTGCTGCTCTTCGTGCGTGCAGCATCAGCTTCCCCGTGGCATCGGTCATGGTCAACCTTGCTCCTGCCGACACTAAAAAAAGCGGCTCAGTCCACGACCTGGCCATTTTCATGGCTGTGCTAAAGGCCATGCGCACTATCGACGACCCGCTGGAGGGCTGTGCTTTCATCGGAGAGATCTCTCTCAACGGCGACGTCCGGCGGATAAACGGCGTCCTGCCAATGGTGATGCTTGCCCGTGACGAGGGGATCAAGGCTGTTTTCGTGCCGGAGGAGAACTCCCGTGAGGCCTCGGTCATCACCGGTATCGACATATACGCCGTGAAAAATGCGGAGGAGCTGATCCGGCACTTCCGCAATGAGGAGAGGCTCACCCCCTGCGAGCACTATATCCCTCCCGAGGCAGCCTACAATGAAACACTGGATTTTGCCGACGTAAGGGGTCAGCAGTCTGCCAAAAAAGCCCTGGAGATAGCGGCTGCCGGCGGACACAACGCCCTGCTCATCGGCTCTCCCGGAAGCGGAAAGAGTATGCTCTCAAAGCGTATGCCCTCGATCCTGCCTCCCCTGACCTTTGAGGAGGCCTTAGAAACTACCAAGATCCATTCGATCTCAGGCCTTGTGAGCTCTGAGGAGCCGATCATCACAAAGCGGCCCTTCCGCTCGCCCCACCATACGATCTCCTCTGCCGGACTTGCCGGAGGAGGAACTGTCCCCCACCCCGGCGAGGTGTCACTTGCTCACAACGGACTGCTCTTCCTGGACGAGCTGGCTGAATTCGACCGCCGCACCCTGGAGATCCTCCGCCAGCCCCTTGAGGACCGGAAGGTGACTATCGCAAGAGCATCCGGCACAGTGACCTACCCCTGCACTATCATGCTGATCGGCGCCATGAATCCCTGTCCCTGCGGCTATTACGGCCACCCTAAGCGGAAATGTATCTGCTCGCCAAAGAAGGTCTCGGCCTATCTTTCCAAGATCTCAGGCCCCCTGCTGGACAGATTTGACCTGCATATCGAGGTGGCTCCCGTGGAATTCGAGGACCTTTCCTCAAAGGGCGGTGAGGAGCCCTCGGCTGAGATCCGCAAGCGTGTGATCGCTGCCCGTGAGATCCAAAATCAGCGATTTGAGGGTACTTCCATTACCTGCAACGCCCTTATCACCTCGGACAAGCTCCAGCAGATGTGTCCCATGGACGACGGCGCCGAGGCCATGATGAAGAGCGTTTTCGACCGCCTTGGGCTCAGCGCCCGTGCCTATGACAGGATCCTGAAGGTGGCAAGGACTATCGCTGACCTGGAGGGAAGCGAGGTCATCAAGCGGCCCCATATCGCCGCCGCTGCCCAGTACAGAAGTCTCGACCGGAAATACTGGTCCGAAGGCTAAGCTATAGAGAAAGAAAAGGAGAAACAATGAGATCGGCTTTCAAAAAGATACCAAATACCAAACACAGCATCGACATGGGTCTGTTGTTCGCAGTTACGATATGCGCAGTGATCAGTACCCTGCTGATCTACTCGATCGTCCGCAGCGGCATCAGCGAGATCGAGGGCGTCGGATCCAGCTACTGGAAGACTCAGCTCATATCCATGAGCTTAGGAATCATCGCAGCGGTGGTGATCTCCTTCATGGACTACCGGCGGCTGGCGAAGCTGTGGTTCATATTCGTGCCAGTTGCCCTGGGACTGGTGGCGCTGACCTTCACCTCTCTGGGCTATCAGAGAAGCGGCGCCGACGACCAGGCCTGGATCCGGATCGGATCCTTCACATTGCAGCCCTCTGAGGTGCTGAAGCTGGCCTTCATACTCTCGTTCAGCTATCACCTATCCCGTGATGAGGAGGACATGAACAAACCCGTTCATATGCTCCTGCTGCTGATCCACGGAGCGATCCCCATCGGCATCGTTGCCATGCAGGGCGATTACGGAACAGCTATCGTCTTTGCAGCCTTATTCGGCTTCATAATGGTCTCATCAAAGATCTCATGGAAGTACCTTGCGGCAGCTCCCGTGGTGATCGCAGGAGTCGTTGCTGTGATGTGGTTTTTCTTCCTCAGCGAGTTCCACAAAAAGCGTATCCTGATCCTCTTCCACCCCGGATCTGACCCGGAAAACATCGAGTATCAGCAGGATCTGGGACTAGCTGCCCTTAGGTCGGGAGGAGTTTTCGGCAAGGGTCTCTTTGCTGACTCAAATGAGTACATCTACGTTCCTGAGCTCCACAACGACTTCATCTTCGCCTATGCAGGCCAGGTTTTCGGCTTCGTGGGCTCACTGGGACTGATCATCGTGCTGTCATACATCTGCCTGAAGGTCTTCGCCGACAGCCGCATCACCCGTGACAGGCTTGGAAGATTTATCTGCATGGGCGCATTCGGACTGTTCTTCACCCACTGCGTCATGAACATCGGAATGGTGCTGAAGGTGCTGCCCGTTATCGGTGTTCCCCTGCCCTTCCTCAGCGGAGGAGGCACCGCTATGGTAAGTATGTACGCTGTTATCGGACTTGTGCTGAGCACCTACAGCCACCGTGCGGTGACATACAACGTTTTCTACGACGATGACGAGGACTGACCTGCAAATAAGTTCAATGCTTTGTGAGAAATCCCTCAGGAAGTGCCCCCTCGATCGTAAAAAATCACCAAAAATTCCATTTGTGCAAAAAACTCTTGAAAATCAACATGAAATGTGCTATAATGTTTTTAATAGGCACAATGCCCATACTAACTCAGGAGGAACTTATCATGAAACACATTCAGACTATCAATAAGGCTAATCTCAAGGAGTCTGCTCAGAAGGGCGGCTGCGGTAAGTGCCAGGCTTCATGCCAGTCTGCCTGCAAGACTTCATGCACTGTTGCTAACCAGAAGTGCGAGAGATAAGACGGTCATTATGACAAGTCACTGAGGCAGCGCTTTGCTGCCTCTATTTTTTCTATGAAAATTTATTCCGAAAGGTTGTTTTTATGATACATAAGTATAAGCTGAACGGTTTCAACATCGTTCTTGACGTAAACAGCGGCGGCGTCCATATCGTTGACGCCCTTACCTATGACCTGCTGGACAATGTAGAGCCTCCCTTCGGCGAGAAATGTCCTGAGGACGTGGTGAAAAAGCTCTCCGCCTCCTACGACCCTGAGGAGATCGAGTCCTGCTATCAGGAGATCGTGGAGCTGTACAACGACAAGATCCTCTTCTCTGAGGACGACTATGAGAAGTACGCAAAATACTCAGTTGCTTCACCGGTAAAGGCCATGTGCCTGAATATCGCACATGACTGCCAGCTCAGATGCAAATACTGCTTCGCCTCTACCGGAGATTTCGGCAAGGGACGCAAGCTCATGTCCTTTGAGACCGGCAAGCACGCTATCGACTTCCTGCTGGAAAACTCCGGCGACAGACCTAACCTTGAGCTGGATTTCTTCGGCGGCGAGCCCCTGATGAACTTCGGCGTGGTAAAGCAGATCGTGGAGTACGCCCGCTCCCGTGAGGCTGAATTCGGCAAGAAATTCCGCTTCACTATCACGACCAATGGTCTCCTCCTGGACGACGAGAAGATCGATTTCATCAACCGTGAGATGTCCAACGTGGTGCTGTCCATCGACGGCCGCAAGGAGGTCAACGACTACTTCCGTGTGCTGGTAAACGGCAAGGGCTGCTACGACATCATCCTCCCCAAGTACAAGAAGCTGGTGGAGGGCCGTGGCGACAAGGAATACTACGTCCGTGGCACTTTCACCAATCGCAACCTGGACTTCTCAGAGGACGTTTTCGCCCTGTATAATGCCGGATTTGACCAGATCTCCATTGAGCCCGTTGTTGGCGAAGGCGACGAGTACGCCCTCACAGAAAAGGAGCTCCCGGCTGTTTTCGCCGAGTATGAGCGCCTGGCTAAGCGTATCATCGAAAACGAGAAGCAGGGCAAGAAGTTCAACTTCTTCCACTTTATGCTGGACCTGGATCAGGGTCCCTGCGCTATCAAGCGCCTGAGAGGCTGCGGCTGCGGAAACGACTACGTTGCGATCACTCCCGACGGCGACATCTTCCCCTGTCATCAGTTCGTTGGCATAGACGAGTACAAAATGGGCAACATCGACGAGGGCACCTTCGACCAGAAGATGAAGGCTGACTTCGCTCAGGCTCACGTTTACTCAAAGCCCGAATGCAGAAAATGCTGGGCGAAGTTCTATTGCAGCGGCGGCTGTAATGCCAACAATTACCAGTATATGGGCGATATCCGCTCCGCACACAAGATCTCATGCGAGCTTGAGAAGAAGCGCCTTGAGTGCGCTATCATGCTCAAGGCAGTCCGCACATTCGGCGAGCAGGAGTAAGTTTTCTACAGCAAACAAATATCCTCCTCCGAGGCTTGACAAGTCCAAAGAAATATGGTACAATTCAATTGAACTCAACTCATAGACTGGAGGTACTACTATGGAGTACACTTATAAGACTAAAATGGTCTGTTCAAAGCTGATCCATTTCGACCTTGACGGCGACGTGGTTACAAACGTCAGCTTCGAGGGCGGCTGCAACGGCAACCTGAAGGCTGTTTCTAAGCTGGTGGACGGCATGACCGTTGAGCAGATCGAGGAAAAGCTCAAGGGCAACACCTGCGGTATGCGCCCCACTTCCTGCGCAGACCAGCTCTGCATAGCTATCCGCACCGCCTACGACTCTCAGAAGGCTGAGTGAGACATGAGCGAGAATTACGACAAGCTGAAGCTGGACAACCAGCTCTGCTTCCCCCTGTACGCCTGCTCCCGTGAGATCATCAAGAAATACCGCCCGTTTTTGGACGAGATCGACATGACCTACACCCAGTACATCGCAATGATGGTGTTCTGGGAGGAGAAAAAGCTCAGCGTCAAGGAGCTTGGCAAGCGGCTGTTTCTGGACTCAGGCACTTTGACACCTGTGCTGAAAAGCCTGGAGGCTAAGGGCTTCGTGAAGCGTTACCGCAGCTCTGAGGACGAGCGTGTGCTGCTGGTGGAGATCACCCCCCAGGGCGAGGCGCTCCGTGCCAAGGCAGAGCCTATCCCCGACAAGATCGGCGGCTGTATCCGCCTGACCAAGGAGGAGGCCGCCTTCCTCTACGCGACCCTGTACAAGATCCTAAAAAGTGACGAGGAATAAGAAAAGTCCCGGTTTTCCGGGACTTTTTTGCGTTTATTATTACCGAACATCGTAGTAGAACTTGTCCGCTGCGCTTCGGTCCTTGCCTGTGAAGATCGCCTTGGTCAGCGCCCTGTTCCTGAGCAGGTACCAGTCGCCGAATTTGTCGAATTTTCGGCTTGAAGTGGTCACATAGGAACGCCTGAGAGTGCCATACCTCATACCGCAGCTTTTGCCAAGCTCACGCAGCCGCTTTGCGAAGTCCAGATCCTCAAGGCTCACCAGGCTCTCGTCAAAGCCCCCGATCCTCTCTGCGGAGCTCCTCAGCGTCCAGAACATTGCTCCCGAAAGAAAGCCGCCGCTGCTGATCATCCTAGGGATCAGCTTCATCGCAACATAGGCCGACGACACCGCTATCCCCAGGGACATCCGGTCGAATTTCGGACGAGCTCCTCCGCCGATGTATCTGCCGCTTTTCAGCATTTTCCGGATCTCTCTCAGCGAGCCGGGGCTCATGACGCTGTCTGCATCAATGGTCACAAGGACACGTCCCCTCGCCGCACGGATACCGGCATTTCTGATGCTGCTTATGCATCTGTCGGAGTTCTCCACCACCTGAGCGCCGAATTTCCGGGAAATATCCGCAGTCCGGTCAGTACAGCGATTTGCCACGACTATGATCTGCACCTTCTCGGGAGCGACCTGCTGAGCAGCCCTTCTGATCCCGGCAAGGCACTTCCCGATGTAGTTCTCCTCATTGTGAGCAGGGATGATCACCGAAAAACCATATTTCTCCATAGTTCCTCCATCAGCCGCCGATCATGAACTCCACAGCCTTTTTGTAGTTGCAGACCGTGTTCTTGAAGGCGTCGCCTCCGTACTCGCCGTCACGGGTCCAGGTTATGGCCTCGTCGCTGAGAGAGGTGAAGGTGATCTTGTTCGTGCGGAAGAACTTGATGTAATCCTTGTCGATCTCTGTGGAAATATTCAGCAGAGAGGTGATGATCTCCTGCAATTGCAGCGGATTTGAGGGCTTCTTGATAAGTGTGACCTCGAAAACGCCGTCGTCAAGCAGGAAGTCGTTCATAGAAAGAAGTCCTGCCACCGAGGAAGAGTTTGTGACCATGCCGAAAATGAAGTCGTCCTCGATCACGTTGTCATCGTACTCGATACGCATATGCTTTGAGCGAATGTTGGTCAGCTGCATGAGTCCGCTGAAAAAATATGCGGCGTGGCCGAATATGTTCTTGACCTGCTGAGAGGTCTCATAGGAAACGTTGGTGAAGGCTCCAAACGCCACGATATAGGTGAAATAATCGTTATTGAAGCCGCCGATGTCGCAGGCCGTGGGAGTTCCCTCAATGATCCAGCGCACTGCGTCAGTAGTGTTCTTGGGAATACCCAGAGTCCGGGCGAAATCGTTGGTAGAGCCGGCCGGGATGTAGCCGATCGGGATGCGGTCTTCGCAGCGCATAAGCCCCTGAAGGCACTGGCTGAGAGTTCCGTCACCTCCGGCACAGACCAGCAGATCAAAGCCTGCTGAACAGGCGTATTCCGCCTGAACTGAGGCATCGTCAGCATCCTGAGTGATGTGGACCGTGACCTCATAGTCGGCCTTGTTGAAATCGTTGATGATCTCGCCAAGGCGGTCTCCGATCTCAGCTTTTCCGGCGATAAGATTTACGATAAAGTAGAGTTTTTTCATTTTGTTGCTCCGTTCATTGGTGTGGAAAAGTTTGTGAAAGTCATAACTATATTATATAATGAACAGCGGTCATTTACAAGAGTTTTATGGCATAATTAAAAAATAAAAATATATCTGTAGCTATTGACAATACAGAAAAATGGTGGTATAGGTGTCGCCAAGTGGTAAGGCAGCGGACTCTGACTCCGTTATTTCGAGGGTTCAAATCCTTCCACCCCAACCATATCGTCATGACTAAATTGATGACATAGTCAAAAAAGCCCGAAATATCGGGCTTTTTTGCTACCCGAATCTCGAAAATTTTACTTCGATTTTCATAGATGACATTGAGCTGTTTTAGCCATGTGTAAGGATTTGAACTCTCAAAAGTGAAAATTCAGCCCTCTCCAAAGGTCGAAATACAGGCAAATCTCGATTTTGTTGCCCCAAAATAGTATACAAAGTTTCGGACTCGGTTTTAGTGGTTTTCACGAAATGTGAAAACACTGGAATCGAGTCCTTTTTTGTTTCCTCGAAAACCAAGTGA
>CACWHY010000025.1 GCA_902760805.1 Ruminococcus flavefaciens | reverse complement strand
AGTGGAGTTGAAGTCGATAGCACGGAACACGTTGCGGAGCTTCTCGCTGTTGTTATTTTCAATTTCGGCAAGGGCAACATTTATCTTCTGACCGATCTCGTTATCGGTGCGGTTGTCGTAGAGATAATCGAAAGTAGAAGTCTCGGTCAGGGTGAAACGCTCGTTGCGCATAGCACGTTCAACACGTCTTTCGTCGCCCTTGTATTCCTCGATATACTTAGCTTTAGTCTCGTTGTAAACGTCATTCAGATACTTGACAAAGAGCATGGCGAGTATGTAGTCCTTGTAGCGGGAGCTGTCTATCTTGTTTCTGAAGCTGTCGCAGGCACTCCAGAGTACCTTTTCGATATCATTTTTAGTAGTCATAATTATTTACCTCACTGTATTTATTTCGTTCTTACTATGCCTGTAAGCAATAATTGCATAAGGGCTTTTTTCTTTTGTTTTTCCTGTTCTGACTTACGCTGATGAAGGGTGATAAGGTTATCTATCTTGTCGAGGTATGCTCCGATTTTCCTCTGTTCTTCCACGGACGGCATACTCATTATGCACTCGCATAGCTTGTCATAATAGAAGTAAAGACGGACACTGCCTTCTTGTAAACGCTCTATCCAATCCTGAAATGCTTTGGTCTTAAACCAATGTTTCAGGAACTTATCATCAACATATTCGGCAGTCTGAAAAACCTCGTAAAGTGACGAAACTATGACGTTTTCCGCACCTTCGTAGTATCCTAAAGAACCGACATTTATTCTTGCGGGATTGTAGGCAAATGAGTTTGGCTTTACTACAATATACATTTTTCGGTCAACATCTTTCATGTAGCCAAAGTCATCATGAACTTCACTTTGAGCGATAAACCCCTGATTATTTGTAATGGCAAATGGCTCTAAATCAAGGTCATCTTTATTCCGTTCTCCTGCTGCAAATGTGAAATCACTGAACTTCCGCTGTTCCCAAGGATCAGTAAATCCTTTAAACCTGAGTTCGGGGTATTTACTGCCTTTTTGGCCTTTTTGCGGAAACATCTTTTGCAGATAGGCTTTTTTCAGTTCTTTCAACTGCTCTATCTTCTTTTCCTGCAATTCTATCAGCTTGTCCTGCGTGGATATTATCTCCGCTATCTTTTTCTGTTCGGGGAGTGGGGGGAGAATAACTTTACTATTTAAAAAGTTTTCTTGACCGAGCGTTTTGTTTCGTCCAGCACCGCCAGGAGACGCTAATTCTAATAAAGTATTACCTCTTTTGGTCAGAAAATAGAAAACCAAGTAGTCAATATCTATTCCTTGTGGCTTATACATAGGAAACCTGTGTGATGCAATCATACCAATTTCATTTTTAGTTGTTTTCCCAATAGCCTGTTCCCATGCAAAAACAATATTTAAAATGAAACAGTCAGGTTCAATCCAAAAAACAGATTTATTTCCCAGTTCTGCACCAGATACTTTTTCTTTATAAAACAAGCCCTTGCCATGAGAACGAATTCCAATTTGCTGATATTGAATATCATTCTCAACATTTACAGCATTTGATACCCTCTGCAATACTTGCCCAAGTGTTTTTGTCTCCCACTCCACAGGCACAATACCGACTTTCGTTTTCTTGTAGCCTTCGGGGATCTATGCGCTCTTTTATCTCTTTATCCATACTTCTCACATCCTGTTTACCTTATTTATCAGCGCCTTGTAATAGGCTTCTTTCTGCCTTATCTGCCTTTCCAGCAGAACTATTTCCTGTCGGGAAATATTATAAAGCTCAACCACCTGCCGCTGACGTTCAAGGGACGGCAGTTTTATCTCAGTCTCACCGACCATAGTGGGCTTTATCTGTTTCAGCATACCCGTACAGCTCATGCGGAATGCCTTTTTTATGCGGTCTTTGTTCAGATACCACGCTATATACTGCGGCAAAGCTTTTGTTATATCTACTCTCACCACAACAAAATGCGAAGGTATGACCAGTCCTGCGTATTCCTCTGTGATATATGCCGCCGTGTACGGCTCGGAAGTCTTGACAACTATGTCTCCCACCTGCGTGAGGTAGTTCGGAGAGAGCTCCTCCGAAGCGTAAAACGGTATCGTTTCATCTGTATTTATAGTACCGTCGTCATTGACAGCTTTCAGATTCAGCTGACGGTATTCCCAGCTTTTATCGGTAGTTTTGGCTTCTTTTCGTGACAGAACAAGACCTGTTTTCACGGCAGCCAGTTTGGTAAGTTCCATAAAGCCTCCTAAATATTTCGTTATGTACATTATGTAACTCTTTGAGGATAGTATAGCATATATATCAGAAGATGTCAAGGTTTTTTGAAGATATTTTTTGTTATGCGTAAAATGTTACTCACTGCAAGGCTGAAAAATCCCCCTGAACCGAAATGATCCAGGGGGACTGTTATTAACATCAGTTATCCGCTTATGCAGATCAAAATGTTATCTCGCTTTTGAACTTAACTCTGTTGAGTTATGATCACTTCTTGTCTGCGATAGCAGCCTGAGCAGCAGCCAGACGAGCGATTGGAACACGGAAAGGTGAGCAAGAAACGTAATCCAGACCGATCTTGTGGCAGAATGCAACAGAGGAAGGATCTCCGCCGTGCTCGCCGCAGATACCGCAGTGGAGTGAAGGATTAACGGGCTTACCGAGCTTGATAGCCATCTCCATCAGCTTACCAACGCCGTCCTGATCCAGCTTAGCGAAGGGATCGCTCTCGAAGATCTTAGCATCGTAGTAAGCGCCGAGGAACTTACCAGCGTCGTCACGAGAGAAGCCGTAAGTCATCTGAGTAAGGTCATTTGTACCGAAGCAGAAGAAGTCAGCGTTAGCAGCAATCTCGTCAGCTGTAAGAGCAGCTCTGGGGATCTCGATCATTGTGCCGACCTCGTACTGAAGGTCAGAACCAGCCTCAGCGATAATAGCGTCAGCAGTCTCAACAACTACCTTCTTAACGAACTTGAGCTCCTTAACGTCGCCAACCAGCGGGATCATGATCTCAGGCTTAACGTTCCAGTCAGGGTGATTCTTCTTAACGTTGATAGCAGCCTTGATAACAGCCTTTGTCTGCATAGCAGCGATCTCGGGGTATGTTACAGCAAGACGGCATCCACGGTGACCCATCATGGGGTTGAACTCGTGAAGAGAAGAGATGATGTTCTTGATAGTCTCAACGGACTTGCCCTGAGCGTCAGCCAGAGCCTTGATGTCAGCCTCCTCAGTAGGAACGAACTCGTGGAGAGGGGGATCCAGGAAGCGGATAGTAACAGGGTTACCCTCGAGAGCCTCGTAGAGAGCCTCGAAGTCAGCCTGCTGCATGGGCTCGATCTTAGCCAGAGCAGCCTCACGCTCCTCAACTGTATCGGAGCAGATCATCTCACGGAAAGCAGCAATTCTGTCAGCCTCGAAGAACATATGCTCTGTACGGCAGAGACCGATACCCTCAGCGCCCAGCTCACGAGCCTTCTTAGCGTCAGCAGGTGTATCAGCGTTTGTTCTTACCTTCAGAGTTCTGTACTTATCAGCCCAAGCCATGATGCGGCCGAACCCGCCAGCGATCTGAGCATCAACAGTGGGGATGATACCCTCATAGATGTTACCTGTTGTACCGTCGATAGAGATGTAGTCGCCCTCAACGAAAGTCTTTCCGCCGAGCTCGAACTTCTTGTTAGCCTCATCCATCTTGATGTCGCCGCATCCGGAAACGCAGCACTCACCCATACCACGGGCAACAACGGCAGCGTGAGAAGTCATACCGCCACGAACTGTCAGGATACCCTGAGCAGCCTTCATACCTGTGATATCCTCAGGAGAAGTCTCAAGACGTACCAGAACGACCTTCTCGCCCTTAGCAGCCCACTCAACAGCATCGTCAGCTGTGAATACTACCTTACCGCAAGCAGCACCAGGTGAAGCACCCAGACCCTTGCCCAGAGGAGTAGCAGCCTTGATAGCCTTAGCGTCGAACTGGGGGTGGAGAAGTGTATCAAGGTTTCTAGGATCGATCATAGCAACAGCTTCCTGCTCAGTCTTGTGACCCTCGTCGACCAGGTCGCAAGCGATCTTCAGAGCAGCCTGAGCTGTTCTCTTACCGTTTCTGCACTGGAGCATATAGAGCTTACCGTCTTCTACAGTGAACTCCATGTCCTGCATATCGTGGTATCTGTTCTCAAGGATATCGCAAACCTTTACGAAATCCTCGTAAGCCTCAGGGAACTTCTGAGCCATCTCTTCGATAGGCATAGGAGTTCTAACACCGGCAACAACGTCCTCGCCCTGTGCGTTTGTGAGGAACTCGCCCATGAGCTTGTTCTCACCTGTAGCAGGATCACGAGTGAAGGCAACACCAGTACCGCAGTTGTCGCCCATATTACCGAATGCCATTGACTGAACGTTAACAGCAGTACCCCAAGAGAAAGGAATATCGTTGTCACGTCTGTAAACGTTAGCTCTGGGGTTGTCCCATGAACGGAATACAGCCTTGATAGCGCCCATGAGCTGCTCCTTAGGATCAGAAGGGAAGTCTGTACCGATCTTAGCCTTGTACTCAGCCTTGAACTGGCCAGCCAGCTCCTTGAGGTCGTCAGCGCCGAGCTCAACGTCCTGAGTAACGCCCTTAGCTTCCTTCATCTTGTCGATAAGCTCTTCGAAGTACTTCTTACCAACTTCCATAACTACGTCAGAATACATCTGGATGAATCTTCTGTAGCAGTCCCAAGCCCATCTGGGGTTGCCGGACTTAGCAGCGATAGTCTCAACAACAGTCTCATTCAGACCGAGGTTAAGGATTGTATCCATCATACCGGGCATTGAAGCTCTTGCACCAGAACGTACAGAAACGAGGAGGGGGTTATCCTTGTCACCGAACTTCTTGCCAGTGATCTCTTCCATCTTTACGATATACTCGTTGATCTCGGCCATGATCTCATCACTGATACCGCCGTCCTCATAGTACTGAGTACAAGCCTCTGTAGTGATGGTGAAACCCTGAGGAACAGGGAGACCGATGTTTGTCATCTCAGCCAGGTTAGCGCCCTTACCGCCGAGAAGCTCTCTCATGTCGGCATTACCTTCAGAGAAAAGGTAACAATATTTTTTTGCCATTGGTGTATACCTCCAGTTTTAAACATTACCGAAACAGCTGATGGACAGCTATTCCGACTTATAACTATTATAACACATAACAGAAAAAATTACCATATAAAATAAGCAAAAAAATATTGGTTAGTTTTACTGCATTTTGTACAAAAAAGTGTGAAATAAAAAAATATTGGGAAAATCCCCTTGCATTTATAGTTAAAGTATGTAAAAATAAGTTTATAGAGATCAGCATATGAGGAGAATGAGATGAAAAAGATAAAAGTGTTAGCGATAATTGCAGCTCTGGCCTGCCTGACTGCCGGCTGCTCCGACGCTCCCAAGGACAGCAGCTCTGCCCAGAAGGAGAGCTCTTCTGTCAGCGAGAGCAGCGAAGAGGAGAGCTCCGAAGAGGAGCCGGCTGCAACGGAAGCGGTCACAGAGCCGGCTTCAGAGCCGGGGTATTTCAGCACACTGGTCTTTCCTGACACTATGACGGAAAAGGAGAAGTCCTCTTCCGGCTATCGTGAGCTTTCAGTGATATATCCCGAAAAAGCTGAGGCTTACGGACTTGAACGCAGTGCATACGGTATGCATCAGGGCGGCTCCGAATACGTCAAGTTCAAGCAGATACAGGAGAATGTCCGTGAACTGAAGGTATACGACGAGCAGTTCGATACCGACTTCCTCGTCCACATCACGCTCCCGCCGGATTACGATGAGAACAGGGAATACCCGGTGTTTTTTATATGTGATTCGGAGTACTGGCTATATTGTGTACCCGATATGTGGAAGCTCATAAACGAAGGCGAGGCGGCGCCTGTGATATTCGTCACTCTCGGTCACGATTATAACGTCAACGGCGCTATGGACGATGTTCGCTTTGAGAAATTCGTGCTGCGCCAGGAGGAGTTCCTCGGCTTCATAACTGATGAGCTCATGCCTCTCATCTCTATGAATTACAAGACCAATCCCTCGCGGTCGGTCCTGTTCGGACATTCGCTGGGCGGCGTTTTCTCCCACTATGCTCTGTGTAACGCTGACAGGTATGCAGATCAGCCATTCGCGAACTATATAATAGCCAGCCCTGCGTTCTGGACGTATCATTATACCGATGAGTCCAGTCCGGTCGTATGCGATAACAGCAGTATCAAGGATCCGTATGCCTTTGAAAGTGAGTTTGGCTTTTTCGAGCGCAATAGTTCGCTTGACAAAAAGGTGTTTATATGTGCGGGCGGGAGCGAGTATTATCGTTTCGACGCTCCGGAAGATCTTGCCACTATACCTGAGGACGCGGAAGCTCTTTACAACAGAATGACCGCTTACGGTGCAGATGTATCTTTCAAACTCTACGAAGGCAAATTCCACACGGGCTATGTGCCGGATATGTTCAAAGAGTACATGACGCAGTATTTTCCGCCGGAATATGCAAATGAAAACTGAAATACAGGAGGAAACGAACATGAACAAAGCAATAATCTTAGCGGGAGGTCAGGGCAAGCGCATGAAGGCCGATATGCCCAAGCCTCTGTTCAAGGTACTAGGCGAGCCGATGCTTGAGTGGGTGATCTCAGCCTGCAAAAGCGCCGGTATAGGGGACATCTGCGTGGTCAAGGGCTTCAAGGGCGAGATGATCGACGAGTACCTGGGCGGCCGCTGCAAGACCGTTCTCCAGGCCGAACGCCTTGGCACAGGCCACGCCGTGATGCAGGCTGTTCCGTTTTTGGAGGAGGACACTGACGGGAATACCCTGGTGCTCTGCGGCGATGCCCCCTTCGTCGACAAGCAGACTATCGAGGAGTCTCTGGTGCTCCACCAGCAGAACGGAAACTCCGTGACCGTGATCACGGCGGAGCTGGAGGATCCCTTTGGCTACGGCCGAGTTATCCGTTCTGGAAGCGGCATCAGCGGCATTGTTGAGCAGAAGGACGCAACTGAGGAGCAGAGGGCTATCCGTGAGGTGAATTCCGGCTGTTATTGGTTCAAAACAGCTGACCTTATCGAGCTGCTAAGCGGCCTGACCAACGACAATGCTCAGCATGAATACTACCTGACTGACACCGTGGGGATCGCCGTAGCTTCGGGCAAAAACGCCGGAGCCTACAAGTCCTCCAACCCTGACATGATCAAGGGTGCCAACGACCGCAAGGATCTTCTTGAGCTGAATACATACGCAAGAATGGCTGTTATCAACAGGCTCATGGCCGAGGGCGTTGGATTTACCTGCACAGACGGCGTTATCATCGAGAGAAGCGTGGAGATCGGTGCCGGTACTGAGATCCTTCCGGGAACTATCATCAAGGGCTGCACGACTATCGGCGAGGGCTGCGTGATCGGGCCCAATTCCGTGCTGGAGAACTGCACGCTCTGCGACAACGTGACCTTCAATTCCTCTCAGGCCAGCGGCTCCGTGATCGAGTCGGGAGTTGACGTGGGACCCTTTGTCCACATTCGCCCGGGCAGCCGGATCCGTGGCGGTGCCAAGATCGGTGATTTCGTGGAGATCAAGAACTCCGACATCGGCGAAAAGACCGCAATTGCGCATCTGGCCTACATCGGCGATACTGACATCGGAAAGAAGTCCAACATCGGCGCAGGCACGGTAACGGTCAATTTTGACGGTGTTGCCAAGAGCCGCTGCGTGATAGGGGACTACAGCTTCGTGGGCAGCAACACCAGCCTTATCGCACCGGTAAAGCTGGGCAAGGGCGTCTACACGGCGGCCGGAACAACGGTGACCCGGGATGTTCCGGACTACGCACTGGCGATCGACCGAGGCGAGCTGAAGATCAACGAGGGCTATACACTTCGGAAAATGGCGAAGTTCCAGAACAAATAAAGAAAAAAGGCGTTCCGATGGGGACGCCTTTTTCTGAAGTATATAGATGAAGAGATAGCTTTATAAAAAATAACGGCCTTCATTGACACCCTCTCAAATAGTCAATGAAGGACGCTATTCTTTTGCAAATGCGCACCCTCTATACGCATTTGCGGAACGGCGGGGCACATGATCCGCAGTGCCGATACGTTCATCTGTCAGGCTGTAGCTTTTGGTGAGACGTTTCAAGTGACGAAGGCTGCTTTTAGGCGATTAAACATATTATAGGCATTAATGTTTAAATAGCAGCGAATTTGTGGGTCGCTTGGTGGGATAGATGATAGGTGCTGATCCGGCGGAGTTTAGACCGGAGGACAGTATGAACAATACTTGCCGTTTTCACAGGACACATAATTTAGCAAAACGTAATTATGCGGCGGTGCGATAAACGGCTTGAAATGAGTCGTTTTTCGCATCCGACAATTGTATTATAAGCGAAATCCCGGGGATAATCAATTGACAATATTGCCAAGATCTAGCACAAAATTGCTAGTAAAAAATTTTTATATTATTTTAAGAAATTCTTAATACATCAAAAGAATTTATCTGTACAAATTCTGTTTACAAAGCTATTTGCTAACGAAATATTTATTTATAAGAAAAGTTACAAAAATGCGTTTTCGCCTATTTTTCGGGAAATCTCCCGAAACGTCTGCCACCGGAACGTTTGTTATAACAATTACCAAATCACCTGAAAAGGCAGGAATTGCACATTTCGGTTAAAATGTTAGATCAGTTTAACAAATGCTTCCTGAAAAATTTTATGAAAAAATTTTGGCGGTCTGTGCAGAAAACGCAAAAACAGGAGCCCGAAGGCTCCCGCTCTGTCAGAGGACTCCCTCAGAGGCCTCCTGTATACATTGTTCGTAATAGTCCTTGCACCACGGGAACTCAAATTCCGTGATCTTCTTGGCTGCCTCGGCGTTGGCCACGGCCACTGCCAGGCTGTCCGGGTCGCCGGACTTTGCGCAGATATACACTGCGGTTATCATCATCTCCAGCAGAGTAGTGTCGCTGCGCTTTTCGGGCTTGAAGCCAAAGGCTGTCAGGAGCTTTCCGGCCTGCTCGTAATTCTTAGCGGCACAGTCGGCCAAAGCCAGAGCTATGTACATCTTGGCCTTCTTGCTCTGATCCACCTTTTCGGAGTGATTTTGCATGAAGTTGATGTTCTCCGTGCGGAAATCCTCGGCATCACGCCAATGTCCCAGCTTGCTCTTGACCTTGAGCGCTTCGATGCAATAGCCGAACTTGTCGTCCCCTGAGAGCTTCCTCTCGCTGAGCATTTCCAGATAGAACTCGGCACTGCTGAACTCGTGTACTCTGTCGTAGAGGCTGACCAGCTGGACCAGATCCTCGGCTGCGGGCTTTTTGCGGTTGTTCACGAAGGCGTCTGCGTAAGCCTCACAGAGCTCACGGGTATAGCCTTCACGGGAGAACTGCTGATAGAGCTCATCGTATTTTTTCAGATCGGCATTAAATGACGGCAGCAGAGCCCTGGCAAAGCCGCCTTTTTTCCGTTCCTGAGTTGACTGCATGATTTAGGTCCTCCATTGATTACTCGATGTATACCGAAAGAGGTATTATACCGAAATCCGGTATTACTACAGTTAATTTTATCATAAATTCCTAACTTAGTCAACGATCATTAGGAGGGTTTTGATAAAACTGTTGTTTTGCACAAAAAACGGGCTTGATTTTTTACTGATTAAAAATATTTATTAAACACTCTTTAAGACTATTTCAATGTTATGTGTTATAATAAGGTATATAAAGGGTAATTGTACCCTAAGGAAAGGTTGAGTTTATATGAAACTTCTTGTGGTGGAGGACGAGGTCCAGCTGGCCGACGCCCTTACGGAAATACTAAAGCGAAATATGTACTCCGTGGATACTGTCTACAACGGCATCGACGGCCTTGACAACGCCCTGACCGGCGTTTATGACTGCATAATCCTTGACATAATGCTCCCCGGTATGAACGGACTTGAGGTGCTCAGCAATCTGCGTGCTGAGAAGGTAAACACTCCTGTGCTGCTGCTGACTGCTCGCAGCGAGGTGGAGGACAAGATCAACGGCCTTGACTGCGGCGCTGACGATTACCTGACAAAACCCTTCGTCACAGGCGAGCTTTTGGCGAGAGTCCGTGCCATGACCCGCAGAAAGGGCGAGATCCTGGACGAGGGGAAAATGGATTTCAACGGCCTCCAGCTCAACAAAAACACCTGCGCCCTCAGCTGGCAGGGCAGCGATGTGAAGCTGAGCCTGAAGGAGTACCAAATCATGGAGCTCCTCATCGCCAACCCCAGACAGATCCTCCCCAAGGAGCGCATAATCGAGAAGATCTGGGGCTATGAGAGCGATGTTGAGTACAACAACATCGAGGTCTACATATCATTCCTGAGAAAAAAACTGTCGTCGATCTCGGCGCCGGTCCAGATCAAGACCGCCCGTGGTATCGGCTATTCGCTGGAATAAGGGGGTGACCGCTCTTTGTTCAAAAAAGTCCAGCTGAGATTTTTCAGCATAATCGCAGGCATTCTCCTGGCCATATTCGTGGCGGTGCTGGTGGCTATCAACGTCATCATGAATACCGTTATGGAGCGCCAGTCCATGGTGGTGCTCAAGCAGATCGCTGCCGGCGTTGAGTATGACAGCAACGCTGGTGAGTTCAGCTTTGAGCGGCCGAAGAACGGCGGTATGCGCTGGGAAGACCGTCAGGAGCCTCCTCCTGAGAAGCCCACCGGAGAAATGCCCACACGCCCGGAGGACGAGACCGATCCTCCCACAGAGGAGCCTTCTACCACAGCTCCTCCCACTGAGGCTGAAACAGAGCAGCCTCAGGAGACAGTTATAGACCAAGACCAGGACGATCCTCCGCCCCCTCCCGAGGACTCGCAGGATGATCCTCCGCCGCCGGATGAGCCGGATACGCCTTCCACAGAGGCTTCTAAAAAGGAAGAGCCTACCGCTCCTCAGATCATCGCTCCCACGGAGCCGCCGGCAGTGATCCAGCCGCCTACGAAGGCTCCAGAGCCGGAAAAGCCTCAGGAGCCTGTTGACGATGACGATGATGACGAGCCGCCAAAGCCCGGCAAGGATGACAAGCCTCATGAACAGTGGGGACCTTGGAGGCCCGGCTGGGGCTGGGATCAATGGGGCTGGGATCAGTGGAACTGGAACCAGTGGCAGTCCGGCTATAATGAGGAGGAGGACGACGCCCCTGAGGATGATCGACCAGAGCCGGAAGGAATGTCGTTTTCGCTGGGCGGGATCCTCGACAGCGTGAGCATCACTGCCGAGGCGGAAACGATCTCGACCACCACTGCTGTGACCACGGCAAAGCAGGGGAACTCCACTACTATGGCTGCCGGTCAGAACAAAAACGGCGGACAGCCCTCTCAGTACAACGGCGAGCGTGAGCCTGTTCCGAAGTCTCTGGGCTCGATCGATTTCTTCGTAATGATGGCCGATGAGCAGGGGAATTTCGTCCGCTGTGCTAACAACGATGACCTGGCGGAAACAGACGCTCAGGACTACATAACCCGGATAATGGAGTCCGGGGAGAGCTCCGGCATGATGGACAGCTATCAGTTCGTTGCGGCTCAGAAGGCCAACGGAACACTTTTTGCCCTCACCGACAAAAGCGCTGAGATCGATATGCTGAAAAAGCTGACACGCATCACCGTGATCGTGGGACTGATCAGCGTGATCGTGCTCTCGGCTGTGGCTTTCTACCTCAGTGGTCTGATCGTAAAGCCGATCCAGGAGACCTTCGACAAGCAGAAGCAGTTCATCTCTGACGCAAGCCATGAGCTGAAAACGCCTCTGACTGTTATTTCGGCAAATGCAGATGTTCTTGAGGGCGAGATCGGCGATAACAAGTGGCTGAACTATATCCAGGATCAGGCCGACCGAATGAACGTGCTGGTTAACGATCTGCTGAGCCTGACACGCCTTGAGAACTCCAACACACAGTTCGTCCAGACGGAGTTCGACCTTAGCCGAGCGATCGTCAACACGGCGCTGCCCTTTGAGTGCAAGGCTTTCGAGACCAACAAGAATTTCGTGCTCAACATCGAGGACGACATCAAGATCACCGGCAGCGAGCAGCATATCAAGCAAATGGCGGCGATCTTCATCGACAACGCCCTGAAATACTCCAAAGACGGCGGAACTGTCCGAGTTTCGCTGACCAAGGAGAACGACAAGACTGTGTTTTATGTGTACAACACCGGCTCCGGCGTCAAGGAGGAGGACAAGGACAAGATCTTTGAGCGCTTCTACCGCAGCGATGAGTCCAGGAACCGAGCCACAGGCGGCTACGGATTGGGACTTGCGATAGCAAAATCTATTATCGACAAGCACAAGTTCAAGGTCAACGTGGAGAACGTTGAAGGCAAGAGCATATGCTTCGTTGTGACGATGTGAGAAAAGCCCGGGGGAGACCCTGGGCTTTTTGCTGTGGCAAAGGTGAACGATGCTTGCTGCTATGATATTTGCCGCTGAGCGGCAAGGCAGACAGGACCAAACGGCATACGAGGGGACGCTCTCACTTGCAGAGCGTCCCCTCTGCAAAAACAGTCCACCGGACTGTTTTTGCATTCACCCCTTGCAGAGCGCTTTAAGGCAATTCTGAGGGCTTTGCCCTCAAGCTCCCAGCAGGGCTCTGCCCTGCACCCGCCAGAGGCTCTGCCTCTGGACTCCGGCAGGGAGCGAGCGGCTCCCCGCACCCACGCAATTGCAATTGATTTTTGGTTGCCTTATACTATTATATAGTAAAGTAAGCCGTACACGGCGGAGGCGGCACAGCCGTACAGGATCACCGGTCCGGCAATGGTGAAGATCTTAGCTCCTACGCCCAAGACCCAGCCCTCTGAGCTGGACTCGATCGCTGAGGAGCTCACTGCGTTTGCGAAGCCGGTTATGGGTACAAGAGTGCCGGCTCCGGCGTGCTTTGCCAACTTCTGATAGAGCCCGGCTCCGGTCAGCAGGGCGCTTGCTATGACCAGCGTGATCGATGCCCAGCTCCCAGCGGTGTCCTGACTGTAGCCCAAGGCTGAGAAGAGCTCCCTGAGAAGCTGCCCGATAGCGCAGATCCCTCCGCCTGTGAGATAGGCCATGGCCACGTTGACCTTGGTGTTGGACTTCGGCGAGGCCTTATCGCTCATGGCTTTGTATGCCTGTGGTGTTATGCTCAAATTGATCAACTCCTTTGGGGTATTGTTCCCGAAAAGGAGGAAAAAATGCAAAAAAAATAAGCCGGACAGCGTCCGGCTTTTGAAATTAGATGAAAAGAAAAATATGTGTAGAACAAAAGAAAGGAGACAACAAAACGAGTGATTAATAATTCAAGATTATTAAACACTATAGATATTATACATGAAAATCAGGCTTTCGTCAAGCAAAAAACGAAAAAATTTACTCCCGATAATGAAATTCTGTCGTTTTGTACAACAAAACCGGTGATCCACATAGCAATATGCACATAAAAATATCCAGTTAGTAAATTCCGAAGGGAACTGTACAGCAAAAAGGGATCCGGTCGGACAGAAAATCATTAAAGTTAGTATATGCTTACTATTATTTGCACAACTTATTGCATTCTAAATGGGCGTTTTTTATAAAAAGGGTATTTACAAAAATAGCAAATCGTGTTATAATATCTTTTGAAGTTATACGCCTGCCCTCCGGCCGGTCCGCAGCAGGCTCATAACCCCTGAAAAATCTAAACAGGAGGTCATTCTCAATGGCAATCAAAAGAAAAATGAAAACCATGGACGGTAACAATGCTGCTGCTTGGGTATCATATCCCTTTACCGATGTAGCTGCTATTTACCCCATCACTCCCTCCTCAGTTATGGCTGAGGTAACCGACAGCTGGTCTGCAAAGAACAAGAAAAACCTTTTCGGACAGCCTGTTACTGTAGCTGAAATGCAGTCTGAGGCCGGTGCTGCCGGTACTGTTCACGGCTCACTTTCCGCTGGAGCTCTTACAACTACCTACACTGCTTCTCAGGGTCTTCTCCTGATGATCCCCAATATGTACAAGATCGCCGGCGAGCTGCTTCCTAACGTTATCCACGTTTCTGCACGCTGCGTTTCTTCTCACGCACTGAACATCTTCGGTGACCACTCCGATATCTATGCTTGCCGTCAGACCGGTTATGCTATGCTTTGCTCCGGTTCTGCTCAGGAAGTTATGGACCTCGGTGCTGTTGCTCACCTTTCTACTATCAAGGGCAGAGTTCCTTTCCTCCACTTCTTCGACGGTTTCCGTACTTCACACGAGATCCAGAAGATCGAGACTTGGGACGACGAGACTCTCTACAGCCTGCTTGACAAGGAAGCAGCACAGAGATTTAGAGACGGCGCTCTCCACCCTGAGAGACCTGTTCTCCGCGGCTCTGCTCAGAACCCTGACATCTTCTTCCAGGCTCGTGAGGCCTGCAACAAGTACTACGATGCTCTTCCTGCTATCGTAGAGGACTACATGAACAAGGTAAACGACCTTATCGGTACAGATTACAAGCTCTTCAACTACTACGGTGCTGCTGATGCTGAGCACATCATCATCGCTATGGGCTCTGTAAACGAGACTATCGAGGAGACTATCGACTACCTGAACGCAAAGGGCGGCAAGTACGGTCTCGTTAAGGTTAGACTGTACAGACCTTTCGTAGCTGAGAAGCTGGTAGAGGTCATCCCTGACACAGTTAAGAGAATTTCCGTTCTCGACAGAACTAAGGAGCCCGGCTCCCTCGGTGAGCCTCTGTATCTGGACGTTGTTGCTGCTCTCAAGGGCACTAAGTTCAACGATACTCCTATCTTCACAGGTAGATACGGCCTCGGCTCTAAGGACACTGTTCCTGCTCAGATCGTTGCTGTATTCAAGAACACTGAGAAGCCCAGATTTACTATCGGTATCGAGGATGATGTTACTAACCTTTCACTTCCTCTGGAGGAGAACCCCGATTCAGCTCCTGCTGGTACAACTGCCTGCAAGTTCTGGGGTCTCGGCTCTGACGGTACTGTTGGTGCTAACAAGAACTCCATCAAGATCATCGGCGATCACACCGATCTTTACGCTCAGGCTTACTTCGCTTATGACTCAAAGAAGTCCGGCGGTGTTACAATTTCTCACCTCCGCTTCGGTAAGACTCCTATCAAGTCTACATACCTCATCAACAAGGCTGATTTCGTTGCCTGTCATAACCAGAGCTATATCGACAAGTACGATATGGTTTCTGACATCAAGCCCGGCGGTACATTCCTGCTGAACACTATCTGGTCTCCTGAGGAGCTCGACGCTAACCTCCCCGGCCAGGTAAAGAGATACATCGCTCAGAACAACATCAACTTCTACATCATCAACGGCGTTAAGCTGGGTGAAGAGACTGGTATGGGCACTCGTATCAACACTATCCTTCAGTCTGCATTCTTCAAGCTGGCTAACATCATTCCCTTCGAGGATGCTCTTGGCTACATGAAGGCTGCTGCTGAGGCTTCCTACAGCAAGAAGGGCCAGGACGTTGTTGAGAAGAACTGGAACGCTATCGATGCTGGTCACCAGAACATCGTTAAGGTAGACGTACCTGCTTCATGGGCTGACTGCGCTGATACTCAGATGGGTATGGCTCCTGTTACCTGCGCTGACAAGAAGCTCCAGGATTATGTAAACAATATCCAGATCCCCTGCAACGCTCAGAAGGGTAACGACCTGCCTGTTTCTACATTCGTTGACATGGCTGACGGTACATTCCCCCAGGGCTCTGCTGCTTTCGAGAAGCGTGGTATCGCTGTAAAGGTTCCTTCATGGGATGCTTCTAAGTGTATCCAGTGTAACCAGTGTGCATATGTATGTCCTCACGCTGTAATCAGACCTGTTGCTATGACAGCTGACGAGCTGGCTAAGGCTCCTGCTGCAACAAAGTCTGCTGACTTCAAGCCCGCTCTTGGCGACCTGAAGTTCGTTATGACAGTTTCAACTCTTGACTGTACAGGCTGCGGCGTTTGTGCTAACGTTTGTCCTGCTAAGGAGAAGGCTCTCGTTATGGAGCCCATCGCTTCTCAGATGGATCAGCAGGAAGTATTCAACTACGGCGTAACTCTCGACGAGAAGCCTGAGGTAGCTGCTAAGTTCAAGGCTGACACAGTTAAGGGCTCACAGTTCAGACAGCCCCTCCTGGAATTCTCCGGCGCTTGCGCAGGCTGCGGCGAGACTCCTTACGCTAAGCTGGTAACTCAGCTCTTCGGCGACAGAATGATGATCGCTAACGCTACAGGATGCTCCTCTATCTGGGGCGGCTCCGCACCTTCCACACCTTACACAGTAAACAAGAAGGGCAGAGGTCCTGCTTGGTCTAACTCACTGTTCGAGGACAACGCTGAGTTCGGTTACGGTATGTATCTTGCTCAGGAGACTCTCCACAACAGAGTTCTGGCTAAGGTAAATGCTCTCAACGAGAAGACAGAGAACGCTGACGTTAAGGCTGCTATCGCTGAGTACCTCGACACAATGAACGACGGCGCTGCTAACAACATCGCTACAGATAAGCTGGTTGCTGCTCTTGAGGCTTGCGGCTGCGACGATGCTAAGGCTATCCTCAACGAGAAGGACTACCTCTCCAAGAAGTCCCAGTGGATCTTCGGTGGTGACGGTTGGGCTTACGATATCGGTTTCGGCGGTCTGGATCACGTTATCGCTTCCGGCAAGAACGTAAATATCCTCGTATTCGATACTGAGGTTTACTCAAATACAGGCGGACAGGCTTCTAAGTCTACACCTACAGGCGCTATCGCACAGTTCGCTGCTGCTGGTAAGGTAATGAAGAAGAAGGATCTGGCTGGTATCGCAATGAGCTATGGTTACGTTTACGTTGCACACGTTGCAATGGGCGCAAACATGAATCAGTGCATCAAGGCATTCACTGAGGCTGAGGCTTACGACGGACCTTCCATCGTTATCGCTTACGCTCCTTGTATCAACCACGGTATCAAGACAGGTATGGCTACAGCTCAGGCTGAGGAGAAGAAGGCTGTTGAGGCTGGTTACTGGCACCTGTACAGATACGATCCTACTCTCAAGAAGCAGGGCAAGAATCCCTTCACTCTGGATTCTAAGGCTCCTAACGTTGACGAGTACAAGAACTTCCTCATGGGTGAGGTTCGTTACAACTCACTGGCTCGCTCCAATCCTGAGAGAGCAGAGAAGCTCTTTGACGCTGCTGTTGAAAACGCTAAGGATCGTTACGATTACCTGACACGTCTGACAACACTCTACGGACAGGACTAATTTAAGCTCGAACGGTTAAATTGCCCCCGGTTCATTTTGAACCGGGGGCTTTTTTGCTTTGCCGGCGATGTTGAAATCGGGGGCGGTTTATGGTATAATGGAGTATATCAATTCGATCAGATCAGCGGCAGCCTGCGAGCTTCCCACAGATCCAAAGGAGCAGCTACCATGCGTTTACAGAACATCTACAAGTCCGATATAGACCGGGATATCAGCGGCGTTGTCAAGATTGCCCAGAATGATGAGCAGTCTGTGGCTCAGGAGCTTCGTGAGTACGTCGTCACTCAGGAACTCAGCCGCCATTTTGCCCGATTTCTCGGCCAATATAAGCTATCGCTTACCCAGCCCACGGACAAGATCGGCCTGTGGATCTCCGGATTTTTTGGAAGCGGTAAGTCTCACTTCCTCAAGATCCTGTCATACCTTCTCTCAAATCAGGAGGTGGCCGGGAAGAGGGCTGTGGAGTATTTCTCTGAGAAATTCGCTGACCCTCAGCTCTTTGAGGAGCTAAAGGCCTGTACCATTGTGCCGACGGAAACTATACTTTTCAACATCGACTCAAAAAGCCCTCTCCACAAGGACAAAACCGCTATCCTGCGGGTCTTCGCAAGGGTATTCTACGAGCATCTGGGCTTCTGCGGAAGTGACCTGAAGGCGGCAAAGCTGGAGCAGTTCATCGAAAAAAACGGCAGGACAAAGCAGTTTCGCAGTGCCTTTGAGCAGATCCACGGCAGATCCTGGGAGGAGTCACGGGAGTCATTCGCCTTGATGGAGGATCACGTTTCCGCCGCCATGACACAGGCGCTGGACATGAGCGAGACTGCCGCAAGAAACTGGTTCAACGACCGCCAAGAGCTTTCCATCGAGGAGCTGGTCCGTGAGATCCGTGAGTACATCGACAGCCGTGGTGAGAGCTTCCGGCTGCTGTTCATGATCGACGAGGTAGGTCAGTACATCGGCTCAGACTCTGACCTAATGCTGGAGCTCCAGACCATTGTGGAGGAAATCGGCGCAAAGTGCGGCGGACGAGTGTGGGTCATGGTCACCAGTCAGGAGGACATCGGTCGGCTGGCGGAGGGCTTTGGCGGTGATCTCTCCAAGATCCAGGGCAGATTTAACACCCGGCTCAGCCTTTCATCCTCATCGGTGGACGAGGTGATCCGGCGTAGGCTTTTGGCTAAAACTCCTGAGGCTGAGGAGCTGCTGAGCCAAAAATTCCAGCAGGATCAGGCGGTTTTGCGCAACCTGTTCTCCTTCAAGAACGCCTCCCCGGAAATGCGTGGCTTCCGGGATCGGGAGGAGTTCGTGGAGACCTATCCCTTCGTGCCCTATCAGTTCAGGCTCATGCAGAACGTGCTGCACCAGATCCGCAGCCACGGCAGCGCAGGCAGACACCTTTCCGGCGGCGAGCGCTCCATGCTTTCGGGCTTTCAGGGGGCTGCACAGGCGATCCAGCAGAAGGATCAGCAGGCGCTGGTGCCATTCAGCCTGTTCTATGACACACTGAGCTCGTCCCTGGAAAGCTCGGTCCGGGGCGTGATCCAGCGTTGTCAGGATCTTGCCGACCGGGGCGAGGGCCTTCAGCAGCTGGACGTTAGCGTGCTGAAGCTGCTGTTCTTGGTGCGCTTCACTGAGGACGTAAAGCCGGATCTGGACACTCTGACCATTCTTATGACTGACCAGATCGGCGCCGACAGGATCGTTCTCAGAAGGCATATCCAGCAGTCTCTGGAGCGGCTGATCGCCCGGGATCTGGTCTCTCGTGCCGGGGACACCTACGTCTTTCTGACCGAGGAGGAGCAGGCTATTTCCCGTGAGATCCAGGGGACTTCCGTGGACAGCGCCATGATCGCAAGGGCTGTGGCAGAGGTGGCCTTCGGGAAGCTGTTCCCCGAGAAGAAATTCAAATACGGCAGCAATGGATTTCCCCTGCGCCAGCGTGTGGACGAGCTGACTTTTGGCCAGAAGAACGGCCTTATCGGGCTGCGCTTCATCACCGCCGCATCTGAGCTATCCTCTCAGGAGGAGCCGGAATTCCTCATGAGGTCGGCTGCGGACAACGATGTGATCATAGTGCTTGCGGACTCTCAGCCCTATTTTAAGGAGCTGGAGGAGGCACTCAAGATCCGCCGCTTCCTTAAAAGCAGGAACTCAGCTCAGCTGCCGGAGAGTGTCCGCAGCATTTTGCGAGACTTCCAGCAGCGTGCCTCAGTTCACGAAAAGGCCGCCGAAAGGCTGATCTACGCCGCTGTCTCAGAGGGCAGAGTCTACGCCGCCGGGGAGAAGCTGTCCCTGAAGGTGACCTCGGTGAAGGAGAGGATCCAGCGTGCCCTAAGCGCTTTGGTGGAGGGCGTTTTCACCAAGCTGGGCTGCATCACGCTCTGCTGTGAGAGCACTGAGGAGCTCCGTGAGATCCTTGCCGGGAGCCGAAAATTCGCCGGAGATGAAGCCATTCGTGAGGTGCTGCAATTCCTGGAGATCCAGCAAATGAAGGGCTGCGGCACCACCATGGAGGAGCTGCGGAGAAGGTTTTCCGGCATACCCTACGGCTGGCGTGAGCTGGACATCGCTGCGGTCATAGGAGAGCTTGCGGCTGAAAAAAGGCTGTCCATAAGAATGGACGGCCAGCTGCTCCAGCCCGGGGATGAGCGGCTGACAGACTGCCTTTGTCAAAGATCTGAGGCCGAAAAAACGATCGTGGCCTTCCGAAAGGCTCTCCCCACTGGACTTATCCGGAAATGCCGGGAATTTCTCAGCGAATTCGACGGCTGTTCACTGGGGCAGATCCCCGACGACCCGGAGCAGCTGGCGGACTTCATCTCTCGGAGATTTGAGCAGGAGCGCTGCCAGCTTTTGGAGCTGATCTCGGGGGAATACGCCCAGGGGAGCTACCCCGGACGGGCGGCTGCTGAGGAGGGCGTCAGGCTCTGTGAGGAGCTTTTGGCTCAGAAAAACGATGCGCTGCTGGAAAAGACAGCTCAAATGGAGGATGATCTGCTGGATCTGGCCGAGGATATGGCTGAGGTGCGGACGTTTTTCCGGGTGCAGAGGAGCGTTTTCGACGGCGCTCAAGCTCAGGCGGAACAGTTTTCCGGCGAGCGCTGCTACTTCCGGGAGGAGGCAGAGGCTCTTGCGGCCTGCGATCAGATCCGTGAGATCCTCGCCCTTCCACGGCCATACCGCAGGATCGCTGAGCTGCCGGAGCTCATGAGGCGGATCAGTGAGGCCGGCGACAGGCTGGTTGCAGAAAAACGGGCGGCGGTGCTGGCTGAGATCCGGGCTGCCGCTGAGGAGATCGGCTCTGCGCTCACTGACTCAGAGGCGGCAGCGGCAGAGCTGGAGGAGAAGCGGCTGGCCGCCGAGAAGGGGAGCCTGACCGCTCTGGACGCAATTCTGATGCAGATTCGGGAGCTTCGGGGACGTTACCTGGGGAGCGTGGCCGTGGATAGCAGAGAGCTCTGCCCGCCGGCAAGTCTGACAACTCAGCAGCAGATCGACGAATATGTTCAGCAGCTGAGCAGAGAGCTTTCCGAAAAACTGGAAGAAAACGGCCGGGTCTGGGTGATCTGACCGGCCGGCAACATATTTTACCGCAAAGGAGAAGACCAATGGGAACACTGATCTGTGACAAATACGCAGCCTGGGAGCGAGAGAGCGAGGCACGCTTTCAGAAGCTGAAGTCAAACGAGGAGGAGCTCAACAGGATCTTCATACAGATATACGGCCTACAAAGTGAGCTTTCGCCGGAGGTGGAGGACAAGGACGTTACCCTTCGGCGTGCAGACCTTGGCCGTGAGATAAGGAGCCTGATCTCCTACGCAGTCGGGTGCATTTTTGGCCGATATTCCGTGGATACGCCGGGAGTTTGCTGCGCCGGCGGCCCTCTTGACATGGCAAAGTACAGCACCGTGATCCCGGTCAGCGACAACATCGTCCCGATCTGCGATGACGACTATCTGGAGGGCGACCTCACCGGGCGGATCGTGGACTTTGTGGCCAAGGTCTACGGCGAGGACACTCTTGAGGAAAACCTGAGGTTTATTGCGGCGGCTCTTGGGGGAAAGGGCTCTCCCCGGGAGGTGATCCGCAGCTACCTGCTGTCCGGCTTCTATCAGGATCACTGCAAGATCTACCAGAAAAGGCCGATATACTGGCTTTTCAGCGCAGGCAAGAGGAATTCCTTCAAGGCGCTGGTCTATATGCACCGCTGGCAGAAGACCACCGTCGCCACAGTTCGCACGGACTATGTACACGAGCTCCAGGAGCGCTATCGGACCCAGCTCTCACTGCTTGACGAGCAGCTCCTTAGCGCCGATCAGGCTGAACGAGTCAGGCTGAAAAAGCGTCAGGACAAGCTGGCGGCGCAGCTCACTGAGATAAGCTCATATGAGGAGCGTGTCCATCACCTGGCGGATATGATGCTCGGCATCGACCTGGACGACGGCGTGAAGGCCAATTATGAGAAGTTCGCAGACATTCTGGAAAAGATCAAATAAATGAAAAAAGCACCCGGGATACGGGTGTTTTTTCTTGAGCACGCAGGCGCACTCTATATGGATGCTATATCATGGCGTGGTGAGGTCTCACATGGTCTTGCTGTAGTATTTGTGGATAACAGCGAAGATCAGGGCTCCGCAAAGCATAACTGCGGCGATGGTGATGCTGACTGTTATGCTGAAAAAGCCGGAGATCAGCGCAGCAAGAGCGCAGGTGACTGTGATGACAAAAATGGCGGTGCGGCTTGTCTCGCACATGATCGAGCGGTTGCGCTCGTCGGTCTCCTTTATGTACAGTTCCTTCAGCAGCTTTTCGTCACTCAGGATCTTCAGGAGACTGCAAAGGTGAATGATGTTCCAAAGCTCCAGACCGGAGAAAAATCCCAGGAGAAGGCCGGAGAAATAGTCGTTCTCAATGCCTTTGGTGAACAGCATCAGCCCGATAAACAGGGCCATTGACAACAATGCGAACACAATGCAGGATCGAGATCTGCGCTGGACTTTTATTCTGAATTTTTCCATAGTGACCTCCTTACAGGTTTTCCTCGTCCTCGAAAATGAACAGCTCCTCGATAGTGAGCCCGAAGAACTGCGCAGCCTTGTGAGCTAGGGTGAGGGAAGCGTTGTACTTGCCGTTTTCAAGAGAAATGATAGTCTGTCTAGTGACGCTCAGGGCGTCAGCCAGCTCCTGCTGAGTGACCTTTCGAGCCTTGCGGAGCTCTTGGATCTTGTTTTTCAAGTGATCAGCCTCCTTGCAAAAGTAAAGCTAACTTTACAATAAAAGTATAGCACGCTTTACATATTTTGTCAAGGAGACTTTACATATTTTTATCATTTAACTTTAGCTCTCTTTATTCTGATACGGTTTACAATGTACAAAACCTGCCAGTAGATCAGCACCGGGAACACTGGAATGATCCAGCTGAACATCAGCACGCCCGTGAGCATGAAGGTCAGCCAGAAGGCCTCTCCGCCGTAGAAGGTCTCGTAGAGGAAGGAAGATCCGTTGATAGCCGAGGCCACCGAGTTGATGAGCAGCAGCACAAAGGGGACGAAGCTCAACCAGAAGGAGGCTCTGTACAGCTTTGAGATAGGCGGAAGTCCGGCCTCTCTGCGGCTGCGGAGCCGTGCGTTCACCAGAACTGTGATGATACCCAGGACGGATATGGCGAAGGGAATGCTCAGGATCCGGGTGAAAGGGTCGAAGATGTCGTCTGGTTCTTTCACCTTGGGGTCTCCAAGGCGGAAGAGGACATCTATCAGGAAGGCAGTGAAGAATGTGCCGAATATTGCCAGAAGTACTTTTTCGTATTTTTTCATGATATTAACCTCCTATCAAGCTGCAAATGAAGAACACGGCCATGCCTGAGACACCCACGATCGTGCAGTAGAGCCAGACCAGTTCACGGCTCTCCCAGCTGGAAGTGCCGGTGCGTTCGATCTCTTTGCGGACTTTCCAGTACATAAACCAGGCAGTCACAGCGGCGATAAATGCGGTGAGCAGCAGCGGGTCGGTGATGATCTTGATGAACAGCACAGCTCCGCCGAAAACGATGAGTATAGTCAGTATGCCGTTCAGCACTTCTGAATCAGAGCCGGAATACTCAGCCGTATTCAGAAAGATGATGCTGACGATGATGAACACTGCCAAAAGGGTCAGCAGGATCTTGGATATGATGTAAAGAGCTTTCAGCCATTTAGGTATCTCATACATACATCCCACCTGCCTTTCTCTGATCATATCTTACCATATTTAGGGAGAGATCTGAAGCGTTATCTGTCATTATTTCAGTGACATTTGTAACTGAATGGCGGCCTTGCTATTATAGCGCTTTTATGGTATACTTAATTTTATCAAGGAGGGGAATATATGGGAAATACATTCTTTTTTCAGTGGGAAGTCTCGCTGATGATCTGGCTGCAAGAGCACATAGGAAAGGCCGGAGAGAAGCTCGCCGAGTTTTTCACACTTTTCGGCGGAGAGATGATGCTGGTAGCGATCGTGGGGTCGCTCTACTGGTGCTTTGACAAAAAGACCGGCCGTTTTGTGGGACTCAGCCTGCTTATGGGCGTAGTGGTAAACGGCATGGTGAAGAACGTTTTTCTTCGGCGCAGACCCTATTTCGACCACAAGGAGATCGTCTGTCTGAAGCCTGTGGATAAGGGCGCAGACATTTACGACATTGCCGCTCAGGGATTTTCATTCCCAAGCGGTCATTCCACGAACTCCACGGCGGCATTCGGCGCACTTGCTCATGCGAAGAAGGGCAGATGGCTGAAAGCGCTGTGCATCGGAACGCCTCTTGCGGTAGGTATTTCCCGTGTCTGTCTGGGAGTCCACTACCCCACAGACGTGATACTGGGCTGGGTGCTGGGAGTTATGGTGCTGGTGCTTGCAGCAGTGCTCAGCGAGAAGATAAGAAACCGGGCGCTGCTTGCCGGCATTCTGCTTGCAGCCACTGCGCCGGGGTTTTTCTGGTGCAAGAGCAATGATTACTACTCCGGCTGGGGATTGCTGGCTGGATTTCTGCTGTCTGAGTTTTTCGAGGAGCGCTTTGTGCGATTTGAGAACACACGCAATGTCCTGCGCTGCGTGCTGAGGCTTATAGGCGGGATAGCTGTGTTTTTCGGGCTCAGCACACTGCTGAAGCTGCCGTTTCCCACGGAGTTTCTGGAGTCAGGCAGCTTCGGGGCGCATCTTGTACGCAGCCTGAGATACGCCGTGGCCATATTCGTGGATTTCGCAGTATATCCGCTGATATTCAGGGCAGGGGACAGATTTTTCAAGAAAGAGGGGAACTGAATTGCTGCTCATATCCCTTAAAAATGTGGAAAAGTGCGGTCAGCACGCCCATGCTCACCGGCTTCTTCGGCAGTGCCTGCGGCCGCTGAGTATAGACTATCGGGAGGAGCTCCTGGCCCGTGGAGAACACGGAAAGCCCTATTTACCGGACTTCCCAAAGGCGCATTTCAGCCTCTCCCACGCTGAGGGGATAGCTGCCTGCATGGTGGAGGACAGAGAGTGCGGCATCGACTGCGAGGGAGTCCGCCCCCTTCGGCCGGGAGTCCTGCGCAGAGCCTTTTCCCCGGAGGAGCAGGCTCTTGTGGAGTCCGCCGAGGACAGAGATCTGATGTTTTTCCGCCTGTGGACGCTGAAGGAGGCCTATATCAAGGCCTTGGGGATCGGCCTTTCCTATCCGCTGAAAGAGGCGAGATTTCGCATTTCCCCCGACGGAACAGTGTCCGGCCCCGAAGGCTTTCTCTACCGTCAGTACCTGATCCGGGGACGCTTCGTGGTTTCTCTTGCACTTGCAGAAGAATAGCAGTTTGCTGCTTGGAAATTCAAAAAATATTCAAAAATTCGCCAAAAACTATTGCAAATTCGGGCTTTTCATGATATAATGAATATATATTTTGTCTGCCGAAGACCAGCACTTATTCGGCGAAAAGGAGTTAAGTTATGAAATACGGTTTTTTTGACCTTGAGAACAAGGAGTACGTCATCACAGATCCCGCTACCCCCGCTCCATGGGCAAATTACTTAGGCGATCCTGAGTACGGTGCGATGATCTCTAACAACGCCGCAGGCTACAGCTTCGTGAAGTCCGGCGCTAACGGAAGGATCTCTAGATTCCGCTTCAATTCCGAAATGGCTCTTCCCGGAAGATACATCTATATCCGTGACAATGAGACCGGCGACTATTGGTCTGGATCATGGCAGCCTGTTGGCAAGCCCGTTGACCAGTTCAAGAGCGAGTGCCGCCACGGTACAGCCTACACCGTGATCTCCTCCGAGTACGCTCAGATCAAGTCCGAGACCACTTACTATGTTCCCTACGGCAAGACCTATGAGGTTTGGCGTGAGAAGGTGACTAACAACTCCGATAAGGAGAGAAAGCTGTCCGTTTACGGCTTCGTTGAGTTCACCAACGATAATAACTATGAGCAGGATCAGGTAAATCTCCAGTACACTCTCTTCATCACAAGGACCAGCTTCGAGGAGAACAAGATCCTTCAGCACATCAATGAGAATTCCGGCAGAGATGCCTCCGGCTCAAATCACCGTGAGCGCTTCTTCGGCATGGTAGGTCAGCCTGTTACAGCCTGCAACGGCTCTCTCAGCGACTTTATCGGCCCCTACAGAACTTACTCAAACCCGATCGCTGTTGAGTCAGGCAAGTGCAACGGCGCTATGAATTTCAACTCCAACTCCTGCGGAGCACTCCAGAGCGACATCACTCTTGCTCCCGGCGAGACAAAGGAGTTCATCTATATCCTCGGCCAGAAGGACAACGAGCAGGCAACTGCTATCCTTAACGAGTACAAGGCTCCCGGCAAGGTAGACGCTGAGGTAAAGCAGCTCAAGGACTACTGGCACGGCCAGCTCTCTAACTTCCAGGTAGAGACTCCTTCCGACGAGTTCAACAACATGATCAATGTTTGGAACGCTTACCAGTGCTTCATCACCTTCATCTGGTCAAGAGCAGCTTCCTTCATCTACTGCGGCCTCCGCAACGGCTACGGCTACCGTGACACCGTTCAGGACATCCAGGGTATCATCCACCTTGACCCGGAGATGGCTGCCGATAAGATCCGCTTCATGCTTTCCGCTCAGGTAAGCAACGGCGGCGGACTTCCCCTTGTTAAGTTCAACCACAACGCCGGCCATGAGACCTGTCCCGATGAGAAGGACGAGAACAGCGTTTACGCTAAGGAGACCGGCCACCCCTCATACCGTGCAGACGACGCTCTGTGGCTCTTCCCCACTATCGTTAAGTACATCGGCGAGACCGGAAACAAGGCTTTCCTGGACGAGGTAATCACCTACGCTGAGGAAGGCGGCGGAGAGGCTACCGTTTACGAGCACCTGAAGAACGCTATCCGCTTCTCTCTGGAGCGCCTTGGCGACCACGCAATGCCTGCCGGACTCCACGCTGACTGGAACGACTGTCTCCGTCTGGGCGCAAAGGGCGAGTCCACATTCGTTGCATTCCAGCTCTACTACGCTATGAGCGTGATCAAGGGCATGGCTCAGGACAAGAACGACACAGACTACATCGCCTTCATCGAGGACGTTCAGGCTAAGCTGGGCAGCGCTCTTGAGAAGTGCTGGGACGAGGACAGATTTATCCGTGGTATCCGTGAGGACGGCGTGATCGTTGGCGCTAAGAAGGATCCCGAGGCTAATATGTGGCTCAATCCTCAGAGCTGGTCAGTCATCTCCCGCTTTGCTTCTGAGGAGCAGGCTGAGAAGGCTATGAACAGCGTTCACGACATTCTGAATACTCCCTACGGTGCTAAGCTGCTGGAGCCCCCCTACAAGGATCACTACTTCGACGGCGCTCTCATGCACATTTTCAACGCTGACACCAAGGAGAACGGCGGTATCTTCTCCCAGTCTCAGGGCTGGCTGATCCTGGCCGAGGCTCTTCTGGGTCACGGCGACCGTGCTTTCGAGTATTTCATGGAGAGCTCACCTGCTGCAATGAACGACAAGGCTGAGATCCGTGTTATGGAGCCCTATGTTCACGGCCAGTTCACTGAGTCCAAGGCTTCACCCTTCGAGGGACGCTCACACGTTCATTGGCTCACAGGTACAGCCTCAACTGTTATGGTGGGCTGTGTTGAGGGAATTTGCGGTATGAGACCTGACCAGGACGGCCTGACGATCTCACCCTCTATCCCTGCTGCATGGGACGGCTTCAAGATCACAAAGAGCTTCCGTGGAAAGAAGCTGAACATCACTGTTGACAACTCCGCACACGTTCAGAGCGGCGTCAAGGAGCTGACACTCAACGGCCAGAAGCTGGAAGGCGCATACGTTCCGGCAGACAAGCTGGCAGATACAAACGAGATCGTAGTAGTTCTCGGCTAAGAATAAAGCAAAAGGGACCCATGTTAGCGCGCTATCCTTAACGGAACTTTATAAAATTCGTATGTAACCCGAGGGCATAACGTCCTCGGGTTTCTTAATTTTAGCAAGCTGTCTGTGCAAACGACTTGTTTTCGGACGGCTTCTCATAGACTTCGATGCGGGATATGAACGCTCTGAGCAATTCGGGAGTAACCTCTTTCAGTTCAATGTTAGCCTTCGCCTTTTCGATGAAATCAAGCACGTATTTCTCCTGTAAACTCATATTGTCGAGCTGATTCGAGAGCGTAGAAAGTTCTGCTTTCAGCTCGGACTGCTCCTTTTCGTAGCCTGCTGCGAGGCTGTCGTAGCGCTCAGGAGTTATCCTGCCAGAGACTCTGTCCTCATAAAGGCACCGAATTATGTTGTCAAGCTCCTTGTTACGTTTCTCCAGCTTTGACTTCTTCTGCTCGGATTCTTTTCGGAGTTTCTGAGCTTCTCTCTCGCCGTCCTGCATCGCCATTGCGTAGAACTCCTGTGGATTCTCACGTGCATAGGCAGTCATTTCTCTGAGCTGACTTAATACTATCACATCAAGCACTCTCGCTTTGATGTGATGTATGGAGCAATAACTGCCGCCTTTTGTCTGATAGCCACCGCACTCATAAAAGTTATGCTCTGGTTTGATGTGCTTTCCGCGGTGCAAGTACAGCTTCATACCGCAATCGGCGCAGTAAAGGTATCCTGCATATTTGTCAGTATTGCCCTGTATGTCTGGACGCTTCCGCCCCTCATAATGCTTCTGTACGAGATTGAACAGTTCCCGACTTATTATTGCTTCGTGCGTATTCTCGAAGATGAGAATATTCTCGGGATCGTTCTTGATACGTTCTCCGCAATAAACCCGATTGGATAGCATATCTCTCACAGTACTCTGTGTCCAAAGGTAGGGACGTTCAAGGTCGGGATGCTTGCTTTTCGTTCCTTTGATGTGAAACTCATAAACACCAGGACTTTCAATTTCGTGCTCTTCCAGGTATCTGCATATCGCTCTCGTTCCCTTGCCGTCTGCACATAGTTCATATATCTTCCGCACTACAGGTGCGGCGACAGGATCAGGGATAAGCTGTTTTGTATTATCGGGATTCTTCATATATCCGTATGGAATCGAAGTCCCGACACGCTCACCGCGTTCACCTTTCGCTTTAAATACTGCTCTGATTTTCTTACTTGTATCACGGGCATAAAAGTCGTTAAAGTAGTTCTTTATGCCTGACATTTCGTTGAAGCCATTCGCACTGTCAACGCCGTCAGTGACTGCAATGAAGCGGACATCATAAGCAGGGAACACGATTTCCATAAGCTTGTCAGTCTCCAAGTGGTCGCGTCCAAGTCGACTCTGGTCTTTAACTATGACCGTACCCACAAGTCCGTTCTCCACATCTTTTAGCATATGTACGTACTCGGGTCTGTTCTTATTTACACCGCTGAATCCATCATCGATGTAGTACTGGCAATTGCGGAAGCCGTTCCTGTCAGCATACTCTTTGAGCATAAGCTTCTGATTCTCAATTGACAGCGATTCTCCCTCGCGAGCATCTTCCTGCGAAAGCCTACAATACAAAGCTGTTATTAATTCATTGTTTGGTTTCATAAATCCTCCTTCTCTGGAAACCAAACCGAATAGGACTCTGTTGGCGTACCTCTCAGTACACCAACAGTATACTCCTACTTGGCTCAGAAGTCCAGTAAAATTTTTGTTAACTTACTTTCACAAGATAGCGGAGCCTGTCCTCTACGGTCACATCTGTGTCAGTTGGAAATGCATTTATGACAGTAAAAGTCTTGCCGTCTATCACGACCGTATCTATCTCATACTGTGTTCGG
>CACWHY010000024.1 GCA_902760805.1 Ruminococcus flavefaciens | reverse complement strand
TCGAATATCTCGTCAAGCTGATCAACAACTTTGGAGAATAGCTGCGGTGTTGGAACTTTGAAGATAGCGTCCGCCATGTACTTGGAGTAAGCTCCGTTTTTGTCATCGTGGAGGTTCTTGATGAACGGGAAAACGAACTCCTGCACCGTGCTGTACATCTTCTCCGCAGGGAAGTCGTGGAACACCGACCACTTGAGTACGCTGCCGTCAACTTCTCTGCCGCCTATGTCGATATTGCCATCGAACATGGACTTATACGGCAGGTCGAGCATGATAGCTTCCTTGCTCTTGGTGTTGTCGATGTCATCAAGGTCGTGTATGAACATGAGGTAGGTTATCTGTTCGATGACGTCCAGCGGATTGGTAAGTCCGCCCGTCCAGAAAGCCTCCCATAGCTTGTCTATCTTATTTTTTATAGTACCTGTGATCATAACGCTCTCCTAAAATGCTTATATTTATTTAATTATACCATATTTCGCACAATTATGCAATATAAAATGTCAAATAAATGTGAATTATTATCAACGGTCGCTTTATTTATAATCCAAGGTCAAAATAAAAGGGAGACAAAACCAAACCGCTTAGAAGGCTATTCTAAGTGGTTTGTTATTGGAGCTTGTGATGTAACTCGAAGGGCAACCTCATATTACAATAAAGCAAGAATCCCGATGCACAGCATCGGGATTATACCATCCTATTCGATTTTTAGTTTTCTGCGTTAAGAATATCTTACATCAGAAAGGGTGTCCCCCAGGGAAAACGTTCACTTGCGAATTTTCATAGAAACATCGAAGCACTTTACCGAGTGGGTGAGGGCGCCCAGAGAGATTATGTCGACACCGGTCTCAGCCACGGCACGGATATTCTCCGCAGTAACATTGCCTGAGGCCTCAAGCAGAGCTCTTCCGGCGGTGATCTTGACAGCCTCTGCCATTTCCTGACAGCTCATGTTGTCCAGCATCACGATCTCCACCTTATTGTCAAGAGCCTCACGGAGCTCATCCAGAGTTCTGACCTCCACCTCGATCTTGACGGTGTGGCCGATGTGCTCACGGAGAGCCGCAACTGCCGCTGTGATGCCGCCGTATGCGTCGATGTGGTTGTCCTTGAGCATTGCGGCGTCGGACAGGTTGAAGCGGTGGTTTTTGCCTCCGCCCACTGTGACGGCGTACTTCTGGAGAGCACGCAGACCGGGGAGGGTCTTTCTTGTGTCGGTAACAGAGGCATTGGTGCCCTTCACCAGCTCAACGCACTTGTTGGTGGCTGTGGCGATGCCCGACATATGCTGGAGGATATTCAGCGCAGTCCGCTCGCCCTTCAGCAGAGTGAGGGTGCTGCCCTCCATTTCGGCGATGATGTCGCCCTTTTTCACCTTAGTGCCGTCACTCAGCAGGATCTTGAACTCCACGCCGGTGCCTGCCAGCTCAAAAACTCTCTTAGCGATCTCGATACCGCAGATAACACCGTCGTCCTTGGCAACGTAGTAGGCGGAGCTTTTGTGGTCGTCGGGGATAAGGTTGTCAGCAGCGGCGTCGATGTAGTTTATGTCCTCCATAAGAGCGGTGGTGATGATGTTGTCGATATAGCATTGCAGGAGCTTCATAGCGGTAATTCCTTTCATTGAGAATACTTTGAGCTGATCATGAGGTACTCCTCAAGGCAAAGCCCGGAGTCGTAGACCAGCTTGGCGGTCTCCTTGCCCAGATAGCGGACGTGCCAGGGCTCGTACTTATAGCCGGTAATACTCTCCTTGCCCTTGGGATAGCGGATAATGAAGCCGTATTTCCAGCAGTTTTTCGCAAGCCAGTCTGCTGTGGGAGTTCCCAGGAACGAGTCGTCAGCGTAGTTTATGTCCATTGCCAGACCAGTCTGGTGCTCGGAGTGTCCGGGACGGGCGGAGTATGTATCAGCCTTGGCCTTTCCGTCACGGGCAGCGTAGTTGTTGTAGAGCTGGCTCTGATAGCTGTAGGACCTGTAGCCTGAGCAGATCCACATGGGGATACCGTCAGCAGTGGCAGCAGCCTTCATCTCGTTGTAGGCCGCTGCGGTCTCTTGAGTAAGTCCGCCGGGAGCATAGCTCTCAGGCAGAGCGTAGGTCTTGTTGGCGATGAGAATGCCGTTGACGTAGGTGATGCCGTTTTTCACCTCAACAGCACGCCTTGTGAACTTCTCCGTGGCCTTGTTTGGCCAGGTGACTGTGAAGTGGTCCCTGTCGATCCGTGTGAAGCCGCACTTGCTGACCGATCCGTCACGGTAGACCAGCACCAGCTTGCCGGAATCGAAGAAGTAGGAGAAGTATGTGCGGTCGGCGCTTCCCGCCTTGCGGTGGTCTCCGGTGAGCTTGTCGATAACGAACCATCTCTCGCCGTACTTGCCGGATGTGGCGTATTTTCCGGAGATGTCGTAGGTGGTGTTGATCTTGTAGCTGCCGTAGTAGGTGAAGGTCTCGGTGCCAGTGCCGGCCCAGTCTATCTGGAAGCTCTTGTCGCTGAGCCACTTTATCTTAGCAGAAGCCGTGCCGCCTGTGCTCATTGTCAGATCAAGCGAGCTGCCCTCCTGAGTGAAGGTGAAGTCGGTAGAAACTCCCGATGAAGCCGGGCAGAAAAGGCTGCTGTCGCCGTTCCACCAGAAGTATCTCACTCCGTCATAGCCGGAGCCGATCCACATACCCTTAGGGGTCTTCTGGCCGAACTCCTCGTTGTACTGTCTCATGAGGATCAGGTCGAAAACGTTTACCTTTCCGTCGCCGTTGAGGTCGCCGGAGTCATAGGCGTCTTTTTCCAGGGTATCACGGCCCAGGAGGTAGTCTCCCAGAGCCTGAAGGTCGTCGCCGTCGGAAACTCCGTCCATGTTGTAGTCGTATTTGTATGAGGCCGCATCAGCGGTCATAGAAGCGCACAGCGCAATGACAGCGCCTGCCGCCAGAGCTATGAGCTTTTTTAGTGTGTGCATTGTATTTCCTCCTTAGGAAATGGGTCACTGGATCATTTCGCCCAGGATGATGTAGGCAACAGTGACGATGGATTTTGCGAGAACGTAGTCAGCGTCCACCAGATAGCCGCCTGTGAGAAGGTCGTCACGAATCTCACGAACACGCTTGTAGCCCTCAGCGGCGGCCTCCTTGTCGGGGATGACGAAGTGAGCGCTCTGCATGATCTTTCTGGCCTCAGTGCGGACTCCCTTGGGAATATGGGGAGCGCCGATGTGGGCATCGAACTGAGCCTCCTCAAAGTCGGCAGGAGCTGAGTCGATCCGTGAGGCGATGCTGTTTGCAGCATGGCGTGAGAAGACCAGAGCCTCCAGCAGGGAATTGCTGGCAAGGCGGTTGCTTCCGTGGACGCCGGTGTGAGAGCACTCGCCGCAGGCATAGAGGTTGCGCAGGCTTGTCTCTGAGTCTCTGTCAACGTCGATACCGCCCATGAGGTAGTGCTGGCATGGGAAGATCGGTACGGGCTCCTTGGTCAGATCATAGCCCTGCTCCAGAAGGTTCTGGTAGATCATGGGGAAGCGCTTTTTGAGGAACTCGCTGTCCTTGTAGCTGATGTCCAGGTAGAAATCGGTGGAATTCTGCTTACGGGACTCCAAAATGATAGCGTGGGAAACAACATCACGGGGAGCAAGCTCCAGACGCTCATCATAGTTGTGCATGAAGCGCTCCTTGTGGCAGTTGAGCAGGTAAGCGCCCTCGCCACGAACAGCCTCTGAGATCAGGAAGCACTCACGGGTAGCCCTGTTGTTGAAGGCTGTGGGGTGGAACTGCACATAGCTGAGATTTTTGATCTTAGCGCCCATCTCATAGGCGAAAGTGATGCCGTCGCCGGTAGCGATAGCGGAATTCGTCGTGAACTGGTAAACTCTGCCGATACCGCCTGTTGCAAGGATCATGAAGTGGCAGTTAGCGGTGAAATACTCGTCCTCCTGAGTCTTGAGGAAGGCTGAGTAGCCGGTAGTAGTCTGTTTAACGGCGCACATGATCGTATTTTCCATGATGGTCACATTGGGGAGCTGCTGAACGTTCCTCAGAAGAGTAGAAGTGATCTCCTTGCCGGTAGCATCGGCGTGGTGGAAGATACGGTGGTGGCTGTGGCCGCCTTCAAGGGTGCGGTGGTAGGTGCCGTCGGGGTTTTTGTCGAAATCCACGCCCAGCTCGATGATGTGCTCTATATCCTGAGCAGCCTCGCTTACCAGGGTGTGGACGGCGTCCACGCTGTTCTTGAAGCCGCCGGCGATGAGAGTGTCGTTCTGGTGGTACTGGATATTATCGGTGGGCGAGTTATAAACGCCGGCGATACCGCCCTGAGCAAGAGAAGAGTTGCACAGAGAGAGCTCACGCTTGCAGATGATGAGCACCTTCAGCTCAGAGGGGAGATTGATAGCGGCATAAAGGCCGGCAGCTCCGCAGCCGGCAATGATAACATCGTAATTGACAGACATAAGATCACGTCCTTTTCCGGAAATATATACACTGTTATTATACCATACTGAGCGCAGAAATGCAACCGTTTCCGGGGGATTTCTTTGGCGCAGACTGCCAAAAAAAACGGCGCACAGTTGTGCGCCGCCCGGTATCATACAACGTAGTATTGGCCGTCGATCTTGTACAGGTACATTCTCAGGGGATAGCCTGTGCCGTAGTTGTAGTCATAGCTTGTGTCGTCATTTGGCAGAACATAGGTGAAATCCACATACAGCTCTCTTCGTGAGCCTTCCTCCACCTTTGATAAGAAGTCAGAGCCCAGGCTGTCGCTGAGGATCTGGTCCATATCGGAGAAATGGCTGCCTGCCTCAGCATCTCCCTCTGAGTAGCAGTTGTCCACGATGATGTAGTCAACGGTGATCTGATCCACGTCCTTCTGAGCGTGCTCGGCGATAACGCTGAACAGGTTTGCCTGGACCTCGTCAAGGTATTCCTGAGCGGAGGAGAAGCCGCCGGCCTCGTATGAAGCCTTCAGGTAAGGCGGATAGAAGGCCTTCTCCATAAGGGCCGCATCGGCATTTGTGAGGGCGGAGAGGTAATTGGACACCGCAATTCCGGCCTCCTGATCAATGAAGCGCTCGTCCAGCTCGATCGTGATCGGGACATCCTCGTTGATAGAGGGGAGGAGCTGGGTCATGGTAGCTCCGTAGGGCAGATCCTCCTCAGCCACATCGCCGGAGACATTAGCCGCCGCCATGTTTCCCTCATGGTTATCGCCATCTGATGAGTTTTTCTTATCTCCGCAGGCAGCTGTACCAAAGGCCATTGCTCCCACAAGAGCAAGAGCCGCTGTTTTTCTCAATACGTCCTTCATAAAAAAGGCCTCCCTTAGCCAAAAGTATAAAATGCGCCGTCTTTTTCGGCAAAAACTATCTCAAAATCGCTGATGAGGAGGGTCTCCTCCTCGCTTCCTTTGGGTTTTACCATAATACTGAAGTAAAGGTCGTGCATATTGTCGCTGTCCTGGGAGATCTGGCTGTAGTAATCCGAGCCGAAGCACTCGTTGAGGTAGGAGAAGAAGCCCTCGGGCGACTCGCTGCCTGTAGGCTCAGCCTTCACACGGGTAACGGTGAACTCATCGCCGACGTTTGCCACAAGGTTGTCGCACTGGATAGTGAAGGAATTTTCCTGACCGTAGCCGTATTCACGCTGGAGGTAGTCCTCCATTTTGTCCACATATCCGGGATAGACGCAGGTCTTATAGGCCTCGTAGTCCCGAGTTGCGTAGCTGGTGAAGTATTTTTCCAAGGCCAGCATGATGCCGGTGGGCACCTGTGTATCGTCGTAGTAGAGCTTAACTCCGCTTGCGCTGTAGCGGTAATCGCCCAGCTCAGCCTCCTCGCTGTCGGCAGCAGGAGTTACCACATCGCCAACTCCCTCAGCGCCCACTGAGATCTCAGCCTGTGAGCTGGGGACATCGCTTTTCACGCAGGATCCGGCGCTCAAACAGCAAACCAGGGCAGCTGCGGCTGCAAGTATCTGCTTAACAGTCATAGTGGTGCTCCTTTCAGACCTTGCCCATAGCCTGAGCCCAGTTGTAGACAGCTGAGCCCTCGGGAGCGGTGATCTTCAGTTCAGGAAGATCCTCCAGTCCCCAGTTCTTATAGGCCAGATCGGGGTTGTTGATGGTGAGAGAGGTCATGCTCTCACAGGCGGTAAAGGCCTCCTCCTGCACATCGGTGCAGGCAGCCGGGATCGTGAGCGCCTTTAGGCTTGTGCAGGCAACGAATGCGCCACGCTCGATAGTGGTCACGCCCTCGGGGATATTGATCTCCTCCAAAGAGGAGCAGTCCATGAATGCGAACTCACAGATCTTATCCACGGTCTCGGGGAGGGTGATCTTCTTTATGTCGTACTTAGCTTCAAAAGCGTAGTAGCTGATCTCAGCAACAGGAGCTCCGCCAAGCTCAGCCGGGATCTCCACCACTTCGGCATTGCCGTTGTACTTGGTGATCACAGCTCTTCCCTCTGAGAGCTCATATTCGAAGTCGCCTGCGTCAACTACAGATCTGGGCACCTCAGTGGGCTTCTCATCAAGGATATTTCCGTCCGGATCGATGATGAGCACGCTCTCCTCAGAGCTTTCCTCCGGGATCTCCTGAGAAGAGGAGGAAGAGGAAGGAGATGAGGAGCTGGCTTTGTCTCCGCAGCCGGCAGCGCAGCCGGCTATCAGGAGCACAGCAGCGAACAATGCGATATTTCTCATAATAATGTTATCTCCTGTTTCTGGATATTATGTGGTTTTTTTGTGTTGGATATATGAAATTTGGAACGATCATTTCAGACCGGCAGGCGGTCTGAGGCATACGTTTTCGCATGGCATACAAGGGGGCGCCCTCTATCGCAGGGCTCCCCCTCTGAAAAATCAGTCCACCGGACTGTTTTTTCATTCACCCCTTGCGGAGCTCTTCAAGCAGGAGAGTTCCGCACTCTGCGGAGTGCGTCCAGGGACGCCGTCCCTGGATCCTGCAAGCCTTTGAAAAGGCTTGAGCGAAACTTTTGCCTTTTAATTCGCTTCATGATAGTTTTGTGAGGCGCCCCCTACTTACTGCTTTGCTCTGTTCTTCGCTCTCTGAGTGTTGCTGAGAACTCTCTTGCGGATACGCAGTGACTCAGGTGTTACCTCAAGAAGCTCGTCGTCTGCCAGGAATTCCAGACAGTCCTCCAGGCTCATAACTCTGGGCGGAACAAGTCTCAGAGCGTCGTCGCTTCCGCTGGCACGGGTATTGGTCAGGTGCTTCTTCTTGCACACATTTACGACCAGATCCTCGGTCTTGGGAGAAGCTCCAACGATCATTCCCTCATAAACAGGAGTGCCGGCAGGAATGAACAGCTGGCCTCTCTCCTGTGCGTTGTAAAGTCCGTATGTAACAGCCTCACCGGTCTCGAAGGATACCAGTGAGCCGGTGTTCCTGCGCTCGATGTCGCCCTTGTAGGGCTCATATCCCTCGAAAACGTGGCTCATAATGCCCTCGCCCTTTGTGTCGGTGAGGAACTCGCTCTTATAGCCGAAAAGTCCTCTTGCAGGCACCAGGAACTCGATCCTCATGCGGCTGCCCTGGGGGTGCATTGTTACAAGCTCGCCCTTTCGGGAGCCCATTTTCTCCATAACTGAGCCCACGCAGTCCTCGGGAACGTCGATAACAAGGCGCTCGATAGGCTCCAGCTTCTTGCCGTTCTCGTCCTCCTTGAACAGTACACGGGGAGTTGAAACGCCCAGCTCATAGCCTTCTCTTCTCATGTTCTCGATGAGGATGGAAAGGTGCATCTCGCCTCTTCCTGCAACACGGAAGGCGTCGGTGGAGTCAGTTTCTGTAACTCTGAGAGAAACGTCCTTGAGCAGCTCACGGAAAAGCCTCTCACGGAGCTGACGAGAGGTAACGAACTTGCCCTCACGTCCTGCGAAGGGGCTGTCGTTTACTGAGAAGGTCATCTCCACAGTAGGCTCAGAGATCTTGACGAAGGGCAGGGGCTCGGGAGCATCAGTTGCGCAGATAGTATCGCCGATAGTGATGTTCTCGATACCTGAGATCCACACGATGTCGCCTACCTTAGCCTCCTGCACGGGAACTCTCTGGAGACCCTGGATCTGGAGAAGGGAAACGATCTTTGAGTTGTAGTTGCTCTTTGAGCCGGTGTAATCACAGACAGTCACCTGCTGGTTGACCTTGATGCTTCCTCTTACGATGCGTCCGATACCGATACGGCCAACGTACTCGTTATAGTCGATAGAGGAGATGAGCATCTGAAGGGGCTCTTCCTCCTCGCCCTTGGGGGGCTCGATGTAGTCGATGATAGTATCGAACAGGGGCTTGAGGTCTGTGCCGGCCTCATACTGGCTGAGGGAGGCTGTACCGCTTCTTCCTGAGCAGAAGAGGATAGGAGACTCAAGCTGCTCGTCGTTTGCGTCAAGGTCCAGGAGGAGCTCCAGCACCTCGTCGCCAATCTCGTCAAGTCTTGCGTCAGGACGGTCGATCTTGTTTACCACAACGATGATCTTGTGACCCATTTCAAGAGCCTTGGACAGAACGAATCTGGTCTGGGGCATGGGTCCCTCGGCAGCGTCTACCAGCAGGAGAACGCCGTCTACCATTTCCAGGACACGCTCTACCTCTCCGCCGAAATCAGCGTGGCCGGGGGTGTCGATGATGTTGATCTTGATGTCGTTGTACATAACTGAGGTATTTTTCGCAAGGATCGTGATACCTCTCTCACGCTCGATGTCGTTTGAGTCCATAACTCTCTCGGCAACGGTCTGGTTCTCACGGAAAACACCGCCCTGCTTGAGCATCTCGTCAACAAGGGTAGTCTTACCGTGGTCAACGTGGGCGATGATCGCAATGTTTCTCAGGTCTTCTCTTATCATATTCTATATCTCCCTTTTAATTATTGGCGTAGTTTATCAGACCTTCACAGATCTGTCGGTGACTTTTGCGCTGAGGCATTTTTCCTTGACCCATTCCATGAGCCAGTCGGGGATGTCCTCACGCATGAGGGTCACAGCGTAATTTGATCTATCTATAAGAGCGGCAGCCTCGTCAGTGAGGATGATCCGCTTGAAACTGTCGTATGGGATGACCACCAGCCCTCGGTGGTAGTGCCGGTCGTCCTCGGCGGGGTCGTGGTAGGTGAGCTCGTCGGAGTAAAAGGCGATGTCGGCGGTGATCTCTTCAGTGCCTATGAGGAGCTTCCGGCGCTTGAGAGCGTTTTCCGGTGAGGAGGCTTTTCGTTTCAGCTCCAGAGCAGCGGCGGCTCCCAGGGGACCGCAGGCAAGCATCACCAGCCATATGGCAGTCTCGCCGCCGTATTTTCCCACGGAGAAAAAACCTGCGGCCACCATAAGTACGGCCAGCAGCGCAAGCAGCGCCTCGGCGTAAATGCGGCCTTTTGCCGCCACAGCGCAGCAGTCCATGAAGGCCTTTTTGGTGACTTTTGTGGAGATCTGCGCAATGGGCTCCTCGCCCTTTTCCGCTAAATACCGGGCTTCCTCGCAGGTCCTGTGGGCGCTGATATACATGACGCTGCTGCCCGTGTTCCCAGTTTTCTCATTCATTTCGTTTTGTACCTTTTGCCGAATTTCGTCCGGAGCAGCTCTCTCAGAGCCTGAGGGCTTCCTTCACAGATCTCGTTTTTTCCGATGATGAAGGCTGTGTTTGACCGGAGATACAGCAGGAAATAATCCTTTGTCTCATAGACCTTGTCCAGCTTGTCGTAGTTGAGCTCGATCTTGTCGGAGAAGTCCTTTCCGCTGTGCTCGGCAGTGAACTTGTCCGCATGAAAGGCGAAATTTACCTTGCTTTCGCCGAATTTCTGCCGTTCCACCTTTGCGGCTCTCTTCGGGAAGAAAACGTACATCATCAGGCAGTCTAACGACCACATACCGACAACTAACAGCACCAGTCCGAAAAGGTGGCCGAAGTCCTCGGGAAGGCCCTTTCCGCTGACCAGCGAGAGCAGGAGCAGCAATATCAGCAGCCCCACGTTCACCAGTGCGGTGGCTCCTAAGATGTAAAAGAATATTTTGTTCCGGCATTTTGACAGCTCCCGGTAGTGATCTTCAGTGTATTTTACCTCAGCTCTTATCATGACCGGAACTCCTAACGTACTTGAATTTTGCTCCCAGCTTTTCCGCAAGAAGGGCGCTGAGCTCCTCAGCATTTCCGCCGGTGAGCTCCTTTTCGGAGAAGACCAGCTCATTGTCCTTTAAGTTGATCAGGAACCATTCCCCTCGCCGGTCAGCCCACTTGACAACCGGGTATCTCAGGTGCTTTTCGCCGAATTCTGCCTTTGTATCATAGCGTAAGATCAGCTCCTCCTCGTCAAACTCCACGCTGTATGAAACACTGGACATGGTCTTGATCACGTCTTTTTTTACGCCCAGCAGCAGCACTACCAGCCGCACCAGAGTGAAGCCGTTGACGATTATGAAAACCGCTAAATACAGCCATAGGATCCAGGCGTGGTATTTCATCAGGTCGAAGCCGACCTTTATGAGGAAGGCCAGGCTCACTGCCACGATAAGGCTGTAGATCATGGCCTTGAGGAAGGGATTTCCCTTGTTTTTGAGAGCGGTCTTGTAATGCCCCTCGCCGTAATGGATATCTGCTTTTATCATCAGAATTCTCCTTTCCGGACGGAGAAGCGGCTCCCCAATTTACGGGAAAGGAGCTCTCTCAGCTCCTGTGAGCTGCCCTCGGTGATGTCCTTTTTGCCCACGATACAGGCAAGCTCAGGTTTTATGTAGATCACAAAGAAGCTGTCGCTTTCCTCGGCTTTATGGAGATGCGCATAGCGGAAATTCTTCCGGGAGTTCTCATTCTCGTCGGAGATCAGCTCGTAGAAGAAGTCCTCCTCCTCGCCGAAAACGAAGATCCGGTCTTCGCCGGTGATAGGGAGTTTTCTTACCTCGTCGTCCAGGTGGATCAGCTTTAGGAGCCTCTTCACCTCGCTATAGGCCGACACAACGAAAAGGAACATGAGCGCCCAGAGCAGAGTCTTGTTTTTGAGCTCATAGAAATACCAGTAGAGCACAACATCAAGGCTCAGGAAATACAGCACGCAGCCTATCCGAAACAGGATCTGACGAGGGCGTGTTCTACGGTTTTTTGAGTGAGCAAGAGCCATAAGGTGCTCGGTGGTGTAGGTAAGATGCGCCTTTATCATGGTGACCTCCTATACATTTGTCAACTATTTCCCGAAAATTCCGTGCAAAACCTCTTTTTTTCCGGACATAAAAAAGTCCCTGCCCAGGGCAAGGAGACTTTTTTGCGCCGTTGATAGCTTTGCTTACTGATCTAAGCCTTTTCCGCCGTTTCTGATAGCGTAGATGTTCTCAGAGATCTCTACCAGGATCAGCAGGATACCGATACGGATAGCGTAGCCGGCAACTTCCTTAACGCAGCTGATGAGAGTTGAGAGGATGCGGTAGTGGTGGAAGATGATGTTGCCCAGGTCGTCCACAACAGCCAGAGCTGCCAGGCCCAGGAACAGGATGATCGCAAAGCTCTTGATAGTCTTTGTCCAGTTCATGATAATACCTCCAAAATCCTTTAATAAAACAAAAAACCCCGGTTTTAACGGGGTCTTTCTGGTGGGAGAGGGTGGATTCGAACCACCGAAGCTGAAAAGCAACAGATTTACAGTCTGCCCCCTTTGGCCACTCGGGAACTCTCCCATTAGAAGCTAAATGCGTTATTTGAAAATAATCAGAAAAATGGAGCTGGTGGACGGACTCGAACCCCCGACCTGCTGATTACAAATCAGCTGCTCTACCAACTGAGCTACACCAGCGCTGTTACTTGATTATTATATCACAAACCGAACGGCTTGTCAAGAGTTTTTTGAAAAAAACCGAAATTTTTTTCAACTGCTGTTTTTCAAAGGGAATTGGTCGAGGCGACAGGACTCGAACCTGCGGCATCTTGGTCCCAAACCAAGCACTCTACCAAACTGAGCTACGCCTCGGAAGCCCACATTTTATTCCCGCCGTGAATACAGCTTTTATATTATATCAGAAACCCTCCCGCTCGTCAAGAGCTCTGGCGGCGATTTGTATAACTGCACAGATCCTGCGGCGGCCAAATGTGCTCTTTGCACAAAACAAAAGGGAGGCGCAAAGCCTCCCGATATATCTTAGTCCAGCTTGTCCTCGACCTCTTCAACAACCTCTTCAGCTGCGTCCTTGATCTCCTCAGCTTTCTCCTCAACAGCGTCCTCAGCCTTCTCAGCGGCGCTTCTTGCGTCCTCGATGACCTCGGTAACTGTATCGTCATTGATCTCAAAATCTATGCTCTCATCAGAATCGAAGGGATCCGGATAATCATAGATATCATCATCGTAATCAGGCTGGCTGTCGTCCTTCAAGAGTTTTGAAGCAACATAACCTGCTGCTGCGGCTGCACCAACGGCAAGAACTGCAAATAAAAACTTGTTCATGTTATGATCCTCTTTTCTCCGCAAGATTTACTGTATTACCGAACTGCTTGCGACCAGCTCCGATAATCTTTTTTTATTATACCACAGCTTGGTTGAAATTTCAACCATTTACATATTATTTGTTAAAAACATCAAAATTGATACGGCTGTTATTGGTGCAGTTTCACAACGGAGGATCCTTTTCCCCAGCCACACCCTAACAGCGCCCATGTCGGCTGCGGCCTGAGCCTCCTCGGGGTCGAAGCCGCCCTCGCTGCCGATGAGCAGTCCCACGGACTTCACGTCCTCCAGGGGCACCTGTCCGAAGGGCACGCCGCCCTCCTCCTCATAGAGGATCACGCTGCGGTCCAGCTCGCCCATCATGGAGAGAGCCTCCTTGTAGCTGACGATCGGCGAAACTTCGGGGATAATGCCTCTTCCGGACTGCTTTGCGGCCTCCTCAGCGATCTTGTTGAGCCTTACCAGCTTTTTGGCGAAATCCTTGCTGTCCGGCCGGGAGATGCACCTTCTTGTCAGCACGGGAACGATCCTTGTAACTCCCAATTCTACGCACTTTTGGATGATCAGCTCCAGCTTGTCCAGCTTCGGCACAGCCTGGAACAGTGTCACCTCAACAGATGGCTCGGCGGCACAGCGCACCTTCTCCACCAGATCCAGATAGACCGTATCCTCGGTGATCCGTGAGATCAGGCAGTTGTAGTCGATACCGCAGCAGCACACGGTCACGGCCTCGCCGGGTCTCATTCGCAGGGAGCGGCCGATGTGGCGGGCGTCGCTGCCGGAGAGGGTGATCTGCTCCTCGTTTATTTCATTTGTGAAAAATCTGGGCATGGTGAGCCTCCTGATGAACGTATTGAGCCAAGTGGCTGATACTATTATAGCATGATCCTCCGGGAAATGCAATGTTGTCCGGGAAGCATTTCGCAGAAGGCCGGGCGGATGATATCCGCCCCTACAATTTGGTTCGGCAAATGATGTTGGATCGTCCGGGACGTCGAGGACGCCGTCCCCATACAATGCGTTAAACGATACGTTTTTCAAATGCCCGGCCGCCACGAACAACCAAATGTAGGGGCGGACCCATGTGTCCGCCCGGCCGTCACGAACACCGTGCAGAGAGGAAAACCGTATAGAGGGGAGGGGCGCACCGGCTTTTGTACCAGTTTTGTTTTAGTCCCTCCCCTCTAGGAGGTGTTCCTCTTTGCATTGCGAGGCGTTGGTCTGACGGACAACAAAACGTAGGGGGCGATGCCCACATCGCCCCGCCAATATCGTTTCCGCATACGTTTTTCAAATGGCATGGGCGCCACGAACAACCAAATGTAGGGGCGGACCCATGTGTCCGCCCGTGTTGTTTTCCGCATACGTTGTCCGAACATCCGGGACGTCGAGGACGCCGTCCCCTACAATTCGTTATGGCATATGTTGTCGGAATGGCCGGGAGGCCGAGGGCGGCCTCCCCTACATTGCGGTGATCGGTGCATTTCGCAGAAGGCCGGGCGGATGATATCCGCCCCTACATTTCCGCATACATTGTCCCAAAGGCCGGGACATCGAGAAAGGCCGGGAGGCCGAGGGCGGCCTCCCCTACATTACGTTTCGGCACACATTTTGCAAACGGCTATATCATTTTCTGCGGTCGGGAGGCTCCTAATGGTCAAATCGTGCGATTTTTTCTGTATATTGTTGACTTTTTATACTGGTTGTGATAAAATATTGGTGCAAAAAGTCCTGGCTCTGCGCCGCCTGATCAGCGGTCTGCACCGCAGAGGTACAAGGCTTTTAATTTTTTCAGGAGGATGAAAAGAATTGAAAAGGAAAACTCTCAAGGGAGCCCTCACAGGCGTAGTTAGCACTGCTATGGCCTGTGCAGTTGCTGCGGAGGCATTAGCAGCGGCTGTCCCCACGGGAATGATGCTCCCTACGGCAAATGCGGCCACACCAAGCGTGGTCATCTACTCCACTGACTTCGAGGACGGAGATGTTTCAAAGTTCTCAAAGCGTGGCGACAACGATACTTCCGTTCTCGCAGCAGTTGAGGAAGCAACTGCTCCCAGCGGAAGCAAGGTAATGTCAGTTACTGAGCGCTCAAAGGGCTGGAACGGTCCGTCCTTTGATTGCAGCACAAATCTTGAGCCTAACGTGAAGTACATCATCAGCGTTAAGGTCAAGGCTCAGTGGTACAACAATATCAACGTTTCTCTCCAACACACTACTGCCGGTGCTGCGGAGCCCAGCTACACTAACCTGACAAAGGGCGTTTCTGACGGAAGCTGGATCACTCTGGAGACTAGCTTCTCCTTCCCGGAGACCGATAAGGACGTTTCCGTTTACATCGAGGCAACCGACGCCGTTGACCTGATGATCGACGACTTCACTATCGCAACTGCTCCCGACAACCTTGATTTCGACGCTCCTTCCCTGAAGGACGTTTACGCAGACTACTTCAAGATAGGTACAGCCTGCACAGCCGGCGAGCTTGCTCCTAAGACCACTCAGGATCTTATCAAGAAGCACTTCAACAGCCTTACCGCCGGAAACGAGCTCAAGCCCGAGAACGTTCTGGACAAGGACGCCTGCCTGGCAATGGCTGCTGACGGAAACGACACAGATCCCCAGGTTACTCTCAACGCTGCACGCTCTATCCTGGACTTCGCCAGAGATAACCATATCCCCATGAGAGGCCACGTTCTTATTTGGCACCAGCAGACTCCCCTTTGGTTCTTCAAGGAGAACTACGATGAGGAGGGCGATTGGGTATCTAAGGAGAAGATGCTCGAGCGTATGGAGAACTACATCAAGAACGTTTTCACTCTAGTTAAGGAAGAATACCCCGACATCGACTTCTACGCATGGGACGTTGTAAACGAGTGCCTGGTAGACTCCGGCACACCCAGAAAGCCCGGCTTCCCGGCTCAGGACAACCAGTATGCACAGTCACCCTGGGTACAGATCTTCGGCGACAACTCCTTCATCAAGCCTGCTTTCGAGTTCGCTAAGAAGTACGCTCCCGAGGGCTGCAAGCTCTACTACAACGACTTCAACGAGTACATGAAGACCGACGCTATGATCGCTCTGGCTGAGGAAGTAAACTCTGACGGCCACTATCTTGACGGTCTTGGCTTACAGTCTCACCTTGACGTTTCAAACAACGGCGATTACGATCCCTTCCCCACAGCAGCTATGTACAAGAAGCAGCTGGATAAGTTCTGTGCGACCGGACTTGACATTCAGATCACAGAGCTGGATGCTACCGTTGAGAACCAGAATTATGAGGGCCAGGCTCAGTATTACAGCGACATCATGGACGCTATCGTTGCTAACAAGGACGCTATCTCCGCAGTTGTTTTCTGGGGAACTACAGACGACCAGAGCTGGAGAGCAGACCGTGATCCTCTTCTGTTCAACAAGGACTATGAGACAAAGCCCTGCTTCGATTCCATCATCGACGGTATCGAGTATACAGCTCCCGAGTCCACTACTGCTCCCGAGCCCACTACTGCTCCTCCCACAGAGCCCCCAACATCTCCCCCCAGCAAAGATACTGTTACATGGGGCGATGCAAATGTTGACGGAAAGGTAGACCTCCAGGACGCAGTTGCTATCCTTCAGTTTGCTGCTCTGCCCACAAAGTATGAGCTCCCTGCTATGGGCGTGATCAACGCAGACATCGTTGACAACGGCACAAGCGGAGTAAACGGCATAGATGCGCTGGCTATCCAGATGATCGACGCTAAGCTGCTCAAAACAGATCAGCTCCCGATCACAAAGGAAGAGCTGGACTCCATAAAGTAATATGCGAAAGAGCGGCATCTGCCGCTCTTTTTTTGTCCCCTGCACCGCATAAAACTCTCCTTAGTGATTGACAATTCTCAGCGCAGGTGTTATAATGGTTATATGTATGTAATTCTTTGAAAGAAAGAGGTCTGTATAATGGCTAAGGATAAGAAAATGGTCACTGCGATCACCTCAATGGACGAGGATTTTGCGCAGTGGTACACTGATATCTGCAAAAAGGCCGAGCTGGTAGAGTACACCAGCGTTAAGGGCTGTATGGTCATCCGTCCCTACGGCTACGCTATCTGGGAGAATATCCAGCGTATCCTTGACGGTATGTTCAAGGCCACCGGCCATGAGAACGTTTGTATGCCTATGTTCATCCCCGAGAGCCTTCTCCAGAAGGAAAAGGATCACGTTGAGGGCTTTGCTCCCGAGGTAGCATGGGTAACTCACGGCGGAAACGAGAAGCTGGAGGACCGCCTTTGCGTTCGTCCTACCTCTGAGACTCTGTTCTGTGAGCACTATGCAAACATCGTTCACTCCTACCGTGACCTGCCCAAGCTGTACAACCAGTGGGTAAGCGTTGTTCGCTGGGAGAAGACTACCCGTCCCTTCCTCCGTTCAAGAGAGTTCCTCTGGCAGGAGGGCCACACTATCCACGCAACTGCTGAGGAGGCTATCGAAGAGACAGAGCGTATGCTGAACGTTTACGCACAGTTCTGCGAGGAGTCCCTTGCTATGCCTGTCGTTAAGGGCAAGAAGACCGAGAGCGATAAGTTCGCCGGAGCTGTCTCCACCTACGCTATCGAGGCGCTCATGCACGACGGTAAGGCTCTTCAGGCCGGTACTTCCCACTATTTCGGCGACGGCTTTGCAAAGGCCTTCGATATCCAGTACACCGACAAGGACAACCAGCGTGTGTACCCCCACCAGACGAGCTGGGGCGTTACAACCCGTCTTATCGGCGCAGTCATCATGACTCACGGCGACGACAACGGCCTTGTTCTTCCTCCCGCTGTAGCTCCCACTCAGATCGTTATCATCCCCGTTGCTCAGCATAAGGAGGGCGTTCTGGAGAAGGCTGGAGAGCTCCGTGACAGACTGGCAGCTGCCGGCTATCGTGTAAAGCTGGACGACTCCGAGAACTCACCCGGCTGGAAGTTCGCTGAGTACGAGATGAAGGGCGTTCCCCTCCGTGTGGAGATCGGTCCCCGTGACATCGAGGAGGATCAGTGCGTTATCGCTTCACGCTGGAACGGCGAGAAGACCTTCGTTCCCCTGGCTGAGCTGGAGAGCGCTGCTGCTCAGAAGCTCCAGGAGGCTCACGACGGAATGTTCGCAAAGGCTCTTGAGAACCAGAAGAAGCGCACATACGCCTGCACAACTATCGACGAGATCAACAAGGCTCTTGAGCAGGGCGACGGCTTCATCAAGGCAATGTGGTGCGGCGACGAGGCCTGCGAGGACGCAGTCAAGGAGCAGACAGGTGTTGGCTCACGCTGTATCCCCTTCGATCAGGAGCAGCTCTCAGACAAGTGCGTTTGCTGCGGAAAGCCTGCAAAGTGCATGGTTTACTGGGGCAAGGCATATTGATGAAAACAAAAAGCGTCAGCTCAGGCTGGCGCTTGTTTTTTTGCAAAAAAAGGCGGACCGCTCAGCAGTCCGCCGTTGTTTTTCTTATTCAGCAAGTCCGGAAACTGTGAAGTTTACCTCAACATTGAGCCAGCCGTCGTTGAAAACGGACTCGTCAACGATCTTAGCAGAGTAGCTGCCGTCGTTGAGAGCTGTGGGCTTGGTGTTGTCGAAATCCTCGAACAGAGCGCCCTCGGCAGTTCTTGCGTCGCCGGGAAGAGCGTTGTCCTCAACATAGCTGTTGTAGATGTTGGAGCGGATATTTCCGTCCTCAGTGTTGGTGTAGCCCTTCTTGGAGAGCTCTACCTCTTCGCCGTTGATCTTGATGCTGTTGATAGTGATGATAGCATCGGGCATGAGAGTCTCAGCGTCCTTGATGATAACTGCTGAGAATACACAGCCGCTGGGAGTGTACTGGTCGTTAGCGTCGCCTGTTGTGTCGAAGCGGAAGCCGTTTGTGTCAGCGGTTACGCTAACAGTGTAGTCGCCGTTTCCGTCGATGTGAGCGATACCTGCATCGTATGTGAGCATATCCTCGTTGGAGCCCATGTACTTGATCCACCACTGGCTGTCAGCGATAGCAAGGTAAGCGTCGCCGCTCTCGGGAACAACTGCATCCTCGAACTCAACATCGTCAACAGCAACAGCAACGGGCTCGCTGGACTCATCGGATGACTCCTCCTCGGCAGTGGGAGCTTCTGTAGGAGCCTCTGTGGGAGCCTCAGTTGCAGGCTCAGAAGAAGACTCAGAGCTGGAAGAAGACTTGTCGCCGCAGGAAACTACGCTTCCGCAGATCATAGCGGAAAGAATTAAGCATGAGAGTAATTTTTTCATAATATGTGACCTCTTTCGTTAAAATTTTCGGAGCCTTGCCTTATGGACTCCTCAGACCATGGCCGAATTGAGGGCGGCCGAAGGTCTGCTGCTACTATAATAATACACAATTTTTGGTTTTCTTTCAAGATACTTATTGACCAAACTTTTCGTGCCTGAAAAATCCCTTATTGTGTATATTTGCCTGATTTTCCCGAAAAGAAGCCGTTTTGTAACTCATGGGCAACCGGTGTTTTCCGGTCTGTAAACTGTCCTTTGCTCAGCTTTTTTTGGCCACGGATCGTGCAATTATTGCGACGGGCTCACAGAGGACAGCTGCCACAGGCCAGATGATCCAGCTTCTTCCCCAGTCGAAGGTGATGAAGCTGTAGCCCAGATATGCTGCTGTGATCAGTGACCAGTAAACGGTCATGGCTTTGGAGGAGCTGGCGCTGTCGGAGCGCTGATCCTTCTTTGAGCGGGCGTAGCTGTCCTCCTCCAGGAGCTTCTTGAAGCCGCCGCTGACGATGCTGGTGCGCACAAGCAGGAACACGCCTGCTGCCGCTGCTATGAACATCAGCGCAGGAGCAAGATTTCCGGCCAGATAGCCGTCGCTGCCCGCATCAAGAATGATCGGGGGAAGGCAGGCCAGCACGCAAATGATCACTCCCACCACGATGTCACGGATATGATTGGGGTTGAACTTGGACTGTCTGTCCTTCACCATGCCGGAAACGCCGTACTCGGTGTCGATGCATTCGTGATCCAGGTATTCATAGGGCTTCATGGTCATGCCTGAGACGATGAACAGCGCCACAGCTCCTGCTATCAGAAGGAAGAGCATAACTGCGCCGATCGTATCGTTGACCTTGCTGTCGAACATATTGCTGCCGTCCAGCAGTATCGCAGGCACTGCGGCTAATATGCACAGGGCTACTCCGGCGGCTGTGCGGACTGAGCGCTTCTCGTTTGCTGCAAGGAAGCTGTTGGCCTCCTCCATGGAAACTCTTCTCAGCTCCGGGGCGGCCTCCTCGGGGAGGTCGGTGGTCTTCACGGGCTCTGTCACAGCAGGAGCCTCTATCTCATCTTTAACAAGGTAGTCGGTGCTTACTCCGAAGATCTGTGAGAGCTTGATGATCCTTTCAAGGTCGGGTGTGGACTGAGCTCCCTCCCACTTTGAAACTGCCTGACGGCTGACTCCCAGCTGCTCTGCAAGCTCCTCCTGAGAGAGGCCGGCTTTTTTTCTAAGGTCGATTATCTTGTCTGCAAGTATCATAATAGTACCTCCGTTTATTATCTCGGAACGTCTTTCGTTCCACTGTCATCATTATAGCATATTGGGCGGTTGCCGTCTATAAAGCGGGCTTGGAAATTTGTCAACCGGCAGTTGCAAAGGCTATATTTCGGGGAAAACTGCATTTTACAAAAACGGTTGCAGCAAGGCTGTAGGGGCGGACCCATGTGTCCGCCCGGACAGGTCGTTCCTAATAAAAATACCCGGAGCTGGCACTCCGGGTATTTTCTTTTGCGTGTCCTCATGAACACCGCATCTTTCGTATGCAATACTATTATACCATATGGGCAGGGAATTGTCAAGGGGTCAGCTCAACTCGAACATACCTGTGTAGAGCTGGTAGTATTTTCCATGCTGAGCAATCAGCTCGTTGTGGTCGCCACGCTCGATGATCTTGCCGTGCTCCAGCACCATGATCGCCTGAGAGTTCCTTACGGTGGAAAGTCTGTGGGCGATAACGAAAACTGTTCTGCCCTCCATGAGAGAGTCCATGCCCTTCTCGATGAGAGCCTCAGTACGGGTGTCGATAGAGCTTGTGGCCTCGTCCAGGATCAGCACGGGAGGATCTGCGATGGCCGCTCTTGCGATCGCCAGGAGCTGGCGCTGTCCCTGAGAGAGATTTGCGCCGTCTGCGGTGAGCATGGTGTCATAGCCGTTTTCCAGGTGGACGATGAAACTGTCGGCGTTGGCCAGCTTAGCTGCTGCGTAGACCTCCTCATCGGTGGCGTCCAGCTTGCCGTAGCGGATATTGTCCATAACAGTGCCTGTGAACAGGTGGGTGTCCTGCAAAACTATGGACTGAGAGCGGCGCAGGTCGCTCTTCTTGATCTTGTTGATGTTGATGCCGTCGTAGCGGATCTTTCCGTCAGGCACATCGTAGAAGCGGTTGATCAGGTTGGTGATAGTGGTCTTTCCGGCGCCGGTAGAGCCAACGAAGGCGATCTTCTGGCCGGGCTTTGCGTAGAGGCTGATGCCGTTGAGGACGGTCTTGTTGGGCTCATAGCCGAAATAAACGTCGTCCAGCTCAATATTTCCACGCACCTCGGTGTAGGTAACAGTGCCGTCAGCCTTGTGGGGGTGCCTCCAAGCCCAGCGGCCTGTGCGCTCCTCGGTCTCGGAGATGTTGCCCTTTTCGTCGATCTTGGCGTTTACCAGAGTAACGTATCCGTCGTCAGCCTCGGGCTCCTCGTCGATAACTGCGAAGATCCTCTCCGCACCGGCAAGAGCTGTGAGCACTGAGTTGAGCTGCTGAGATACCTGAGTGATAGGCATTGAGAAGGAGCGTGTGAACTGGAGGTAGGAAATCACAGTTCCCACGGTCATGCCGCCGAAGCCCTTAACGGTCATTATTCCGCCGACTATAGCGGTAACGGCGTAGTGGAGGTAGGACAGGTTGTTCATGATCGGCATGAGGATATTTGCGAAGGTATTGGCTCTTGTGGCAGCCTGGCACAGCTCCTCATTGAGGGCATCGAACTCAGCGCAGGAGGCGTCCTCGTGGCAGAATACCTTCACCACCTTCTGGCCGTCGATCATTTCCTCGATGTAGCCGTTTGCCCGTCCCAGAGCCTTCTGCTGAGCGATGAAGCCCTTTCCGGACCTGGATCCGATGAAGCCGATCACTCTGATGATCACGAAGAGCATGACAACTACCAGAATGGTCAGCTGCCAGCTGTAGATCAGCATTGCGGTGAAAACTCCCACGATAGTCACAGCCGAGCTGATGAACTGAGCAACGCTGTTTCCCAGCATCTCACGGAGGGTATCGGTGTCGTTGGTGTACAGCGACATGAGCTCGCCGTGGGTGTGCTTGTCGAAAAATCTGATCGGGAGAGACTCCATTTTGGTGAACAGGTCGTTCCTGATCCTCATGAGGGTGGTGGTGGAGATCTTCATCATCAGCCGCTGATACATGAATGAGGAAAGAGCTCCCAGGGCGTAGATACCGGCCATTGCAGCCAGTATCCCGATGAATTTGGACTTATCCCAGTGTCCGGTCTTGAGGGACTCCTCGATGTTGTCGATAAGGGGCTTGAGCAGGTAGTTTCCGGCGATTCCGGCGAAGGCGCTGATGATGACTCCGATCACAACGAAGACGAAAAGTGCCTTGAAGCCGTACATATAGCTGAAAATGCGCTTGATAGTAGCTCCGGCGTTACCGGGCTTCTGCATGGGCTTTGTATTTCTAGGCGGCATTATTCATCAGCTCCTTTCTGCTGGGAGTCATATACCTCACGGTAGATCTCGCTGGATCTGAGCAGCTCCTCATGAGTTCCCACGTCTGAGATCCTTCCGTTGTCCATTACGATGATACGGTCAGCGTCCTGTACGGAGGAAATGCGCTGAGCGATGATGAAGGTGGTGGTGTCGGCCAGGTTTTCACGGAAGGCCTTGCGGATGCTTGCGTCAGTAGCGGTGTCAACTGCGCTGGTGGAGTCGTCCAGAATGATGATCTTGGGCTTTTTCAGCAGAGCACGGGCGATACAGAGCCTCTGCTTCTGGCCGCCGGAGACATTTACTCCGCCCTGACCGAGGTCTGTGTCATAGCCCTCGGGGAAGCCCTCGATGAAGTCGTGAGCGCAGGCAGACTTGCAGGCGGCGATGATCTCCTCATCGGTTGCGTCTGGGTCACCCCATTTCAGGTTCTCACGGATAGTTCCTGAGAACAGCACGTTCTTCTGGAGCACCATGGCCACGTTGTCACGGAGGGCGGTTATGTCGTACTCCTTTACGTCACGGCCTCCCACCAGCACTTGACCCTCAGTTGTGTCGTAAAGACGGGGGATGAGCTGGACAAGCGAGGTCTTTGAGGAGCCTGTTCCGCCGATGATGCCTATGGTCTCGCCGGACTTTATCTCAAGATCGATCCCGGCGAGGGCAAGATTGTTCATATCTTTAAAGTAGGAGAAGGAAACGTTCCTGAAAACAACAGATCCGTCCTTCACCTCAGTCTCGGCGCTCTCAGGGGAAACGATGTCCACCTCCTCGATGAGCACCTCGTAAATTCTCTGGAGTGAGGCTCGGGAGATGACGAACATGATGAACATGAAGCTGAGCATCATCAGTGACATGAGGATCTGTCCGACGTAGGAGATGAAGCTGGAGAGCTCGCCGGTCTCCATATCGCCGCCTACAGCCATTCTTCCGCCAAACCAGAGGATAGCGATGATGCTTGTGTACATGATCATCTGCATGAAGGGCATGGTCATTATGACCAGCTTTTCGGCGTTTACCTGAGCACGGCGCACCTTGTCGGTGTTGTCCAGGAACTTCTTCTTTTCGTGCTCCTCACGAACAAAAGCCTTGACTGTGCGGATACCCACCAGGTTTTCCTGAACACTGGCGTTCATGCTGTCGTAGTGGGCAAGCATGGCCTGAAATCTGGGGTGAGCCTTGGTCATGATCATTGCCATGAACAGCGCCAGCACGGGAACTGCACAAAGGAAAACCACGGACAGCCGTGAGTTCATTTTCAGGGCGGCGATAAGGGCGCATATCAGCATGATCGGCGCACGGAAGGCTGTTCTGATGAACATCATGAAGGCGTTCTGGATATTGGTGACGTCTGTTGTAAGACGAGTTGTGAGAGAAGCGGTGGAGAACTTATCAACATTTGCGAAGGAAAAGTCCTGTACCTTGTGGAATAGTGCGCTTCTCAGGTTTTTGGCGAAGCCCATTGCGGCAACAGCGCTGAGTCTTCCGGCAAGAGCACCGAAAAACAGCGAAACGATGGACATTCCCACCATGAAAAGACCCATTCCGGCAACGTAGCCGATGTTGCCCTTTTTGATACCGTTGTCGATGATCAGTGCCATAACAGCCGGTATCAGCACCTCCATGGCGACCTCGCCTATGATCGAAACAGGCGAGAGAATGGCCTGCTTCTTGTACTGACCCACATATGAAAAAATAGTTTTGAACATGGGCGGCTCCTTTCTTATTTGTTTTCTTCCATTTTTTTGTGCAGCAGACAGCCCAGCTCCATGGGGCTTGAAAAATCGCCCTCAATGCCTTCGATCTCCTGCATTTTCCCGGCTATGCGTCCGAGAAACTCCATTAGCTGAGCTTTTTCCTCCTCTGAGAAGCTGCCGAAGATCAGCTGGTCGTACTCCTCAAAGATCCGGATCCTGCTCTCGATAGCCTTTCTGCCCTCGTCGGTGAGGGTCAGGCGTTTGCAGCGCAGGTTGTCCGGGTCGGTCTCCTTCCTGAGAAGGCCGGCCTTTTGCAGCCGTTTGGTGGAAACTGCCACCGATGCCGGTGTTACGCCAAGGAGCTCCGCAAGATCCGCCTGATTGCAGTTCTCATTCTGCTCAATGCACTTCATGATGGCGATCTGGCCGAAGTGCAGGGGCGAATCCTCGCTTGCACGCTTGACGAAGAGCTTTCTCAGCAGGTGGATGTTCTCCATCATACCAACGATCTGTTTGTTCTGCAAAACGATCACCTCTGTCAAAATGAGTCGGAAAAAGGTTTACCCGTCAAACAGTTAAACGTTTAACCGACAGTCTGAGAGTAATTATAGCACATCTTTCTCCACCTGTCAAGGGGGGAGGTAGGGGCGGACCCATGTGTCCGCCCGCAAGACTCGACATAAAGTTGACAGGGCGGACGGAAAATGCTATAATACTATTATAATGAATAAATCTGCGCCCAGGCGCATACTTGGAGGATAATCATGAGCGGAAATAAAAACAGCTACGAAAGTCCATTCTGCACCCGCTATGCCAGCGAGGAAATGCAGTACGTCTTCTCTGCCGATAAGAAATTCACTACCTGGCGCCGCCTTTGGGTGGCTCTTGCAAGAGCTGAGATGAAGCTGGGTCTGCCTGTTACCGAGGCTCAGGTGAAGCAGCTTGAGGAGCACATCAACGACATCGACTATGAGGCTGCCGAGGCAAGAGAGAGGATCACCCGCCACGACGTTATGGCTCACGTTTTCACCTACGGACAGGCCTGCCCCGATGCTGCCGGGATCATCCACCTGGGCGCAACCTCCTGCTACGTTGGAGACAATACCGACGTGATCATCATGCGTGACGCTCTCCAGATCGTTCGCAGAAAGCTGCTGAACGTTATGAGCAACCTGGCTAAATTCGCCGATAAGTACAAGGATCTTCCCTGTCTTGCATATACTCACCTTCAGCCTGCTCAGCCAACTACCGTGGGCAAGAGGGCTACTCTCTGGCTCAACGAGCTGCTCATGGACTTCGAGGACTTAGAGCACCGTATCTCTACACTGAAGCTGCTGGGCTCTAAGGGCACAACAGGCACTCAGGCCTCATTCATGGAGCTCTTTGAGGGCGACTCCGCCAAGATCAAGGAGCTTGAGAGAATGATCGCTGAGGAAATGGGCTTCGACAGCGTTGTTCCTGTTTCCGGCCAGACCTATTCCAGAAAAATGGACTCACAGGTGCTTTCCGTACTCAGCGGTATCGCTCAGACAGCAAGCAAGTTCTCCAATGATATGCGCCTTCTCCAGTCCTTCAAGGAAATGGAGGAGCCCCGTGAGAAGAAGCAGATCGGCTCTTCCGCAATGGCCTACAAGCGCAACCCCATGCGCTGCGAGAGGATCACTTCCCTTGCACGCTATGTCATGATCGACAGCCTTAATCCTGCTTTCACCGCAGGTACACAGTGGTTCGAGAGAACTCTGGACGACTCCGCAAACAAGCGTATCTCAGTGGCTGAGGCCTTCCTGGGAGTTGACGCTATCCTCAACATCATGATGAACGTTACTGACGGCATCGTGGTTTATCCTCAGATGATCCGCCGCAGACTTATGGCTGAGCTGCCATTCATGGCCAGCGAGAACATCATGATGGACGCCGTTAAGAAGGGCGGCAACCGTCAGGAGCTCCACGACCGTATCATGGATCTGTCCATGGAGGCCGGCGCTAACGTTAAGGAGAAGGGCCTGGACAACAACCTTTGCCAGCTCATCGAGGAGGATCCTCTGTTCATGATCGAGAACAAGGAGGAGCTGGAGGAGAAGCTCCGTCCTGAGCTTTACGTTGGAAGAAGCGTTCAGCAGGTGGAGGAATTCCTTGCTGACTGCATCAAGCCTATCCTGGACGAGAACAGCGATCTTCTGGGCGAGAGCTTTGAGATGAAGAACTAAACCACCGAAACAGTGTGGGGCGATGAGAGCATCGCCCCATACGATTATTTGGCATAAAACTGCGGGGTGCCCTCATGTGGACGCTCAGTGTAGGGGCGGATGCCCACATACGCCCGTCCAATGTAGGGGCGGATGCCCACATATGCCCGTCCAATGTAGGGGCGGACCCAGGTGTCCGCCCGCAATTCGTATGCCCTCAGAAAAGGAGGAACGACCATGAAATGTCCAATTTGCGGCGGAGAGACCGGCAGCGGTATCCTCTCCAGCAGCGGCTTCGGATTTCAGCCGCTTATACTGACCTTCACTCCCTCTGAGGAAGTGGGGAAGAGCGTTTTCCAGCAGAACAATTACTCCGTGCCGTCCTTTACGTTTTCACGGACACCGGCGTTTTTCTGCAAAAAGTGCATGAAGGTCTATCCAGTGATAGATATGGGAGGAGAACCAAGCGTATGAAGAAGGAATATCTGGAAGCCGGCAAGATCGTGACCACTCACGGTATCCGCGGCGAGGTGAAGATCATGCCATATACCGATTCTCCGGAGCTTTTGGCGGAGTTCGACAGGCTCTTTCTGGGGAAGGAGCACAAGGAGGTCATCATCAGCCGTTCGAGAGTTTTCAAGAGCACCGTCATCGCCAAGATAGAGGGCATAGACACTCCCGAGGAGGCGGAAAAGCTCCGCAACAAGATGTTGTATATGCACCGTGACGACCTGGAGCTGGACGAGGACACCTACTTTGTGGCTGACCTGATCGGCCTTGAGGTGAAGGACGCAGACACCGGGGCAGTTTACGGAAAGATCGTTGATGTTATGCAGACAGGCGCCAATGACGTGTACGTTATCAAGGGCGAGAGGGAGTACCTTGTGCCGGCGATCGCAGACGTGGTGGTCTCCACGGATGTTGACGGCGGCGTTATGACTATCAGGCCACTGGACGGGCTGTTTGACTGAGGAGCTTAGCGGAAGAAAGTCTCCGCAGAACATAATAACTGAGGAATTTGTATGAAAATAGAGATAATGACCCTTTTCCCCGAGATGTGCGAAGCCGTTCTGGGGGAAAGTATTGTGGGCAGAGCCCGAAAAGCCGGCAAGATCGAAGTTCACTGCCGCCAGATCCGGGACTACTCCACCGACAAGCACCGCCGTGTTGACGACAACCCCTACGGCGGCGGAATGGGCATGGTCATGCAGTGCCAGCCCATTTACGACTGTTACAATGCGGTCTGTGAGGAGCTTGGCAGCAAGCCCCATACTATTTATATGTCGCCCAAGGGCGCTGTTTTCACCCAGGAAAGAGCTATCGAGCTCTCCAAAATGGACAACATCCTGATCCTCTGCGGCCATTATGAGGGCGTGGATCAGCGTGTTATCGACAAGATCGTGGACGAGGAGATCTCCATCGGCGATTACGTCCTTACAGGCGGCGAGCTCCCGGCAATGGTGGTGGCTGACTGCATCGCCAGAATGTGCCCCGGAGTCCTCTCCGACGACATCTGCTTCGAGGAGGAGAGCATCTACGGCGGCCTTTTGGAGTATCCCCACTACACCCGGCCGGAAATTTGGGAGGGCGAGGGTATCCCGCCGGTGCTTTTGACCGGTCATCATAAAAATATTGCTCAGTGGAGACACGATCAGAGCCTTGAGATCACCAAGGAAAGACGCCCGGACCTCTACGAAAAGTATATCAAAAAAACTGACTAATCAAAAATTGCGGTAAATCGGGTCATATGACCATATTTTGCTAATAGATGTTAACAAATTGTATACTCCGGCCAAATTTCTCCGTCTAGCAATATTCAACAGATTCCACTGTTGAAAACTATACACTTTCAACAATGGCTATCAACAATTTTTTGTGGTGATAATTCACAACCAAAAGGAAAAAAACTCTCGGTCATTCTATATAAATGTAGAATTTCATGAGAATCGGAAATTTTAGCATAAAAATCCGTTGACTATGAAAAAAAATGAATGTATAATGATATCAGCAACTGAAACAATTTGCGCAGAAAGGTCTCCCGATCTCCCAATGGAGACCCATTTTAGAGAATAGGAGAGTTGAATATGTTTGTCAGAGAAGTAATGGTAAAGAATCAGGTCGGCCTCCACGCAAGACCCGCTACATTCTTCATTCAGAAGGCTAACGAGTTTAAGTCATCTATCTGGATCGAGAAGGAAGAGCGCAGAGTTAACGCTAAGAGCCTCCTGGGTATCCTTTCACTGGGCATCGTAGGCGGTACAAATATCAAGGTCATCGCTGACGGCGCTGACGAGAAGGCTGCTGTAGACGCTCTGGTAGAGCTGGTCGAGAGCGGCTTCAGTGAGGAGAACAGATAAAGATCAACCATTAAAGCTCAGGCCGTTACGCAATGTAACGGCCATTTTGTTTACTCTTTCATAAGCTGAGCCGCCATCGTTTCGGCAAATATCCCGTAGCCACGGGTGGGGTCGGCCACGAAAACGTGGGTCACTGCCCCGACCAGCTTGCCGTTTTGTATGATCGGACTGCCGCTCATGCCTTGAACTATGCCTCCCGCCTGTGCCAGAAGCTCCTCATCTGTGATGCGGATCACCATGTTTTTCGGCGAGGCGCTGTCGGAATAGTCAACGCTTTCGATCTGGGCGCTGTAGAGCTTTGGCTCAGTGCCGGAAACGGTCGTGCGGATGAAGGCCTCGCCCTCGGTGACCTCCTGACGATATGCCAGCTTGTACTCCTCCCCGGCGAGATCCTCCGCAGCGGCCTTGGTGAGCGTCCCGTAGATGCCGCTTTGACAGTTCTCCGTCAGCACTCCCAAGGGCTCTGAGCCGCCGAATTTTCCACGAAGCTCCCCGGGAAGCCCACGCTCTCCCTTCTGAGCCTCGGTGATCTGGACAGGAACAGCCTCACCGCTTTGCAGAGGAACAAGTCCCCCTGTGTCTGAGTCGCAAATGGGGTGGCCAAGGCCTGCGAAGGCGCCGGTAGACTTGTCGATGAAGGTCATGGTGCCGATGCCGGCAATGCTGTCACGGACCCACATCCCCCCACGCCAGCCCCCGTCCTTATCGGACTGAACTGGCTGAAGACTGGCGGTGATCTGGGCTCCCCCACGGTCTATCTCAAGGGAGACAGCCTGTCCGCCGCTGGATCCGATCACCTGCTGGAGCTCGCTGTTGGAGCTGACAGGAAGTCCTCCGGCACGCTTTATGATGTCGCCTATCTCAACTCCGGCCTGTGCCGCCGGACAGCTTTTTTCGCCGGGTGAGGTCTCTACCTCCCCAAGACCGGTGACCATGACGCCCTCCATGAGCAGCTTTATGCCGAAGGGCGAGCCTCCTGCCACGAGCACAGGAGCCTCCTGACGGTGGATCTCCACGTTTTTCACGGGGATCGCTCCGAAAAGGGCCAGTGTAGCCTGTCCGGAGGCAGGTACGGCCTCGGAGAAGCTCAGCTCCGGAAAGCCTGCAAGAGCAACTCCTGCGCCGGCCTCAGCAGTCAGATCCGAGGGCAGCCGCCGGGAGTAATACTCCGCCGCACCGAACATTCCCAGGAGAGCTGCGGAGAGGACTGCCGCCGCAGTCCGTGTAAGTGATCTGCGAATTTGCATTGATCCGCTTCCTTTCGACCTTTGATTTTGACCCGGAAGTCAGCCGGTCAGTGATTAGTATGCGCATTTTTCCGGAAAAAACAATAGGTGATCTTTGAGAAGCCCATGTATATCCTGGGCAAAAAGGAGAATACTATGAAAAACAAGAAAAAACAAAGCCCTCTGCTCAGTGCAGCCAAGGCTGTCGGGGTGATCCTGGCGTTTATATTCCCGGGAGCAATGGCGATCCCGGCAGGTGCCGGCATAATGAGCCATCGGGACTCCTACGGTGATGAGCTCTGGGCTCAGGGACTGCTGCTGCTGATCTCGGGAGCGGCCATGATCGTTGGGGCACTGCTGTGCATATCACGGAAGGAGCTGCCCAATATCCTGGCGCTGGTGCTGGATATTCCCGGGATAGTCCTCTGCATGGCCATGCTTTACAAGATCGCAGACCACGCTGATCGTGCCGGCTGGAGCGACAAGTTCACTATGGAGCCGATCAGCGAGATGTACAAGGAAAGGCTGATCCCCTGCGTGATACCGGCTGCTTTGATACTGGTGACCGCCCTGGTGCAGCTCTTCTCAGAGGAGGTCACCTCCGCCAGAAGGCAGCGCAAAAAGCTGCGCACAGAGCGTGAAAACGCACCCGCTCCGCCCATAATCGGCGATGACAGCCAATGATATTATACCCCAGATCCTGCGAAAAATAAGTCGAACTGACGGGAGGAGCTCCCTCTGGATATAAAGAAAAACACCGGGAAGAAATTCCCGGTGTTTCCCCTTTAAAAGGAGGTGGAGTATATGAAATTGAAGAATGCGTTGTTTAGCTCTGCTCGCTGATGAGGAGGGAAACTCTGTTCTGGATCATATCAGCAGTTTCCTGTGCAGAGCGCTCGCCGGCGAAGAAGGACTTGACCTCTTCGTCAACTATATCGGTGACTTCGTCGTTGTAGAGGAAGACGTTGGATGAAGCGGCCTCGCTGATGTACTTCTCTAAGGCGTCACGCTCTTCCTTGGTAAGAGGAGGGATAACGATCTCGTCACCGCCGTTGCCCATCCAGTAGGTGTCATCGTAGTATTCCTTCTTGCCGCTTTCGTCCTCCCAATAGGGCTTTTCCATGGCGGCATCAAGGATCTTGGTCATTTCAGTCTTAACTGTGGGGAGACCGTCCATCATGTGGTAGTCGTTCTTCTCGTAGCTCTCCTCTGTGAAGAACTGGCTTATGAACTGCCAGCAGGCTTCCTTATCGGAGGCGTTGTTGAGGATAGCAAAGCTCTGACCCAGGTTGAGCTGGCCGCCCTTGCCGTCGCTGGAGGGATAGCCTACCAGAGAGATGTCTTCGCCGAATTTTCCGGTCTTAGCCTGTGCGTATTCTCTTCCTGAGTAGATATTGATGAAGGAAAGGAGCGCCTTATCGTTGCGGCAGGCTACCTGCATATCGTCGTAGTATTTGTCCATTTCCTCCTGAGAAGCGTTCTCCCAATCGGGTGCGTCCTCTGTATCAGAGAAGCGGTCTGCGAATTCAAGGAGCTTCACGAACTCCTCGGAATTGAATGAGCAGGTGCTTGTGGCGTAGTCGATAAAGCCGCAGCAGCCGTTAGTGAGGCGGCCGAAAACAGCCTCCTTTGTGTTGCCCGCGTCGAAGAGCTTCATTCCGCTGGGAAGGTTATCGTAGGTCTCGATGAGCTCGTCAAGAGTCCAGTTGTCGTGATCCACGAACTTTTTCTTTGCGGCCACTGTATTGATCGTGAATGAGGGTGAGAGGCTCAGCAGCTTGCCGTTGCATTCACCTGCGGTGAGCACACTGGGGATCAGGTCGTCCTTGCTGACTGTGCCGTTTGTGCCAAGGAAATCGTAAAGGTCGGCATAAACGTCCTTGTTTGCCAGAGACTTTACAACTGAAAGGTCGTAGGTATAGATCATGTCGGGAGCGTTTCCGGCGATGATGTCCATTTTCAGCTGCTTTGAGGAGGTGTTGGTCATCTTCTCGGCTTCGTCGTCCCACTCGTCGTACTTGCTGTAGTCTGAGATGCGGATCCTGTACTTATCGCTGGCCTTATTGAAATCGTTGATCTTTGAGGTGATGTTGGGGTCAGAGTACATCAGTCCAAGTGTGACAACGATAGTGTTCTCCAGCTCAGAGGAGTCACGCTTTGTGATGCGGTAGAATTGAGTTCCGCCGGTGGACCAGTTCTGCTCAAGGATGATGAAATCGCCGTCCTCAAGAGCAACTACTCCACGGATATAGTCTCCGTTAAGGTCGGAATCGATCCAGTTGATCAGCTCCTCGCCGCTGCCGTCCTCCTTGATAGCGTAGAGGCCGGCCTGACCGGAGGCGTAAAGTGCATAGCCGTTTGCGCCGGGAAGAAGTGCGCTGATATTGCTGATAGAGGTATCCTTCAGATTGATCACATCGTCTGATACCTTGAAGGAGTCGGTTTCGATGAACTTGATCGCCTGGCTGTTGGAGCCCTCGTCCCATGCGGAGAAGGCCAGACGTCCGTCTGTTGTGATGCAGGAGTTATAGATCCAAATGTCATCGCCCAGGTCGATCTCGTCGCCCAGGGATCCGTCCTCGCCGAGGGTAACATAAATGCTCTGTTCGCCGCTTATACAGAGGATCAGCTTTCCGTCGGAGCAGGGAATGAGTGAGTCGATGTAGACCCCGCCCATCTCATCATCTTCAGAGCTGTACTTGTCAAGTCCCTTGATCTCGTTCTTGCTGATCACCTGGCCGTCCTGACCGATCGAAACGATAAGGTACTTGGTTTTGGCAGAAGCGTAGAATGCCTCCCAATCGAAGTTCTCGCTGTCGAATTCTGGTGACTCATAGTCGGGCATCTCACTGGCGTACTCAGTGATAGTGACCAGGGCGTAGATAGTGCCGTCGGAAGCAACAGTTGTTCTGAAATAGTGCTCGGAATTCTCGGGGAGATCCAGCTGCATATCCACCTTCTCATAGTCGGCGAATTCGCTGTCGGTGATGAACATACCCATTTCATCTTCTGTGCCGCCTGTGATAAGGATCTTGCCGGAGTCGCCCAGAGAGATCATCTGCTCAACGTAATCGAAGGAAATGCTTGAGTCAAGCTCCATAGCACGGTATGAGTTCTGAACCACCTGGTCGGCGGTCTGCTTGGGCTTGGTCTTGGGCTGATCTGAGGAGCCGCAGGAAACTGCTGCCGAGCCCATAAGAGATAATGCGAGGATACCTGCCGCAGTGCGGCGGAAGAAATTGTTCATCATGGCTTTGTCCTTTCTTGGTGTTATATATGATCTTTCTTTTGTTTGAGAGCCCCTGCCCTCTTCCGGAGGCCTCTCAGGGTCTTGCCGGCTTTTTTCAGGAGCCTTTGTTTATTTCTCTGCCACAGCACATAGCCCCAGATGAGCGCTCCGGCTGCGGTAAGTATGGGTATGATAAGGGTCAAGCGCCTTGCGAAGTAGATGAAGCTCAGCTTCACCTCGGTCATTCGTGAGGCGTTTTCCCAGAATGGCAGCACTATGGGTTTTTCCCTGACTGCCAGAGACGAGAGTTTCCCGAAGGCCTTGGCCAGCTTTCGGGGGTCGTATCTTGTGGAGTTCACCACCAGCTCGCAGTTGTCCTCATAGGACTTGAACTGCTTCTTGACGCTGTTTTTTGCCAGGTTTTTCACCGGGTCGGGAACTATACATTCATAGCAGGTGACCTTGTCAAATCCGGCAGCCGGGGCGTAGTCACTGTAGTCGCTGTAGTCGCTGGAGCTGCTGGGATCGCTGTAGCTTGAGCTGGCTGATATGGTCGAGGCGCCCTCATAGGTGATGTAGGCTCGCCTTGTTTTGCCTGCGCACTTTTTGTCGGCCTTGTCGGTGGGAGCCTCAACTACGCCGGAAACGTAGAATTTCTCGCCGTCGATGAAGATGTCCATGCCGGCCACGTCTGTTGAGCCGTAGAGGTCGAAGGCCAGCTCGCTGTCGATAACTGCGCCGTCCTGCATCACAAGGTCGTCTGACAGGTAGGATCCGCTGAGCAGCCGGAAGCTGCGGAAGAGGAAGAAGTGTCCTGCCACGGCAGTGATCTTAGCCTCAGAACGGCTCTTTGCAGCCTTTACAGTTGAGGTGCCCACCTCAGCGCTGTAGGCGTCCGGTACAAGGGTCTTCCCCTCCTCTGCGGAGATCGAAGCCTCCCGGAGAGCGCTGATCAGTCCCGCTCGGACTGCGCCGATGGAATTTTCCTTAAAGCCTGAGTCTTCTGTCAGGAAGCAGCTGATCTGGGAGTAGCCTCCCTGACCGCCGGACCAGTCTTCTGCGGCACGGTCGTACTGACGGCTCTTAGCGCAGGAGCCTCCCACGGCGGTGAGTATCAGCGCCGCAGTCAGGCAGACCGCATTGGCTCCGGCAAGAAGTGCCTGCCATAGCCTGATCTTATGTTTCATCAGCCCACCGCCTTATTTGTCCTTCATGCGGACCTGAGAGCCGGGCTCGATCTTGCTGCTGGCGGTGGTGATAACGTTATCACCGCTGTAGATCGCACCGCTCACTGCGCTGGAGAGCTCGTCTGCGGCCACCACCTCAACATCGACTCTCTCCGCATAGTAGCGGTTTCCGAGAGGAGAATTCTTCGAGGTGACAGTCAGGACGAACTTGCCCTTGGTGTCCTCGTGGACAGCGCTGTTTGGAACGATAGCGTCGTAGTTTCCGCTTCCGCAGGGGATAGATACTTCGAGGAAGCTGTTGGGCTCCACATCGCCGGTGATCGAGAAGATGAGCCTCTTGTTCCGTGAGCCGGGAGTCGTATCGCTCTTGATGTCGGTGAGCACGGCCTGCATATTGCCGTACCAGTTGTTTATGATCTCGGCTTCAACGCCGGTCTTGATTTTCTTGGCCTTCTCAGCGTCAACTGTGACCTCAAGGGTATAGCCCTCTTCGGAAATGTCTATGGAAACTGCCGCTGAATCGGGGATCGTTTCCTCGCCGGGCTTGATGAAGACTCCGCTGACAACGCCGCTGTACTTTGACTTGATCTCAGTGACCTCGGACTCCTTCTTCAGCTTTTCCACCTTTTCACGCTGCTTGTCGGCAGCCTGCTTAGCGGCCTGAAGATCCAGGTCATCCAGCTTGGATTTATTGGTATTCTCAGCCTTGGTCTTGTTCAGCTCAGCGATCAGGCCTTCCAGGGTCTGCTGCTTGAGCTGTACATCAGCCTCAAGGACGTCGATCGAACTCATCTCGCCTTCTGAAAGGCTCATCTCGTATTCAGATGTAGCGGCTGTCAGCCGGTCTACCTGAGCCTCTGCCTGAGAAAGCTGATCCACAAGGCTTGCACGGACGGCGAATTTCTCGTTGTTGTACTGCTCTCTTGCGGAGTTCTTTGCGGCTTCCTTGCTTTGGAGCTCAGCCTGCAAAGAGGAGACATCGCCCCCCTCTGACAGGATCTGAGTATAAAGGGAAAGGGTGTTGTTGTAATCTGTTTCAGCTTCGGAGGCTCTTGTGTAGAGCTCCATAAGGGTACCAGTGTACTCCGGGGCAGCCATTGAATACTCGTCTGAGTCGATAGCTGAGATCGTAGATGAGAGCTTGGTCTGGAGCTTGGTCTGAGCGGTGAGCTCGGCCTTGTTCTGGTTGTAGGCGTCCTTAGCGGCCTGAGCGCTGCCCTGCGAGGCGATCGCTGCGTCACGCTTGGCAATAGCTGCATTCAGCTCAGCTCTGGCGTTCTTGATGCCCTGGTCCTCGGTGGAGTAGTCAGCAGGAGGAGTCAGCAGAGCCTTCTGGTAAGCCAGATCCAGCTCGGCCAGAGTTGCCTCCTCAGCAGCGAGAGTATCGCTGGAAGACTTGGTCACTGTAAAGAGCACGTCGCCCTTCTGGACCTCCTTGCCCACCTTCACCATGATCGTGTCAACGGTCTTGTTGCCGTCAACAGTCACATCGTAGGACTGGTTGGAGGTGACCATTCCGCTTCCTCTGACACGCTCGGTGAGCTTTCCGCTGGTGGCTCTCTCGGTGGAGATCTCCGGCAGAGACTTGTTCATGATCGTGTTCGAGCAGAAGGTCAGCACCAAAAGCGCTGCCAGGAATACTATTAGTATGGTCTTGATGATCTCACGTTTCCTGCGAGGGTCACGGACCTGATTTTCTTCTTTCATATGTATATCTCCTTTTAATGTCATTAGCCCTTTATGCCGCCTGAGTAGGTGATACCCTCCACCAGGTCGTCCTCTCCGTAGAGGAACATGAGGATAGTGGGCACCATGTAGACTACTCCCACAGCGAAGGCCAGTCCGACGTCGCCGGTGTTTATCTGTGAAAGGAATACCGACAGCGGGTGGTAGTTTGCGTCCTTCATGAGGATCAGGGGCTGTTCCACCATGTTCCAGAAGTCGATGAATACCAGCATGGCCACGGATACGAGAGCTCCCCGGCAGAGGGGAAGATAGATCCGGAAGAGTATTTGCAGCTCTCCGGCGCCGTCCAGTCGGGCGGCCTCGGTGTAGGCCACAGGGATCCTCTTCATGGCCTTGGTCAGCAGGAAAATGCTGAAGGGCGAGAAAATTCCCGGAAGGATGATCGCCCAGCGCATATTTGCAAGACCGTTGGGGATCTCACCGTTGGGGTAGAAGATGTTGGTGATCGTGGACTTGATGAATTCCGCCACCAGGAAGTTAGGCACAAGAGTTACCTGATAGGGCATGAGCATGAGGATGATGTAGGCGAAAAAGATGATCGCCTTGATCTTGCCCTTGCTCCTGGCGAAGCCGTATGAGGCGAAGACCGCCACCAGCAGCTGGAAAAACGTGATCGGAACAGTTAGTATAACTGAGTTCCAGAACTTCATCAGGTAGTCCGGACTTTTCAGCAGAACTGCCTTGTACTGGTCAAGAGTGACCTTATCGGGGATGAACTTCAGATTGACGTTCTCTGAGATGAAGACCTTTTTGTCATCGGTCATATTGCTGAACATTGCGCCGTAGTTGGCGGCGATCTCAGATGAGGTCATGAAGGAGTTGGCTATAGTAAGCACAGTCGGCATCAGGAAGAGAAATGCTGCGAGTATGGCAACTACGGTGCAGACCGCATCTCCTGCACGCCGGCGTTTTAGTCTGGTCATCAGTTCTCCACATCCTTTCCGAAGATATTCTCAGAAATGAGGAGAACTGCGATGATCACGATCATCACTGCCGCAAAGAGCACCGCCGCTGCTGAGAGCTTCTGGTAGTCAAGTGAGGCGAAGGTGTTGTTCATGAAGTGCTGGAGCATATACAGCTTGTCGTAGGGGTAGTCGCCGGTGAGGAGGTATACCTCACGGAAGATCTTGAATGAGTTGATCATGGAAAGGATCAGCACGAAGACGATCGTGGGCGACAGGTATCTGAGCTTGATATGGAAGAACTGATAGATCCTTCCGGCGCCTTCCAGCTCGGCCACCTCCAAGATGTCCTTGGGGATACCTGCCAGGGCTGCCATGAACAGGATCATGTTGTAGCCAAGGTTTTTCCAAAGGAACATACATATTAGTATTATCTGTCCGTGGCTTGATTTCAGCCAGTCCACTCCATGGCCGCCGAATTGCTCGATGATCTGGTTGATAGTTCCGTGGTTGTGGAAGAGCACCTGCCATACCAGCACGACTGAGGCTGTAGGCACCATGAGTGGGCTCAGGAAAAACGTGCGGAATGCGCTCTTTCCGGGGATGTTCCTCTCCAGCATGACAGCCAGCGCCAGCGAAAGCACCAGCGCCAGGGGCACGGATACCGCCGAGAAGAGCCCGGTGTTCTTGGCCGCCGCAAGGAATGCGTTGTTCGAGAAGAGCTTTATGTAGTTGCTCAGCCCAACGAACTGCTTGGTGTTGGGGTTATTGATCATGGAGTAGTACACCACGATCCCGAATGGTATCAGGAAAAAGATCAGGACACCAAGTAAGCTGGGCAGTATGCAGAGGTTGCTTGCGATGCGCACTCTCCGTCTACCGCATGGGTCTTTGGAACGTTTCATTGGATCACTACCTTGCCTTTGTTCTGTATAGCTCTATATATTAGTGTCGCACAGGAAGGGAAATGACGACGCTGAAATATATTTTTTTGATTTAACGTTAGCGGAGGAGGCCTCCACTACCCTAATGATAATACTTTAACGAGGCTCTGTCAATAGATCTTGCAGTTTATTTGCATTTTTTGCGAAAAAATAACAGCCTTTGCAAAAACCTGACATTCCGCAATATTTGGGCATAAACAGCAATATCCGGGGAGCTGCTCGTTTGTACCAGCGTATTAACGATAGTAATACAGCTGTTACACCTATATGATAGCACTCTTGAATGGGTTTGTCAAGGGCTTTTGCAAAAAATTTGCACTGCTTACAAGATCCTTCTCATTGTGCAACTCAGAGGGCGGAGGAGAAATGTTTTTGTGCAAAATGACTTTTTTTGCAAAGTGCTATTGACAAGAGCAAGGCTGTGTGGTATAATGTTCTCTGTTGAATGTCATGCGGGTGTAGTTCAATGGTAGAATTCCAGCCTTCCAAGCTGGTTACGTGGGTTCGATTCCCATCACCCGCTCCAAAAAAGCAGCGCAAGGCTGCTGATTTTTTCCTGTGCGCCTTTAACTCAGCTGGATAGAGTAACTGCCTTCTAAGCAGTAAGCCGCTGGTTCGAATCCAGCAAGGCGCGCCATTCCGAAACTCTCCGTTAAATGACTCCATCTAATGGAGAGCTTCGTTCTTGTTTATATGGTGGGTGTAGCTTAGCTGGTTAAAGCGTCGGATTGTGGTCCCGAAGACCGTGGGTTCGAATCCCATCTCCCACCCCAGCGCCGAGCGGGCGCACGCAGATGCGGTTCAGTTTATCTGGACCGCATTTTTTTGCATATATCCGGAGCTTTTCCGGAAGGGCATAGGTATCATCTCAGGCACTTTCGAGAGATCGGAAGTGCTTTTTTCGTCACTGCCGCCGCCGAACAGATCCGTGAAGCAGCCTGTGATCTAGTCCATTTCAGTTTTCTTAGCCGGATCATCGAGAGGAAGAGGGCGTGGGGATCACCGGTTTCGATACTTGACAACCATAACCAAATGTGATAAAATCCAAATTAACAATGATCCGGAGAAGGAGGAGTGCTCATTGATCGAAAATGAAATTTTTGAAATGATCCTGGAAAAATATTACGATGAGCTCCTTCTCTACTGTCTGAGTATCTTGGGCGACGAGCGAGCGGCAGAAGATTGTGTGCAGGAGGTTTTCCTCTTGTTTTATCAGAAGCGCAAGAAGCTGTACTTATCCGCAGGGATAAGGTCTTGGCTGTATAAAACTGCCGCAAACATTGTTAAGAAGCATCTGAAAAAATACTCGAAAAATTGGCAGAGCCTCGAGGATCTCGCAGAGGAGCCGGCATCAGCCGAAACACCTGTCGATAATGACCTGAAAGCGGATATCATCGAGATCTTAGGCGAAAAAGACGGGGAGCTGTTTATCAGGTATGTGCTTGCAGGATACGGCGGAAGGAAAGCCATAGCGGAAGAGTTGGGGATAAGCATGGCTGCCTTATATGATCGAATAAACAAAATGAAGAAGACCCTTGTTGAAAAGCTATAGTGCGGCGGCGCTGTAGCTTTTCTTTTTTTGTGCAAATATACAAATTTCAAATTTCTCAGCGAGATTTCGCCCAAGATCTGGGATATTATTACAAAAGGTCATAAAAAGGGACGGTGATACCATGAAGAGTTTAGAAAATTTCGATAAGCAAATGGCAGACCAGCTCCGGGCAGAGTTGGCGAGCGAATGCTCAAAGCCCTCTGATGAGTGGGATCTGGACAAGATCCGGGAGCTCTCAAAGGTGATCTGTGATATAGAGGGCATATCCCCTGACAGCGAGGGAGCAGCCTCCGGAAGGAAAAGGGCTCTCGACAGGATAGGCGCTGAAAAGCCGATCATCAGGCGCAGGAGGATCAAGCGCTTCACAGCAGCGGCGGCCTGTCTTGCGGTGGCTTTTGTGGGGGCAGATCTTACATCACGTCAGGTACTGGGTCAGGGCGTGCTGCCGGCCGGCTATCATGCAGTCATGGGCGGTATACAGACGTTTCTTGACGGCGGCGACGGAACGCCGGACCCTCATGAGAATATCTACTACGACCTAATGAAAGAAAAGATCGACGAGTATGGGCTTGATGTCATGATACCCACCTACATACCGAAGGGGTTTGAGTTGGAGCAGATCGAGGCAGATGGCATATCACTAAATTTTTATTTTAGTAAGCAAAAAGAAATAATAAATATCCATTATTATGGATTAGATGATAATTATTCTGGTAGTTTTGGGATTGCATCAGATACCCGTGATGTATATGAAACCCAGGTCAACGGTCATCTTTTCTACACCATAAAGGAAGATCAGCAATTAAAGGCATGGTGTATCGAAGGAAAAACTGTTACAGGATTATTTACATATAACACAAGTTACTCATTGGCAGATGAAGTTCTTTATTCACTTGAATGAAGGATCTTTGAGCATAAACAAATCATTTTTTAGGAGGAATTATTATGAAAACAAGAAAGATCATCACAACCATTTCCCCCAGGATGCCGACCTTAACGGCGAGTTCGACCAGAACGATGCAGCTGCGCTCCTTAGCTTCTACACATTCCATATGTTCGACCCCAGCGATGTTTATCAGCCGAATAATGTGCTCACAGAAGAGGTTTTCAACAACATCAAGTCAAACTTCGACCTGGACGGCAGCGGACTTGTTGACGCAACGGACGCAGCTTACCTGCTGGAGTATTACTACTTCTACTACTCTGAGTCAGTTGTGGGCGATCTGGACGGCGACGGCCTTGTCACTGCTTCAGATGCTTCCACGGTGCTGAATTACCTGAATTACTACGCCGATACTCTGACCGGTGATATCCCGGAATACAGAGTCCAGATGGATATGCAGTATCTGGGCGACGCAAACGGCGATAAGACCATCGATGCTGCTGACGCTTCCGAGATCCTGAAGATCTACACCGACAATATGACCAAGGAATGATGTGAGAACGTCACGACTCCAAACAGCCTCCTTCGGGGGGGCTGTTTGGCTGCCTGCACAATGAGCGGAAGAAGATCTTGTGCAGGTATACGAATTTCTCCAAAAATAGGCATTTTGCAAAAAAAAGTTGACTTTGTTTCGACGCATTGGTATAATTGGTACAAGGGGAAAACTAACTTCTTGTAAAGGAGGAATCAACATGAAAAAATTACTATCAACATTCATTTCCGGCGTAATGGCAGTCAGCAGCGTTTCAGTGCTGGCTGGCTCAGCAAAGGAGCCAGACAACTCTCTCTGGAACAAGTTCCTGAAATACGACCTTTGCATCACGGACTACAGCTCGCTTTCTGCGGAGGACAAGGCGCTCTGTCACTTCATTTTCGACACTGAGCAGTCCTCTGACCAGCTGATATACTGTGCCCGTGCCCGCAAGGAACTTGCTCACGACCAGTATATCGGCGATCGTCTGACACTTGATGAGCTGGAGGGCGCTTACGGAATTTTCGACCGCTATAACCAGCCCACTTGTTGCTGGCAGAACTATATCCATTGCGTTCCGGACATCGTTTATCTGGACGCCAATAAATATAACGAGTTCCCTATGGAATACTGGCTGGACGACACCGGCGAGACCTATGTGATCTTTGTGGAAAAGAACGAGCCCGCTACTGAAAAAAGGTTTGAAGTATATGATCGTGAGGACGGTCTCATTCAGACAATAAAAGCTACAGAATGGGAAACCGATGCAAAAGACTTCAGAGACAGCGATGAAGATATGGAACGTAACGGTTTCATTTATAAGAACGGCGGCTGGTATATGCTCCTTCCCGACGGAACAGCAGCATTCGAGTACGCTGAAAACGAAGACGCAGCTCTGTTCACTGTTGAGAGTGAGATAAACGGATGTCCTGTAACAGCTATCGAAAACGGCGCATTTTCAGGAAGTGCTTTTACTGAGATCGTTCTCCCTGAGTCTATCGAGGTGATAGGACCATTAGCGTTTGCTTCCTGTGAAAACCTCCAGAAGGTAAACTTCCCTGAGGGTCTGAAATATATAGGATTCCACGCATTTATCAATAATGACTCATTTACCGAGCTCCGCCTTGACTGCCCTGAGCTTGTAGCCGCAGGCGGCAGCTTCGCAGATTGTATGAGTCTTGAAAAGGTCTATGTGAACGCCCCTGAGATCAGCAATGCGATGTTCGCAGGCGACAACAACATCAAGTCCGTTGAGATCGGTAACAGCGTTCAGCGGATCGGTGTTCAGGCATTCAACGGAATGAACAACGTGGACAGCATCGACCTTCCTGACAGCGTGAGAATAATCGGCGCAGACGCATTTACCCGTGTTGAGGGCGGAGTATTCATTCCGCCTACAGTCGAGATAATCGGTCAGCTGAAAACGTCTAACGGTCCTGTAGCTGGCGTAAGCATTGGTGACCTGAGCTATGATAACCTGAGAGATCCGGAAATTGCTGCATTCAGCAAACACTGCAAGGTACGGGGATTTTGCGGCACAGAGGCAGAGCGCTATGCTGAGAAGTGGAACCTTGAATTTGAGGAGATCGGCACAGATGCAGGCGACGTAAACATCGACAGCAAGGTGAATATGTCCGATGCTGTTTCTCTCCAGAGATACCTGCTTGGCAGATATGTTCCCACCGGCGCTTACTACGGCGACATGACCGGCGACGGAAATGTCAACGTATACGACATGATTGCCCTGAAGGACGAGATCGTGAAATAAGCTCCTTTCTGCACGCTATGGAGTTTCAAATTCGGGTAATTTTAGAGGGACAAACCGCCGCAGTCTTTTGGCTGCGGCGGTGCCGTTTTTAGCGGCGGTGCTGTTCAGCTTCGCAGGTGCTCAACTGGTGGGCTATATCCGATCGGCAATTATTTCTGCACCTAACCATTGCTTTATTACAGATAAAATGTTAGAATGTAGTTATCAGGGATCATCCCGGAACAGAAAGAGGGCAAGTGTTATGTTCAAAAACAAAGTAGCCGTAGTAACAGGCGGCGCAAATGGTATTGGCAAGTGCATAGCCGAGGAATTTCGCAGAAACGGAGCAGCGGTTTGCGTTATCGACAAGGCTGAGGGAGACCACTTCGTGGGCGATATTTCCGACAAGTCCGTACTTGAAAGGTTTGCGGAGCAGGTCATTGCAAAGCACGGACACATCGACTTTCTTGTCAACAACGCTCTGCCGCTGATGAAGGGTATTGATGATTGCAGCTATGAGGAATTCCAGTACGCTCTCGCAGTGGGAGTGACTGCGCCCTTTTACCTGTCGAAGCTGTTCGCTCCGAACTTCAATAAGGGCGGCAGTATCATCAATATCTCCTCCTCCCGGGACCGCATGAGCCAGCCTCAGACCGAGAGCTACACTGCGGCGAAAGGCGGTATAGCTGCCCTTACTCACGCTCTTGCGGTGAGCCTTGCAGGGAAGGTGCGTGTGAACTCCATTTCCCCCGGCTGGATCGATACGTCCTACAAGGTCTACGAAGGCCCCGACGCCTATCAGCAGCCCTGCGGACGTGTGGGTGATCCCATGGATATTGCAAACATGGTGATGTTCCTCTGCTCCGACAAGGCAGGCTTCATCACGGGCGAGAACATTTGCATCGACGGCGGCATGACAAAGCTGATGATATACCACGGCGACAACGGCTGGGAGCTGAAATGAGGGAAATATGCTGTACTTAAGATCTGCAAACTACGATGACATAGAAAAAGAATGGCTGTTCCAGCGCAGTATACCTGCGGACGAAAACAGTTTTATCAACGACTATCCTGCCATAAGCCGTGAGGACTTCGGCTCTGCTCTTGAAACGATGATAGCCCAGTCCAGAGGAGAAAAGCTGCCCGATGGATATGTTCCGCAGACGGTATACTATCTGTGGGAGGATGATAATATCGTCGGCACATTCCACTTCCGGCATTATCTTTGCCAGTCGCTCATAGAAGGCTCAGGACACATCGGCTACTACATAGCGCCGGAATACCGAGGCAGAGGCTGTGCATCTCAGGGACTGAAAATGCTGATCGAAGAGGTCAAAGACAGCATACAGGAAGACGAGATATACCTGCGTGTGGACAGGGACAATCCTGCCTCACTAAAAGTCATGCTGAACAACGGCGGATATATCCACCACAAGGACGATACAAAGCTCTATGTGAGGATAGGCAAATAGGCCGTTCGGCTTTTTCAGGAGCTTTTCCCAAAAACGCCTCTTGTATTTTCCCGGATCCTATTGTATAATAGTGATCAGCCGGTCTTCATCTAGGGAGCACCGGCTGAGATCTTTTTTCGGAGGTAATGAATGCTTGATAAAATAATGGATCTGCTAAACAAGATCGACGACGTGATGTACTACCCCGTCCTGATCATAATACTTGCATTCGCAGGACTGTATTTTTCCGTAAGGACAGGCTTCGTCCAGCTGAGAATGTTCAAAGAGGCCTGCCGACTCATCGTGGAGAAGCCCAAGGGTCAGCAGAAGGTCTCCTCGTTTCAGGCGCTGATCGTTTCCACCGCCTCAAGAGTCGGCACGGGAAACATCGTGGGCGTTTCCACTGCGATCTGCTTAGGCGGTCCGGGAGCCTGCTTCTGGATGTGGCTGATGTGTATCATCGGCGCCTCCTCAGCCTTCATGGAGAGCACCCTTGCTCAGATCTACAAGAAAAAGAACAAGGACGGCGGCTGCTACGGCGGTCCCGCCTACTACATAGAGCAGGCTCTGGGCAAGCCGGTCATTGCGGCGGCATTCTGCATTTTCCTTATCGCAACTTACGCCTTCGGCTTCAACCTTCTCTGCTCCTTCAATCTGCAATCCAGCTTTGCGGTCTACAGCTTCTACAACGAGAAGACCACACCTGTCATTATCGGCGTAATATTGGCGGTATTGGTGGGATTTTGCCTGATGGGCGGCGGAAAGCGCATCATCAGCATGACCGAAAAGATCGTGCCCTTCATGGGTATCGCATATGTGATGATCTCGCTGATCATCATCGGAGCTAATTTCAAGAACGTCCCCCATATGTTCGCCCTGATCTTCCGGGACGCCTTCGATCTTAGGTCTATCTTTGGCGGACTGGCAGGAAGCTGCCTGGTGCTGGGAATAAAGCGTGGACTTTACTCCAACGAAGCCGGCGTAGGATCTGCGCCAAACGCTTCGGCCTCAGCTGACGTGACTCACCCGGTAAAGCAGGGACTTGTACAGACAGTTTCGGTCTACATCGACACGATCCTGCTGTGTACCGCAACTGCCTTCATGTGCCTTAGCTCCGGCACTCCCTATAACCAGGAGGTCTCCGGAGCGATGTACGTCCAGAACGCTATCTCCACAGTTTTCGGCGGAGCAGGGCCGGTGTTCATCACCGTGGCAATGGTGCTTTTCGCCTTCACGACTCTGCTGGGCAACCTTTACTATGTGGACAACGCCCTGATCTATCTCAACGGCAAGAAGCAGCCCTCAAAGGGCTTCATGACCGGCTTCTATACAGTCTGCGTCGTGGTGGTCTTTGCAGGAGCGCTGATGCAGATGGATCTTGCCTGGACCATCGCCGACATCACCATGGGCTGTATGACCATGATAAATATCCCCTGCTGTGTCATGCTCTCGGGACAGGGCATCAAGGCGCTCAGGGACTACGAAAAGCAGAAAAAAGCCGGCAGGGATCCGGAATTCCACGCCGCTGACATCGGCCTTGATCCCAGCAAGCTGTCCTTCTGGAAATAAAACAAAAACGCCTCGGATCCACGAGGCGTTTTCTTATGCCTAAAAAGCTCCTCTCAGACCGCCGGTGCCGGATAAAAGAACAGTCCCTCGCTCCCGGCAAGCTGTGAGATCAGCTGGCTGAGAGCTCCCTGAGCGTTGTATACCGTCATGTACAGATCTCCGCTAAAGAGGGTGATCAGCACTTCCTCCTCCGGCAGAAAAAAGTGAACATAGCTAAGCCTTCCGCTTTCGCAGTCATCAACAAGATCCGCAAGCAGCCGAGCATCTGCCGGCCGAGAGCCCTCCTCCGTGACCAGCTCTATGTCATGATAGCAGTACAGCTTCATCAGGATCGCTGTAAACCGGCCGAAGATCTCCCTCCGGCTGCGCTGAAAGAAGCGCTCCGCCTCAAAATACCGCCCGTCGGCTTTTGTCGGAACAGTTTTTGGGAAAATATCTATCAGGAAGGCCGGCTTCCCGAAAAGCTCCTCCATGTCCATATCTCACCTCTCTATCAGTTCCTGGCGCATTAGGCAAAGGTCGAACACGTTCAGCCTTTCATCTTCCCAAAGGTCGCCAGCCTTCCAGTTTTTGACCTCAGCCCCGGGAACTGCCAGCAGCCATTTCTGCATGGCCACAAGGTCGGCGATATTGAACTCTCCGTCGCAGTTCACATCTCCCCGGATCTCCTCAGTATAAGGGAAAAACGCAGCGCCCAGCTCGTTTTTGTCAGTGTTCAGCTCACTGAGGGGCGAAACGCTCGTCCCGTCGTAGAAGTACAGGTCATAGCCGCCGTTCATTGTGCTGCTGAAGATCATCCCGCCCTCCAGAGGACAGGGGTCTGAGCAGTCGTAGTCCGGCGAATCGAAGGGCATAGCCGTGATCTGGCTGCCGTCAAAGCGCATGATCTGATCGCAGCGATCTTCCGCCGAATACCACTTGGTGAAGAACATCTCCTCCCCGAAGGTCACCGGATAATAGGCGTTGACGCCGGCCTCGCCGAAGATCGTTTCCATCCGGTCAGATCCCAGCTCCATGCGCCAGATCTGGCCGACGCCCTTGCTGAAAGGGGCGTAATACAGGTACTTCCCGTCAGGAGAAAAGCAGGGCATGGACTCCTCAGGACCGCCCTCAGTGATCATGGCAACCGTCCCCGTTGCCACGTCCAGCAGCGCCAGGTCGTAGACGAAGCCCTCCGCTGCGCTTTCCCAATGTCCGCTTTTGAAAACTATGCTTTTTCCGTCGGGGGAGAACTTGGGATCCTCGTTGTTGAAGCCGCTGTTTTTGGTCAAATTCCGCACCTTTCCCTTCTCCCAGAGGAAGATGTCCCACTCGTCCGCAGCCTGATCCAGAGCCATGAAAACGAACTGGTCAGGCGAGGAGCCGAAGCTGCCGTTCATGGGGTGGATGAAGTCCCCGGTGATCTCCTGAGTTTCGCCGCTTGGACTTCTCAGGAAGAGCCTGCTGTCCAGGGCGGAATAGCTTGTGTAGCTGTGCCAAAGCAGCCAGCCCTTGGGGAGCTCTGCCGGGCTCTCATACCAGCCGCTGTCCGGGTAGCTCTCATGCTGCTGAGTGTCGCCGCTTTCGTGGAAGGGCGTGATCTTAACGTAGTCCACCAGGAACTCAGTCTGCTCAAAATCAGGCGTTCCTGCCCAGTTTTTCGGAAACCACAGCCCCAGCCAGAAGCGGCTCTCGTTGGTGGGGACGTTATCGTACGAGGTGTAGGTCAGCTCCCCGTCGAAGTAAAAATCAACACGCTTTTCCTCGGTGTCGCTGCCCGTGTGCCAGTCAAAGCGGTAGGTGTGGAACTCCCCGTCGGCCTGATCTTTGCAGTAGGGCGACCGGGTAAGGTAGTCCTCCTCAGAGGTCCAGGTGGTGCAAAGTGCATGGCTCAGGGAAAGCTGGTCGTTTTCGTCCCTTCCGGGGAACTCGATGTCGATCTCATGGTTGGTTATCGTCAGGCCGTCTGAGTAGTCCTCCTCATACTCGAAGGTCCACATTGCGGAGCAGCAGCCCAGCACCGGCGCAATTTTCGCCCGGATCTCGTAGCTGCCCGATCCGAAATACTCCCTTGTGGCGATCGCTCCGCCGCAGCGCTTCCCGTCAGCTCTGGGACTGCCGTCACGGGCGATGCCACGGAGCTCCCCCTCATAGCCGCTGCCCAGACCGGTCAGCACCAAATTTCCGCCGCTGAGGGAAACGTTCTCATGGATCACGCCGCCGTTGTAGTCCTGTGTCACGCCGTTTTCGGTAACTGTTCCGCCCCAGTTTTTCTCAGCGATGAGCCAGCTCTCCTGGTCAAGACTGCTGCCGGAGAAGTCCTCGAAGAACACGTCCTCCTGAGCCCTTGCCTGAGGTGCCGGGAAAGCTCCGGCCAGCGCCGCCGCCAGACCTGCCGAAAGCAGGCGTTTTGCATAATTCCCGATCATGATGATCCTCCTCTCAATTAGTAGTCTTCTTGTAAACAGCCTCCACGAAGAGCCCACGGCTGTCGTCACGCCTGTCGAAGATCACGCCGTCCACCACAGGAAGCAGGTGCTGAAATTCCTTGCGGTCGGTGCAGTGAACGCACCAGCTCCCGTTTTTCAGCTCCAGCTCTCCCACGGTCAGCCCCTCATATCCGCCTATCCGGGAAAAGCCCAGATATTCCAAAAATCTTCCGAAAACACGCTGATCGTTGTAGGTCTCGCAGCCCATTTCCGCTGCAAGAGCCGCCAGCTCCGCCTTCACAGAGCCGTAGTCTCTGCCGGTGAGCTTGGTCATTGTTCGCACAACGCAGCTCCGTTTTTCGTCGGTCGGGTCAAAGTGCTCAAATCTCACGGTCTGCCTCTCGCCCTTTCTGATGAAGCCGATCAGCTCCTCCAGGTCATCGAAGTCGTCGTAGTCCCCCATGATCCCCTGACGGTGGTAGACCACTCCGGCTCTTTCGTTCCGCTCAAGGCAGTCCAGCAGCTCAGAAACGCCGTATCTTCGGGCAAATTCCGCAAAAGCCCTTGCCTTGATCTTGTCCGCAAAAAGCCCCTTCCGGCAGTCCTTAGGCTGGCATTCATAGCAGCCCGAAATGTTCTTTTCCAGAACGCATTTCCGGTTTTGGCACCACTCTGCGTCCTTGCACCAGCTAAGGTCGGCAAAGCCGTCCTGCCGGCAGCCTTTGCACTCCTTGTTCTCGCTGCAAAGACAGCAGGCCAGTCCGCAGCGTGCGATACCAAGCTCTCGTTTCATGGGAACTCCCCCTTTCAGCTTTATTGACCACATTATACCATGATCCCTGCCATATAGCAAGGGCTTTCGGGCAGGAAGCCTGTCCTCCGGGGAAAACTCCCCGGCCGGGAGGCGTTCCTACCCTTCTTAAAATGAATATCGGCGGACAACCAAGTGTTATCCGCCGATATAGTTATTTGATGAGACTGGTCTCGTCAGTTTCAGGGCTGGTGGTAATAACGTCCTCAGCCTCGAACTCCACGATCTCCATATCAGGTGTGATGTATTTTTCCTTATCCATAATGCGCTCCTTTCTTATCCGGCATAGTTGATCGCAGCCTGTGCATACAGATACAGAGCCTTGCAGACGTTCTGCAATGCCGCATCATTAGAGCCGCCGTTCAGGACATTGTAGCAGTAGGCCATTGCATTGTATTTCATACTTACGCCCTTAAATGTCACGGTGAAGTCGTTCTCCAGCTCGCTGGCCTTGATGCCTCTGATACGGGCAACCACATACTCGCCGTTCTTTGCAGTCTCAACGGTCTTACCGTCGCAGGTGAACTTTGTATCCGCAGGCAGTCCCTTGAAATAGAGGGAAAGCGTTGTCTCAGACTTCAGTGAGAGTGTTGCACCCTCGAAGGTCACGCCCTCAGGGAGATCTGCGTTGTCTTCGTCAAACTTGAATGTATTCGGTACAGTAACATCTGTCATGTCCTGGACTTCTCCGACAGCTGTGCCTTCCTTGAAGTATGTCTGTGAAGCGGCACCGTAGTTGAGCATAGCCTTGACAAGCGGCGCTGCATTTCCATACTCCTCGACCTCGGGGTGTGCAAGCAGATAATTCGCATATTCCTTGACGGAGTATTTGTATTCTGTACCTGCCTTATCGCCGTCAACGAGCTGTGCTGTTATCTCGGAAGCCATATCCTTTGCGGAAACACTGCACTTGAACTTGTAGTATGTCTTGCTGCCGATGCTCACCTTGTTTTTATCATTTGCGATAACGTCCTTGACGAGAAGCGTCTGTGTGTCGGTCTTGCTGCCGTTGGGAACAGTGAACGCCATCTGAGCGGTCTCGCTTTCAAGGAGCTCATCTGTCAACTCGACAAAGAAGTTCACGCCGATACTGCCGTCAAGAGTGATCGAGTGACCGTAGAGGTGGTCGCCAAGCCCCATGTCCACGTCGCCAACGAATCTGACGTTTACAGGGGTTTCACTACCAGCGCCGAACTTAGCTTCATAATCCTCAAGATACATCTTAGGAACGTGGCAGATGGTCTCTCTGCTTTCCTCTGCTCCCATGAAATCATCACAGCAGTCCTCGTTCCATGTCAGTTTATCAGGGTCAGCATAGCAGTAAACATCAGTGATATTTGTGCAGTAATAGAACGCATCAGTACCTATGCTTGTAACGCTGTTAGGTATCTCTATTGATGTAAGACCTATGCAGCCAACGAATGCACCATTACCTATGCTTGTAACACTGTCGGGTATCGTTACTGATGTAAGGCTTGTGCACCAAGAGAATGCATCATTGGCGATAGATGTGATGCCTTTTTCGATCTCAACAGAGGTGATATCGTATTGATAGACATACCACGGTAAATCTATAGTTCCGGTTTCATAGTTAAATTCATAATCCAAAATATCCCCTGTGCCGGAGATCGTCAGCTTGCTGGTGTCAGGGTCAAAGAGCCAATAGGCATGGCCGCCGCACTTGCCCATTGGCTCTGCCTTGAATGTAACGTTTACAGGAGTTTCGCTTCCGGCACCGAACTTGGTGTTATAAGTCTCAATATACTCCTCAGGAACGTGGCAAACGGTCGAGCCGTCTTCCTTGAAATCATCACAGCCGCCCTCGTCCCATGTCAGTTTATCAGGGTCAGCATAGCAGTAAACATCTGTGATATTTTGGCAGAGATAGAACGCATCCCCCCCTATGCTTTTAACGCTGTCGGGTATCGTTACTGATTTAAGGCTTGTGCATTCATAGAACGCATCACCACCTATGCTTTTAACGCTGTCGGGAATCGTGATCGATGTCAAATATGCACAACTATCAAACGCACTATTGCCGATAGAAGTGATGCCGTTTTCTATCTTAACAGAGGTGATATTGTCTATATAGTTATACCACGGCTGAGTGGTATAACCATAATCATACATCGTCCCTGTGCCGGAGATCGTCAGCTTGCGGGCGTCAGACTCAAAGCACCAATAGGCATGGTCGCCGCACTTGCCCATTGCCTCTGCCTTGAATTTGACGTTTACCTTACCGCTGAACTTTTCTGAATTGTAAGTATCAATATGCTCCTCACGAACGTGGCAGACGGTCAAGCCGTCTTCATTGAAATCGTCACAGTCGACTTCGTTCCATTCTAGATTGTTTGGGTCAGCATAGCAGTAAACATCTGTGATATTGGTGCAGTTATAGAACGCATCTTCGCCTATGCTTTCAACACTGTCGGGTATCGTTATTGATGTAAGACCTTCGCAGCAAGAGAACGCCTGTCCGCCTATGCTTTTAACGCTGTCGGGTATTGTTATTGATGTAAGACCTGTGCAGCTAAAGAACTCAAAATTGCCGATAGAAGTGATACCGTTTTCGATTACAACAGAGGTGATATTGTCCTTATAGGCAAACCACGGTGAATTTACAGTTTCGGTATCACCATCATATTCATAATCGTACATAGCCCCTGTGCCGAAGATCGTCAGCTTGCCGATGTCAGACTCAAAGCACCAATAGGCATGGTCGCCGCACTTGTCCATTTTCTCCGCCTTGAATGTAACGTTTACATCGCTGAACTTTTCTGAATTGTAAGTATCAAGATACTCCTCACGAACGTGGCAGATAGTTGGTTTGCCGGTTTCGGATCTTATGAAATCATCACAGCAGAATTCGTTCCATTCTAGATTGTTGGGGTCAGCATAGCAGTAAACATCAGTGATATTTGTGCAGCCATCGAACGCATCTTTGCCTATGCTTGTAACGCTGTCGGGTATCGTTATTGATGTCAGACCTGTGCATTCATAGAACGCATTCATACCTATGCTTGTAACGCTGTCGGGTATCGTTATTGATGTAAGGCTTTTGCAGTATGAAAACGCATCCTCACCTATGCTTTTAACGCTGTCAGGTATTGTTATTGATGTAAGGCTTTTGCAGTAAAAGAACGTATTTTTGCCGATAGAAGTGATGCCGTTTTCTATCTCAACAGAGGTGATATTTTCCCTATAGTCATTCCACGGCTGATCGCCATTATCATAATAATCTTTCATCGCCCCTGTGCCGGAGATCGTCAGCTTGCCGGTGGCAGTGTCAAAGCTCCAGAAGGCATTTTCTCCGCACTGACCGGACGCTGCTTCCTCAGCGCTTGCCGTGATAGCCGCACTGCCGAACAGATTGGCAACAGACCTTATCGGTACATTCCCCGACACTACCAGCAGAGCCAGCGCCGCCGCCAGTGCCTTTCTCCAAAATCTTCCTTTCATAAAAAACCTCCTTTTATCACAAAAGCGCACTCCACGGGACGCAGTTATCCCATAGAGTACGCTTGTTTTTCCGTAAAAAAAAGTGAAAAGGGCGCAGCTATGCCGGTTGTCTTATCGCTTAGATCGAAGTACCCCAACATAGCCCCGTCAACCCCTTCCGAGAGACCGATCGTAAAATTTTATCCGAACAAAACTCACGATCTTTGGATAATATTTTACCATATCGCAGTGGAAAAGTCAATATAATTTGCGAGAGTGGGCTAAGGGGGGCGAGCCGCAGAGTTTTGACAGGGCTAAATAATAGATCCTAGAAAACTTCTATATCAGCCCGTTCCGTTTATATAACTATCAGGTAAAATATATCTTCCTTCTCTGTATCAAGTTTTTCTTGTATATTTGATATATAAGCCCAAATGAAACGGCACAGAAACGCTTTCATAAGCTTTTTATCTCTCCGGATATATACAGTCTTCTATACTTTCCTGTGCAGTCAGGACACCTGCGAACAGTGCTCTTGCATTGTCATAGTCTGAGGCACAGGTAGAGAATGCTGCGAGCTTATCCGTCATTGTCACATCTCTTTGAAACTCTGCCATTTCCAGGAGCCTGTCGTGCCATTCATTCAAGTCACAGGGTACGTCGTACACAATATCATATCCGATGACTATCGAGAGTGCGAAAAACTCTATCAGGTATACCTTATCCGGAGTAAAAAACCAAGCATAACGATGTGAATCAAATGCCTCGTCATTTCGAAATGAGCGTATATCTCCGAACATCCCGTTCTGCATATTATGCCCGAATATGATATTGGTGCCGTCTGAAAGGTCTCTGCTGCACCGCCAGTCAAGAAACAGGGTACCACTTCGGTAATAGCTGCCGTTGACGGCGTGTGAGAGGTAGTATTCGTTGTCGGTGCCCTGCACCACAGGATGATCTATATCCGAGTCAGCCATATAGAGCCAGCCTATGAAGTCAGGGAAACTGCTGTGCAGTTCCTGCACTTTTGCTGTTATCTCTTCTGCCTTTGAACGTGACAGCCACGGCTCCGAGGCTGACGGCTGATACTCATCAGCAGGTCTTGTTGCAGCGATGCTGCCATTTTCCGCTGCTGAGCTCATGGAAGAAGTCGTTGGAGCTGAGGTAGAAATAGTCGCAGGTGATGTGCTCTCGCTGTAATTCAGCGGCGGCAGCTCATCCTGCTCCTTTGCAGTGCAGCTCCTCCATATAAGGCAGCAAGTCAGTATCGCCAGCAATATAACAGCGATCCATCCCCTTGTACTTCGCAGCATTTCTCTCACCTTCATAAAAAAGTCTCCTCCCTGCCCAACGTATGCAGCATTATTATACCACATAGCGAAGCTTTATGCAAGGAGGAGACTTTGACCTCAGCGGTCATATTCTTCTATTTGTGTCAGATCACGTTATCGCTCTCATTTCTCTTTCTGTTCTTCATGAACAATCCGAAGAAGAATGCGCCTGCTAACAGGATCAGTGCGAAAGGTGCTGCTGCGAATGCTACACCTGTTACAGAGATGTCCTTCAGTGTATTCTTGAATGTGATAGTATCGAGTGTTGATGTATTAGCAACATCAAATGTATCGTTCATTTCAGCAGTATTAGAAGGTGCTACTGCGAGAGAATCACCTGTTTTTTCGCCGCACTTGAGAGTAATGGGATTACCAGCTGTATTCTTTGCGGAAACGGTGTATGTATCGGGAGCACTGTTGAACTCAGTAACTTTGATCTTTGTGCCGGTAGGAAGTCCTGTGATAAGGATAGATTCGCCGTTTTTGAGGTTGAGGGCAGATGTTGCGCCTGCTGTACCGAATGTCCAGTTGCCGGACGTTGAAAGAGTTCCTTTTTCCTCATTGTCGACGCCGGTCTGTGTGCAATAGAACTCATCCTGTGATTTTATTATATTATTGCTCAGGTCTATCTGGAAGGGGAACTCACGCTTAGGATCAGCAAGTGAGCCTTCAACTTCCTTTTTGACCTCAACATTATATGTGTGGTACTCATCGGAGATAGGTGTTCCCTTGTTATACTCACCTGTAGTGCCTGTCTCAGACTCTGTATCAAAGCCTGTTACCTTAGTGGTCTCTTTAGCTGCTGTGTCATACACAAGGCTTGTATCGGCACCGCCGCTGGTGCTCTTTAACAGAACGTAGCCGTATACCTGAAGCTTGCCGTCATTGCCGTACTTGGTATATACGTCAAGATATCTTGCTGTATCATAATTTGCGTTTCTTTCGATACCTGCTGCTGTCAGAGTAGCCGGAGTTGTAGTATCGGTGATAACATAGCGGTAAATACCGGCAGGAGAATCAGCAGGGAACTTGGTGGCATCGATGTTTACAGTGAGAGCTCTCTCAGCCGTATTTTCGTTGGTTGTGGTGATGGTAGCGTCTTCCTTAGTGGTTTTGCTGTTATGGCCATTATCATCGCCGAATACGAGAGTTGCAGTCTCACCTGCGTCACCCGCAACACCTAAGCCATTAGCGCCCTGGATAGTAACAACACTGGAAGCTAAGCTGCCGCTGCGGACTGCAACTGTTACGGTCTCGTCTGCGGGATCTGTGGTCTCAAGGGTAAGACCCTTTACAGTTGTACCGCCGTTGACAGTTGCGCCTGCAATACTGTATGTGTAATGTACATTAGGCTCATAAATTTTCGAGCCGTCTACGTTGAACAGGATAATGTCCTTAGTCACTGTGAAGCTTGTAGAATTTGCAGGGGTAATAGAGTGGATGACAGCTGCGTCATTGCCGCTGTTGGGTGTAGTAGCTGCGGAAGCACTGAAAGCTGATGCAGCTATAACGGATGTCATAATAACTGATGATGCTGCGGAAAGCATTCTTTTTATCATAGTCTTTTTCATGATCTCATTTCCTTTCATAGATAAAAGTGTTTGTATTCGTTGTTCAGAGCCGTTCATGGAGGCTCACCCCTTGAGCGGTTAGGTTCTTTATAGCGGTCAGAGCGGATCGGTTTCATTTTCCATCCCCTCCTTCCTTTTGCGTATGAGCAGCAGGATGGCTCCTGCTATCAATATCACTGCCGTTATCATCAGATATGGGGCAGTGTTATCATTTACTCCTGTAGGTGCCGGCATTGGTTCTTCTTCATGGTAGATTATGTACACTGTGGGATCTCCTGAGAACACCTGCCACTCACCGTCTGCGGTAAGTCTGTACATGATCTGATGATCGTTCACTCCAAGTCTGAGTTCAAGATCCCCAGATACCATATCGAGCTGGGAGCTGTTTTCTGCTCCTGCTGCTCCTGCACCTATCTTTACATATTCCAGTGAATTCTGAGACTTTCCATCGAGGTCAGGCGGCACACGGTAAAGTCCGTTTCCCGTGCCGTTGCTTATCACAAGATCACTTCCGGTAGTCACATCCAACATAGCATTCTGTGTCAGCGGCCTGCCGTTCAGAGTTTCAAGGACTGTCCCTCCTCTGTAAAATGGCTCGTTGATCTGGGTTAGAGTTCCGTCAGCAGCCTCTTTCACATAGACTATCTCCGGCTTTCTGAAGTAGAGGAAATATATCTCGTTATCCTCCAGCAGCTTTTCAACGTCGTCATCGAGGAAGAAATCGTAGATATTGTCCACAGTAGGATCTGTAACATTGTAACAGAGCTTTTCAATACCGTCATAGCTCAGTTCTATGTTTCCGTCTTCATCAGGTTTACCGGCAATGATACCTGCAAACACATATTTGTCCCTTGCGTCCGCAGTAAGCATATCCGCTGCGGATATTTCTGCCAGATCCCAGGTCTCTTCGAGATCCATACCTTTAGCATATACGCTGTCATCGCTGGTCCTGATATTATCTGCGGCAGTGAATACGCCTGACTGAGCGATGGCTGTATGCAGCTCCTTGAGATAGGGCTCTCGGCTGTTTGTGTATTTCACTTCCACCTCTTTGACAACACCATCAGTGGTATATGTGTAGGTCAGTCCGCTGTGTGAGCCGTTATCCTCAGACACTTCCGTGTCGTATTTCGGATCAAATTCCTGGACTATTGTTATTGTTTGGGTGGTGGTTGTTTTCTTTTCATCTCTGTAATAAGTACTTCCGAAATATCCTTGACGAATATAATTGCCTTGTGGCTCAAATACTTCCGAATGGAATAGCGTGATTGATTCTGACATTCCGTCAGACAGGTCATACGTTACAATCTCACCGATTTGGCTTGGTGTTCCGGTTGTTGGATTGTCACGAGGAACATCGCTTCCGTTGATATAGGTATAATTATTTCCACTTTTTGTGTAATACCTCCTGATTACCTGTGTCGTTTTAGTTTCAGTAATGTTAACTGTATAAGTAAACTCCCTGTCCATATCCTCCGGAAGACCTATGGCCTTCTCTTTGAGCGTCAGGATAGTCGGTTGTGAGGGATAGTAAACAACGTAGAGCTGTATATCATAGCCTGCATCGTTCCAGTTTTCGCCTCCGTCAAGTGAATACTTATAGCCTCGCCATGTATTCTTGACTCTCAGATCAGGACGAGATCCGTCAGAGTTACTTGCCTGAGTTATGAAGTGCAGCTCTGAGGCATCGGCCGCATTAGGATCACCTATTGCAAAGGAGTAGTAGTAGGTGCCTGCGTCCTTATCCGCCCATTCAAGCGGTTTTGTGACATCGTCTGACATTATGTACGTCGTCTGATAGATCTCCGCTTCGACTGGAGCCTGACTGCTGACATCTTCTGTATCTGTCAAAGCACCTGAAGAAGCCATATCCTTATAGCCTATGGGGACCGTTTCGGGATCCCTGTAATAGATCAGATAGACCTCCTCATCCTCCTTCAGAGGCTTATCATCGCCGTTGCTGTAATGCACCCATACGCTCATTTCTGCAACATTATAATAAAGGTGATCTATCTTCTTATCATCGGTTAGATCCGCCGGTGCTGCGTTCTTGTCACACACACAGGCAAAGGCATAACTGTAGTTTCTGTCATTGCCGTCATGTGCATCTACATACACATCAGCGTCAGCTCTGCTTTGGAAAGATACCTCTTCGTTTCCGATAGCTGCAACTTCTTTGCCTTCTCTCAGCCAATCGCTGTCTCTTATCGAGAGCTCGCTTTCGGAAGCGTCAACTGCGTGTATCGGGACCTCAAGTTCACCTGTCCAGAAACCGTACAATGTCATTTCACCTGTTACAGGCTGTCCGAAATCATACGGCGGAGCGTTGCTTTCGTTATCGGTGTATCGTCCAAGGCTCCAATAACGGAAGGTGTTTGCTTCACCCTGTTCTAATTGATCGGGGTCAGCTATGTAAGGAACACCCTCAGGAGCTTCCAGCTTAGAATTAAGCAGGATCTCGGTATAATACTGCTTCTTAGCATTATCGTATTTATACTTGGGACTGTTTCAGCCGCTTCCCCAAGCTGCGGCATCCTTGTTCTTGTCAAAGTATACCTTTATCTTCCACATCGCATAAAGCGTAACGGGCTCTTCGGAATCAACATAGGGCTGAAGAGCAGGATCTGCGCTTATCGCATCAGGATCGAATGATCTGCCGCTTCCGTCAGGCTCGGTGTTCCAGCCGCAGAATACATAGTCCCCATAGCTGAAACCTGCGCCGCTGCTGAGTCTGATCGGTGAGTTGTCATAAAGACTTGAAATGATCGCCTGAGAGCCATCGCAGCTTGTCTTCGGCTGCATATCCTCGGGATCAAGGTCTAAAAGTGACTCGCCGAAATCAACCGTACCTGTATCTATCTCGCCGCCGTTGGCGTCATAGATGATAGAGGCTGTTTCTATCTTACGATATACCGCATCGAGGAATATCGTGTATTTTTTGTTGCCGTTGGTATCTATGACTTCATTGGTGTAAACAGAGTTGAACTCGAATGCCTGTCCGGGATAGTATACCCTTCCGGACGGATCATTTCTGATCGTCCATCCTATGAAGTTATAGCCCGCTGGCGCAATTGCCGTTCTGGTCACTACTATACTGGAGTGATCGGTGTAATCTGAATCGTCAAGTGTCCTGAAGGTATCCTCGTTATTGTCGTTATTATCGAGAGTACCATCATGCGGGTCGTAGTTGATGTAGTATGTTCCGACTTGCTTCCAGTGGAGCTTCAGCTTCAGATCTCCTGTAACAAGAGTTCCGAACTTGAACAGTGTTTCCTCACCTGTCACGGGGTCCACTTCATACCAGCCTGCATATCGGTATGCACCCGGCATATATTTGTATCTGGTATAGTTTACAGCATTATCGAGGTCGGAGGAGTAGTATGTGGATCTGTCGTTGATACTGTCCTCTCTTGCCTCCCAATCATCGCCCAGCCCGTAGGCAGCTCTGTCAAGTACATGGTAGAAATATGTACCTTTGGGATCCTCGATATAGTTTCTGGTAACAGTAGAATACTCACGAACTTCATCGCTCTGGTATATCTTCCAGAACCATGTTGACTGGCCGTCGCCAAGAACGCCTCCGTTTGGGTCGATCTCGATGCGGTACCATTTGGGCTCCCAGCCGGCGTAAAGCTTTATATTGTGTGCCGGCATTCTGTCAAATACCTGATACTGTATCTCTTTTTCAATACCGTTCTCATCAATATAATGTATATCGTCGTATGATGGCTCAGAAAAGAAAATTTTAATTTTGCAAGCAGCGTCAGCGTACCAGCCTTTGAATTGATATCCGGTAGGGGGGGCAGGGGGATCGATCAAATAGTCAGATACACGTTCGCTATACTTGACCATCTTGTTCTCAATGAGGGTATCACTTGACGCACCAGTTGCATCTATTGAGTTTCTGAATTCTATCTTAGATTCATCTCGATCATAATAGAGATAGTTTATGTTTCTAGAACCTATGTTGGCCCGATTATTGGTACCGAATGCTGGGTCTGCATTGCTGGGGCTTCTTGTATAGCCCTCAATAGGATGGAATTCTTCATTATATGTCAGATAATTAAAATTATGATTTACCGTTTTGTATAGCTCGTAAGTTTTTCCATTAAAAGTACGAGTCGTTCCGGTATACATATACGGAAGATCGGGATTGATCTCTGCGTAATAATAAATGGTCTTACTTGTTCCGCGCTTACTTCCGTCGAATATAACATTCGCATCAGGCATCTTCTCAATTGTTGCCATTGGAAAACTGTAGACCTGACTATTCGTTGCAGTCCAGTCATATCCGTTATATGATCTGTTATCGTCTCCAATAATAGGGAAATACTTTACAAGATTAGCTCCGTATATTTCTGTGATCGTTTTAACAGTGCTGCCATTATAACGAAATGTAAAGGTATGGATATTTCTGTTGTAGTGAACGTTGAGCACTGATGTGCCGTCACCTTTAACGGTCACATTAGTATCGCAGTGGGAATAATGGAATCCTTCATAGCCTGTCGTACCTGCTTTATTCCTGTACTTGGCAGCTGGCTGACTGATAACTGAACCTGTGGTTGAATTAACAGTGAAGCTCTCTGCATAGTCATAATCTTCTGGTCCGTTCGCTTCAGCGTCAACATCGTCCTTCTGCCGCCAGATAACTACGGTATAAGAAGCGTTCGACTCAAGCCATCGGCCGTAGATAGTAGTATCCTCTTTCACGATCAGCTTCTTGTGACCGTTTTCTTCGGTGATCTCAAGATCAGTGCCTGCGATCGTGCCTACGGGAGCAACGATATTTCCGTTTTCGTCGGTTATCCTTGTACCGCCTTCTTCGGCTGTGAACCAGCCGTCGAATACATAACCAGTCCTCTTGACAGTGTCCTTTCCGGGGAGGTCGTCGGCTCCCTCATCAACATAATAATACTTAGGCGGAACGTAAGTAGCACCTGTACCTGTTTGTCCTGACACGAAGGTCAGCCAGCGAATATTGGAGAACACCGGATACAGATCCGTGTTGCTTGAGATAGATATAGTATCGGGCTCAAGAAAGATAGGATCACCGTTATCATCTGTTGTTCTTCCCGGCTCGGTGACCTTTTTCTTTGACCAGCCTCGGAAGATCATCTGCGGGGATCTATTCTGCTGTTCCTCGCCTTCGGCTGAACTGTCATCATAAGTGACGGTGACATCATCTATTTTTATATTCGTACTGCCTCCCGACAGCTCGCCTCGTCTTGTGGCGGCTATGGGCCATGAGTTATTCGTTCCGTTGAACTGCTCGTGGAAGATAACGTATGCACATTGTGCGAATACTGCTCTCAGCTGAACTGTTTTTGTCTCAGTCACGGGAGGGAGAGCATCGAAATCCAGCGGCTGGGATGAAAGAGAGCCGTTTTCATATACATACCAGCCCATGAATGTAGAGGTAGAGCTGTCTGCTATGGATGGCAGTTGTGGGATCGAGAGCTTTTCTCCGTTCTGTACTGTCTGACGCCATATTTTTTCTCCGTTGCTTGAGGAGAAATAGTATTTCTGAGGAGTCCCATTCTTATCAAGCATATAGAATTCGTAGGTGCAGAGCGGCGGCTCGCCGTCGGATGACACGATGTACACCGAAAATCCCGAGGCACTGAAGCAAATAGTATTGCCTCTGACGTCGAAATCCTTGATCTCAGTAACAGAGCCATCACCGCCGATGTGCCACAGACCGATAGATCTGTCAGCAGCCCTTGCTTCTCCGATAGCGTTATTTGTTATGGATACAGTTATGGGATTGGCTGAATTAGGCTGAAACTCCTTGCCATTGTTCAAAATGGATATATCGTAGGCGCAGAGTGTCTCATTCGAGACCGTATCGCCTGTTCGGTTTACCACCAGATCCGACTCTGCCGGCATCATTCCGTCAAGAGCAACTTTTTCTGTATGGTCCTCGCCGGGATAAGCGCTGATGCTTTGATATTCCAGCGTATCGGCGGCGGCTGAGATCTCAGGCGCTGAGGCAGCCGCTTCTGCGAGCATAGTCTCAAGAGGTACATTTGCCAGCAGCATTGCAATGCTTAACAGGTATACAACTGCCTTTGAAAGTATTATTTTGTATGACGATCGTGATCTCAATCCGCTCACCCCCTTTGCCGAAAGATCAATACTTGTTTATTTCCCCAATTCTTTGTCAGGCTCCTTTGATATGTTTTCTTCAGGCCTTATTCCCCTATATCGGAAGCAGATAAGATCTGCTGCCAAAGCCAGCGCTTCTATAGCTATCATGAGCCATGTATATTTGTCTCTCAATACCAGCCGCTTGGACATATCCTCTGTGAAAATGAATATCAGTACGGCTGCGGCTGCTATCAGCATCTCGATGACTATGCCTGCCCGCATCTTACGGACAAAGCCCCTGAGGTCATCATATATTTCTTTTATGTGGCTGTCATTATCTTTCTGATCCTTTAGCTCCTTTGACTTGCGCCGTGCATAGCCAAGCTGCCTGTATTTCTTACGCAGAGAGAAAAGCGGCAGAAACGTAAGCAATGTAAGGATAAGCGAGACAAGATTCAGGAAAGCCCAATGGTCGCTATTTGAATAATGTCCTACAGCTTTCATCATCTTCGTAACGGTATTGCCTGTGGAAATGCCGGTTTTCGTTCCCGAGTAGTCAGCAAACGTATCGTTAGAAGCATCATGAGGCTCAACCCTTGCGAAAAGCACTATCCTTCCATTAGTGACAGCATCTGTACAGGTCGAAAGTGCGATGATACTATCGATATCCTCAGGGATCGACGAAACATTTAAGGCGTGCTCGTTTATATACTCTTTAAGTTCGGGATAAAGCTCTTCCGCTCCGGAATCTGTATTATAAACTGTTCCATTATAAGAATCAGTCGATATACAGGCAAATACCTTTATGTCGTATGTGCCGTCCACTGTCTGGAGGACACCTGACTTGTGAGTGTCGAAATAATCTTTATCCAGATATTTGTCTATATCACCGAACATAGCGCCATTTTCCATATGGTGGCCGTAAATAATATTGTACCAGTCATCAAATCCGGCGCTGTTTCCTGCTGAAAGGTAGATGGAACCTGTCAGAGTGGAGTTGCCATAAATATCCTTATTGAGATATTCCAGATCATCATTTCCCTGAACTACGGGATAGTTGATGTGAGTATCAAACAACTCGATCCAGCCGAGCGATGTACATTGGGTAATTTTGTGATAATTAACTACTTCGAGTCAATATTTTAACATCAAATATTCGATGCAGAATGATCAAACAGATACTGTATTCTGATCATATATGAGCCGATGTTTAACTAATAGTATCTTAGAGGTAATAAATAATCTATGAATTACAGACCTGGATATAGCGTGGAGGATCAGACTACTCGTTCGGTAATTGATCTAGTAAAACAAAAAACCGCTTAGGGATGATCCTAAACGGTTTCTTTGTGTATGTGTTTACAATATAGATACGACTTTATTTACGGAAAATAAAAATGCGGCTCAGATAAACTGAACCGCATCTGCGTGCGCCCGCTCGGCGCTGGAGCTTGTGACGGGACTCGAACCTGCGACCGAGGACTGTTTTTAAAGCGAACATAATTTTTGTTTTTGATTGTTACGCTGCTTTTGCCACAGTTTCC
>CACWHY010000023.1 GCA_902760805.1 Ruminococcus flavefaciens | reverse complement strand
CAGTGTGTCGGGACCGAAGCCAGCCTGGACCTTCTTAGAAGCATCTGCCTTTACGAACTCCAGCTGGAGCTTTGCGGTCAGAGCCTTCTCAGCGTCCTTATCAGCGGTCTCGAAGTTCTTTGTGATCTTGATCTTGGAAACATCGTCCTTGATTCTCAGTGATCCGTCCTTCTCGACCTTTGCGAAGCCTGTGGTCTCCTGATCAACTACTGTGATCTGGTAGTTCTCGTCAATCGTGAATGTGAACTTGGAAACTGTTGTTGCTCCGTTAGGTGCTACAGACTCCTCCAGCTCGTATGTGCCGGGTGCAAGACCCTTGAAATTAGCGTTATTTCCATCGAACTCGAAAACGTTGCCATCAGCAGTGATCTCTGAGAAAACAAGGTCAGTGTAAACGTACTTGCCGTCCTTCAGAGCTGCCTTGTTGCCGTTGATCAGCACCTCAGTATCGTCCTCGGTGACCTTGACAGTTACGTCTGCTGTAGTGTCGTCCTCGCCGTTCTTGGTCTGCTTAACGACCTCGTTGTCCCCATTCAGCTCCACCTCATAAACATCTCCGCTGTTAGCGAAGCGCAGGGTGTCAATTGTCTGAGTCTCATCGTCAAGCGACTTGACCGTGAGCTTGAAATGAGCTCTGTTCTCCTCGTCAAGCTTGATATCGTCCTCGCCGTTGATCGCTGTCTTGTTGATAGTGATGGTCTTGGTGTCGTCCTTGATGATGAGGTGAGAATCGTCCTCTTCCTCATAAACGTACTTGCCGTCCTTCAGCTCAGCCTCGTTGCCGTTGATCTTCACGACTGTCTTGCCGTCAACTGTCTCCTTGGAAACAGAAACTGTGCTGTCGGCCTCGCCGTTCTTAGTGATGCTGACAATACTTCCTGTATCGCTGTCCAGCTCCACCTCATAAACGTTCTTGCTTACCTCAACATCGCCGTTTGTTACAGCGCTGATAGAGGACTTGTCGATCTTACCGTCAGTAACAGTGAATGTGAACTGTGAAACTACGTCAAATCCGTTAGGAGCAGCAGTCTCCACCAGAGTGTATGTGCCGTCCTTCAGGCCAACGAAGTCCACGCTTCCGCCCTCAAAGCTGATAGCGTCGCCTGACTTCTCGGGCTTAGTCATCTTTGTTACATAAGAAACATCTTCTGTGTTGCTGTGATCAACACGGATAGAATACTCTGTGCCGTCTTCCAAAGTTACAATGTAGATACCGTCACAAAGTCCTGTGATGTCGATCTTTCCGCCGGAAGAAGTTCCGGAGATAAGGTATTTGTTCTGCTCGACCTTGGAATTTACAGCCTCGCCGTTGATCAATACATTATTAAAGGTATTACCACGGATAGTGAAATCCTGATCATCGCCGATATTAAGAGTTACGAACTTGTCGTTATCGATACGGGTATCGCCGTTGGACTTATTACCAGTAACTACCTCGCCCTCCTTGAGCTGGTCTGAGGTCTGGTTGATATAAACGCCGTCCAAATTATCGCCTGACAGGAGGAACTTAGCTCCTTCAACGATATTGCCGCCCATATCTGTCTTGCTTACAGAGATTATCTTCTTCTCGTTGATGATAGTGACCTGGTCGTAGTTTGCTCCAGCATCCTTACCGGAGGTCATTGACAGTGACTGTGAAGCCTCACTTCTTGTGATAGTGAACTCCTTGCGCTCAGCCGGCTCAAATCCGGCAGGAGCCTCGATCTCGTCGATGTAGTAAGTACCCTCGATAAGACCTGTGAAGATAACAGCTGATCCTGTTGAGTACCACTCATAAGCGGCTCTCGGGTTTTCCGCAATGTTCTCCACCTTGTTGTTCTCTATCAGGGAGGGCTCCTTCTGTGTTCTGTTCCAGCTTGAGCCGTCACCTGTATGGATCTGGTTATCGTGGCCGATAACATTTGCGAAGCTGAATGTCTGTCCGTCATCCTTGCGGGTAAGTCTCAGCTTAGCGCCGGGAACAGGTGTTTCCGCAGGTGTTCCGTCAGAATTTATTTCGCCGGTATATCTTGTTTTACGAACAGAAGCGGTGTAGAGTGCATCGGAAGCCAGCACATTAGTTCCGCTGATCTCAAGAGGATTAGTTGTTACTCTTGAGTCAACAGGAGTGCCTGTGATCACACCGTCTTTAATGATGATAGTGCAGTCTACTATAGGCTGATATGTACCAACACCCTTGATCTCCTTGAGTGAATAGGTACCATTCGGAAGTCCTGTGAACTTGTTGTCCTCATTTGTAGTCTTCCAAGTGATAGTATTTGAGGTGATATATGCCTTGCCTCCGCTGAGATAATCCTCGGAGGTATTGTCCTCAGTCGTTCCCAATGAAGCAGTTACATCTGAAAGATCAGCGCCTGTAACATCGGGATTTACGAGCTTGAGCTCCATTTCAGCGCCTGCTACACGATAGTTGTTCTTATCCAGGATAACAGTTTCCAGATAATCTGCCATGTCATCAGTTTTTTCAATGATGCTCATTTTGTTGGAGTTATCCACCTTGCCGAATGAGAGCTCGTTTTCGATCAGCTCATCGGTCATGATCACGGAATAGGTGTAGGTGGGGAAATATCCGCCTTCGTTAACTGTTCCGGTAATCTGAGTAGTGGGATCCTCATTATTGTCAGCATATACATTGAATCTTGACGAATAGCCGTAACCCTCCTGGGTTATCTTAACGTAGAGGGGATCTGCTATAGAATAGCCAGAAGGAGCACTTACCTCAGTGATCCTATATGTATTTCCTGCTGAAAGGACGCTTCCTACGCCTCCGAATGAGAAGGGACGTGAATTGGATGTCCAGTTGTCAACGCCGTTGACACTTACATACTGGCCGGAGGAATTGCGTCGCTCCAGCTTGAACTCCATGCCATCGGTATTCTCAATGGTCCTGCCGTCCTCATTATACTTGATAAATCTGAGAGTCTGAGAGCCAAGGGAATTCGCTTCGTTTCCGAGCTGCATCGTATATATAGTTCTTCCGGTGGTCTCTCTTGTCTTCCGCCCTAACGAGAATGTCTCAGCCGAAGCGATAGTCTGATCGATCTGTGGCTGTATAACTTCCTTGGTTTTGAAGTTATACTTTACACCTGTTACTCGTCCGTTATCCCAGTCTGATACCTGTACCTGGAAGCCGTCGAACTGAGCAGCAGTGATACCATCGCCCAAGAATGTGAAGGTCGTAACATTACCATTTACAGTAATGTTGAACATTGAGTTGTCAATCTGAGGTGAATAGTTGAAATTTACCTGCGACGTATTCTCAGCTGTGACCTCAAGGCTTTCAAGCAGCATACCTTCACCTTCAACTGTATTGAAGGCATTAGTTCCGTTAAATGCAAGCTGCTGAGGATTGGCGTTCCAAGACGAGCCGCTGTTTCCATCTCCTGCCTCATAGTACGCAGAAGAAGCTTGATCCCATGCAAACTCTTCTGGAGTATGTCTTCCTGCCTGAGCAGTACCATCGTTCATCACTGAGAAAACATTTACGATGCCTACTGCGTCTTCCTTATGTGTAGCGTAATTAGTAGCACCGTATCGTACTGTAGGAACAGCAGTTTCGATGAAGCCGTAAACGCCGGGCTCCAGCTCGGGATAAACGATCTCATCTGACTTGAATGTATCAGCACCGTCGATCTGAACGATCTCATAATCAGCTGCCTCAAGGTCGCTGAGCTTCTTAGCAGTTGTGCTGTTGAGCTTTTCGTCGCTGAAAGCACTGGGGTTGAGCTTTACAAGCTGAAGTGTAGCGCCCTTCAAAGGAGTGTCCTCCTTGCCGACCTCATACTTCAGCAGTGCAATGTTGCCCTGCTCAGTGTTTTTCATAGTAACGACACGGCTGGCGTTGGCTGTCAGGTCATCCTCGCTCGTACCTGTGTACAGGACGCAGCCCTGATCCGACTTAACGACCTTAAAGAAAATGTCCTCAGCGTCGTTCTTATAGCCTGTTGGTGCAGCTTTCTCACTTAATGTGTAGAGAGGAGCTGTTTCGAGGGAGTTTCCGGTCTTGATAGCATTTTCCTCTGCACTGTGCTTGCCAATAGCAAGATACAGCTTTTCGGATGCGTCACCGGATGTGTAGTCATATGTTAGATCTGTGCCTGTGATAGAGAGCTCTGCTCCCTTGAGAAATTTGCCTGTAGAGGAGTCGATCTTTTCAAACCAGATCTGCTCCTCATCTGTGATAACGTTGCCCTTAGGCTCAAACTGGATAGCCGGGTAAACTATGCCTTCCTTTTCGTCGAAGATGAATTTCTCTCCGACAGCACGGTCAACTTCCCAGCCGTTTGCACCGGGAGTTACTACGAACTCGCCGCTTTCAGCAGATCCAGGGCCTGTGATAGTGATCTTCTTGGACTCAACCTCATTGCTGTTGTTGAGGGCGATGTCATAGTCGATCGTGAAGACCTTTTTCTCGTTGGGCTTGGTATCTTCTGTAGTGCCCTTGTAAACTGTGATAACAGCCTGCTTGGGCATATAGCCCTGATCGCCTTCGAGCTCTGTATTCGTTTCAGTTACGTCAACGAAGTATTTCGTATCTGAAATAGCGTATCCTGCCGGAGCGGCAGTTTCCATAACGCAGTAATCAGTCTCGATAGGGCCTGTGCTGGAGGTGTTTCCTCCGATAGTGAATGAAGCCTCACCTTCAACGGTGTTCTTTGAATCTGCCGGGCTGCTAAAATCGAAGTTTCCGTCAGAGGACTTGAAAATCGAGATCTCAGCGCCGTCTACAGGAACATTAGATGTATCCTGCTTTTTAACAGTAAATGCGTATCCTGTGTCAAGGCCGATCAGTCCGATAGGACCAGTGAAGGGCCTGTAACCGAACTCCACATTACCCTCAAAGCACTTAGCGATAACTGCACCTGAGATATGAGGGTTAGGGAGGTTGTTATTTCCGTTAGGATAAGCCTTGTACTTATAGTCGGTGATGTGTGCCTGAGGAGCTAAGATAGTACCCTGGAAGTTGCTCTGGAGCACAAGTTCCTTAGCATTAGGGAAGTTGTAGAGCAGTGAGGTAACACCGGGCTCGTTGTTGGGCTTAGTGTTGCCACTGCCGAACTGATTCTCCATATACTCAGACTGAGCAATGTTGATTATCCCGCTGTCACTGGAGCAGTATGTTTTCTCATCGTCGATGATGCTGTTCGGGTCAGACATCCCGCCCCATATCGTGGTGTACTGATGCCAGTAGCCCCAAGACATTTCCTCGTGATGGCCAACATCTAATGATTCAGCATCTGAGCTGTCATTGACAACGATGTAAGCATACTCCCAAGGATCTGTACCGGAAGCGTTATTTTTCACGACCTGTCTCGGACCGTCTGTCAGCTTGGGGATATTCTCAAAACGGATAAATGTTGCATTCTTGATGGCATTTCTTTCAGTCTCTGAAAGATCGTCCAGGTTAAGATAAACTACATCTCTGAGCGAGTCAGGCTCTCCGTTCCACTGAAGAGTTACTATAGTAGGGAATCTGTCACCTGATGCAACAGCATTTCCGGGATGAGGAGTAGGTCCGATGACCGTGAACTCATTCCGCTTATCAGCAATGGCATTACTACGCTGCTGGAGCATATTGAACTGAGCATCAAAATCTATGAGCTTATCATTAGTCTGATAGAAATGATATGCTGCACCGTCTCCATACTGATTTTTCAGCCACTGAGCACCTTCATCCGAATTTACAGCTATCTTTCTGAAATCCGCATCGCCATACAGTTCTTCCAGGCTGACCATAGACAGCTCGGGGTCCGGTTTGCCTTCGATGTGGTTTGCACCCCAGATAATATGAGCATAATCATGATTATCGATAAGATTATCCAGGTTAGCATTACTATTACCCAATTCGTGGCCCTCATGATAATCGCCCTTAGCAATAGCATAGTGGCCGGCCTCTGACTTGAAATAGCTTCCGATAGCCATACGTCCCTCAGTATCGGAGTTATGAGGAATGAAACAATTGCTCATAAACACCGAGAACTGCGAGGCTATACCTAAAGCGTAATCCTCAGCATACTTATCTGTGGCCTTCTGGACCGTATCAAGTCCGGTATATATATTACCGTATGGGTCCTTAGGCTTATTACCGATCAGCAGGGTAACATCATCGATGTCCGGCCGATCGCCAAGATTAGTAGCGGCCTTGGCTGAATCAAGGCTCCCCGGAGACAGCCCTGTGGGGAGGCCGTATGTCAAGGTCAGCAATGCCGAGGTAACACCTGCAATGAGGCGCTTCCCCAAAGATTTTCTCATAAGTTTTCACCCTTTCCCAATAATAAGAATTATTGTTTCTATAATAAAAACAGGATCCATACCGGCTTATTTGTCCACAAGCGCAATATCGGACCATATTTTTGTACGTTTATTATATCATATTACTTACCGAAAATCAACATCAACCGCCATATTTATATTAAAAGTTTCACCGCTGTTTTTGTGCAACTGCAACAATAATATACATGAATATCCGTTTTTTTGACACGTTTTGGTTTAATATATTTGTGTTTTAACTTGGCCATTTTTCGATTTGTTAATTTATTTTTCCCAAAAATTGCGATTTTCTCCAAGGCATAAAAAAAGTCCGCAGACAATGTCTGCGGACCCTTGCTCATTATTCCGATCAAACCAGGAAGAAGCTTCCCTCTTTGCCGTCGATAACGTAGTAGACCTTGTTCTCCTCAGGCTTAACGTAAACATCGACCTTCTTTGCAGAAGCGATGCCTGAATCAGCAACAGCCTTCTCTACGAGAGCCTCTGTTGTGATCTCAGCGCCAAGGTACTGTACATAAACTGTTGCAGCAGCCTTCTTAGGAGCAGCCTTTCTTGCAGGTGTCTTCTTCTCAGCAGGAGCCTTCTTCTCAGCAGCAGCCTTCTTAGGAGCAGCAGCCTTCTTTGCAGCGGGCTTCTTAGCGGCAGTCTTCTTCTCCTCAGCAGGAGCAGCTACAGCCTTTACCTCAGCCTCTGCAGCCTTTTCAGTCTTCTTAGTAGCAGCCATGGTAAATTACCTCCGTTTGATTACTTGTTTACAGCGGTCTTGAGAGCCTGACCAGCCTTGAATGCAGGAGCCTTAGAAGCGGGAGCGATCATCTTCTTCTTTGTCTGGGGGTTGATGACCTGCTTCTCTTTTCTATCACGAACCTCAAAAGTACCGAAGCCTACGATAGAAACCTTCTCTCCGCTAGCGAGAGCCTCTGTGATAGCGGCAACAACTGCGTTAACAGCAGCATCTGCGTCCTTCTTCTTTAAATCAGTCTTCTCAGCAACAACACTGATGAGTTCAGTTTTTGTCATTTTGAAATCCTCCATTTATAAAATTTATACTTGAATTATATACCCTTTATCAGCGTTTGTCAAGAAGTTTGTAAAAAAATGACATATCGCCCGATTCTTAGCGATTCATTGAATCGTTTTTTATCAAAAACGACCACAGTTTTTGGCTATTTTCCGTTGATTTGGTGAAACTGAGGAAGGATCTGGATTCTTGGCTCTATTTCGCAGGATACGGCAATTTGACATCTCATTCGCAAAAAATGTTTTTTTGTGCAGGGAAACGTCATTCAAATAGCCAGGAGTCCGAGGGCGCCTCCCCTACATTATGATGATCGGTATATTTTGCGAATGACCAGGACGTCCAGTACGCCGTCCCCTGCAATTTGTTCCGGAAAACATTTTTCCAGCATTACGAATAAACAAGGGCGGCCATTGGCCGCCCCTGGGTCGATACTATTATGAATTAGAAAACGCCTGGCAGACCAGCTGGCCGTTTTCCAAGCTGATCTCCAGCTCAGAACCAGCTGCAAGGTCGCTGCCGATGATCTTCTTGGCGATGAGAGTCTCCACCTTCCGCTGGATAAACCTTCTCAGAGGTCTTGCGCCAAAGCTGGGATCATAGCCGCAGTCGATGATGTAGCCCTTGGCCTCCTCGGAAACAGTGAACTTGATATGCTTATCGTCAAGGCGCTTCTGAAGGTCGGCCAGCATAAGGTCAACGATACTGCTGATCTCGCTCCGTGCAAGGGGCTTGTAGAACACGATCTCGTCCAGTCTGTTGAGGAACTCCGGACGGAACTGCTGCTTGAGAAGAGCGTCCACCTGAGCCCTTGCCTCGTCAGTGATCTCGCCGTCCTGACCGATACCGTCAAGGATAAACGGCGAGCCCAGATTTGAGGTCAGTATAATGATAGTGTTCTTGAAATCCACCGTTCTGCCCTGAGAATCAGTGATACGGCCGTCGTCCAGAACTTGCAGCAGGATATTGAACACATCCGGGTGAGCCTTCTCGATCTCGTCGAAGAGAACTACTGAGTAGGGTTTCCTGCGAACAGCCTCTGTCAGCTGGCCGCCCTCGTCGTAGCCGACGTATCCGGGAGGCGCTCCGATGAGCCTGCTGACACTGAATTTCTCCATGTACTCGCTCATGTCGATACGAATGATGTTGCGCTCGTCGTCGAAGAGGATCTCAGACAGAGCCTTTGCCAGCTCGGTCTTGCCCACGCCGGTAGGTCCAAGGAAGAGGAAGGATCCGATCGGACGGTCGGGGTTTTGGATACCGGCTCTTGAACGGATGATCGCCTCGCTGACCTTGGTCACAGCTTCGTCCTGACCGATGACTCTCTTGTGGAGCAGTCCCTCAAGGCCAAGGATCTTCTCCTTCTCGCCCTCCATGAGCTTGGAAACGGGGATGCCTGTCCAGCGGCAAACGATCTGAGCGATCTCGTCCTCAGTGACCTTGTCTCTCAGCAGCTGACCGGAATCGCCGCCATCAGCAGTCTTCTCAGACTCCTCCAGCTTCTTTTTCAGCTCAGGGAGCTTGCCGTATTTCAGTCTTGCGGCGGTGTCCAGATCGTACTCTCGCTCAGCCTTCTCAATCTCCTTTTCCACCTGCTCGATGTCCTCACGGAGCTTCTGAACGATGTTGATGCCTTCCTTCTCGTTCTCCCACTTAGCCTTCATCGTCTGGAACTTATCTCTCAGCTCAGAGAGCTCGCTGCGGATCTCCTCCAAATGCTCCTTGGAGATGTTATCGCTTTCCTTGCTGAGAGCGGCCTCCTCGATCTCCAGCTGGATGATCTTTCTTGAGATCACGTCCATCTCAGTTGGCATTGAGTCCATCTCAGTACGGATCGTAGCGCAGGCCTCGTCGATCAGGTCGATGGCCTTATCCGGGAGAAATCTGTCGGTGATGTAGCGGTTTGAGAGAACTGCCGCCGAGATCAGAGCGCTGTCGCTGATCTTTACGCCGTGGAAGACCTCGTACCTCTGTTTCAGTCCACGCAGGATCGCAATGGTGTCCTCCACAGTTGGCTCGTCCACCATTACCGGCTGGAAACGCCTCTCCAGAGCCTGATCCTTCTCGATATACTGGCGGTACTCGTTGAGAGTAGTTGCGCCGATACAGTGGAGCTCGCCCCTTGCCAGCATAGGCTTGAGCAGATTGCCGGCGTCCATGGCTCCATCAGTCTTTCCGGCGCCCACGATCGTGTGGAGCTCATCGATGAACAGCAGGATCTGGCCGTTGCTGTTTTTGATCTCATTGAGAACAGCCTTCAGTCTCTCCTCGAACTCGCCCCTGTACTTTGCACCTGCAATGAGGGCGCCCATATCCAGCGAGAAAACCTTTCTGTCCTTCAGGCTGTCGGGCACGTCCCCTGCGACTATTCTCAGGGCAAGACCCTCGGCAATGGCGGTCTTTCCAACACCGGGCTCACCGATGAGAACAGGGTTGTTCTTTGTCTTTCGGGAGAGGATCCTGATCACGTTACGGATCTCGCTGTCACGGCCGATAACCGGATCCAGCTTTCCACGACGAGCCAGGTCCACCAGCTCCTGGCCGTACTTAGCCAGAACATCGTAGGTGTCCTCAGGGTTTTCGCTGGTGACTCTTGTGTTTCCCCTAACGCTCATCAGGGCGCTGAGGAAGCTGTCCCTTGTTATATTAAAGGAAGTCAGCAGCGCTGAGACCTCCTTATTATTGCAGCCGATCAGGGCAAGCATGATGTGCTCCACCGAAACGAAATCGTCCTTCATGTTGGTGGCTATGGACTCAGCCGTGTTCAGCATACGGTCGCAGTCCGACGAGATCCGGAACTCGCTGCTCCTTCCGCTGCCTGTGACCTTTGGCAGAGCGCCGATCTTCTTGTCGGTCTCCCCTTCAAGGATCTGGCTGTCCACATTCATTTTTTGCAGCAGCTGAGGGATAAGTCCGTTTTCCTGCTTCAGAAGTCCGGCAAGAACGTGGATCGGCTCCACCAGCTGATTTGACTGCATAACTGCAACGCTCTGAGCCTTTCTCAAAGCGTCCAGGGATCTCTGAGTAAATTTCTCTGTATTCATAGAATTATCCTCCTTTATAATAATGTGTAGTCAATTTTCAGAAATTTAGGGCTATACTACGGCTCTGCGGAGCATCTCACGGTAGTCAGCCTCCAGCTCGGCCTGAGACTGGACAAAGGCGCCCACGTCCGCCAGCCAAAGCATCAGCGACCGGTCAAGGTCGGAAATATAGCTGTAAATAGCCTGGGCAGCTCCCTGATCGTCCAGCTCGCCGGAATTGATCAGGCCTCTTGTGAAGGTGCCGGCGCCGATCCCGGCGGTGTAATCAGTGAAGCCCAGCCTTGCCAGCTCCCTTGCCTCCATTTCACAGCGATACCGGAAAAACTCGGTGCATTCCCGTATCAGCTTCTGGTTTTGGGTGCGGATTGAAACGCTGAGCTTCCCCAGAAAGCGCTCCGGCACTCTGTTCAGCTCAACACGGTAGCTGATCGTTGGGTGGTATTTGTATTGCAGCGAGCCCCGGAAGGTCATTGCGGACGGCGACTGCTGCTGGACCTGGAAGGTCGTGTCGATAAGCCGCTGTACCTGGCCAAAAATAGCCTTCATTCGCATTTCCGGCGTAACGCAGGACAGGTGCTCGGCCAAGATCTGGTTGATGAGATTTGAGCGGCTGGTGCCAAGCCTTCCGGCCTGAGCGTCAACTGCTCTGACAACGTCGTCCATAAGGACGAGGCTGTAAACGCTTTTTTTCATTTCTATTCACCTCCGCTAAATACATCATATCACACTTTTCATAACTTGTCAAGCGAATTATATAAATTTCTTCGCAAGTTTTAGAGGGTAAAAAAATGCTTCCCTTTCGGGAAGCGAAGTTTCGATCCATACGGATCACTCCGTTTAGCACTGAGGATCGAGCCATAGATAATAAGTTAAAATAAGTTATTGAGAATAGAAAACATGAAAAAATTACAAATGAAAGGGATTAGTTTAATAAAATACTAATTCTATTTCTATGGCGGGCAACTGAATTGATACCCAGTATCAAGCACATGAGAGGGGAGGGTACTTGATACTGAACACCAACCTGTTCAATTGCTGATTGTATTATAGCGCAATTATCGGCCTTTTGCAATATACAAAACTCAACTAAACTATAATTTTGCGTACTTTTTATTTATTTTTCGATTATTTTTATGTTAATTTATTGTGAATAAGTTTTATGATCTCACCCGCTTCAAATTTCGTAACAAAAATCTTTCTCTTCATGCTCAGCCGCTCAAAAAGGCTCCCCGAAACGGAGAGCCTTGCGGTCAGTCAAGCTCGAAAACATTCTGAGTCCCCGAAATGGTATTCTCAGCAGTGTCGGAGCCGTTGATGTTTGCATAGAAGCTGCTGCCATCGTAGATCTCGGGAGAGAGAATGAGCACGCAGCGGTAGTTGTTGTGGGGCGAGAGCACAGCCTGCTCCACACCGTCCAGGATCAGGGCAACACTGTCCCCTGCCGAGCCGGAATGCTTGGCCACGATGTAGGGATTTGCGGAGGTAGTGGGCGCAGTTACCATGTTTCCTGCTGCGAACAGATAGCCGCCGGTATAGCTGAAGGCTCCGGCTGCATAGACTGAGCTCTTCTCCTCCTTGGTGCCGCCGGACACAAGAGCAGTTCCGCCGTTGATGTTGAGCGTGCCCTTGGACTTGATGCCGTTAGTTCCGCCGAAAATAGTCAGATCGCCGCCGTTGATCGTGATGTCGTTGTGGGCAAAGATGCCCGATTTGACCGAGGTTATGTAGTAGGTGCCGTCTTCGATGATCACGTCATCATCGCTGGCGATACCGTGGGCGTTGTTGGAATTGACCACCAGCTCGCCGCTGCCCTTTATGCGAAGGGTATCGTTGGAGAAAACAACTCCGTCATTGACCTTGTCCTTGGCGCCGTCGGTGAGCACGTTCACAGAGCCCTCTGCCAGCTCCACCGTACACCTCTTGGCCTCGTTTATGAAGAGTGCCGGTCCCCACGAGCAGGTCACGTCCACGCCATCCAGAACGATCTTGACCTTCTCCTCAGTGACCGTACTAACGCAGATCTGGCCGTCGGGGAGGCTTCCTGTAAAGTAGTAGTCGCCTCCTGCCGAGATCAGTACCGTATTTCCGTCAACAGTCACGTTGCTTCCGATGACCTCAGGTGTGCTGCCAAGAGTGATCTCAGCGGTGAAGGTCACCTCCTCAGCAGGCTCAGTGGGCTCTTCTGTGGAGCCGCTGCTGCCGGAGGAGCTGTTACCGCCGGAGGTATTCCCGGAGGATCCGCTGTTCCCGTTGCCCGACGAGGAATTTCCGGAGCTGCTTCCCGATGAGGAGCCATTGCCGGAGGAGCTGTTCCCGGAGGAACTATTCCCGGAAGAACTATTCCCAGAGGAACTGTTTCCGGAGGAGCTGTTCCCTGAGGAAGAGGTCGTTCCGCTGGAGGCCTTGATGGTGCCCTTCTTAGCCGTCGGGACAGTGGTCGAAGCTGCTGCCTCAGAAGACTTCTTCTCCTGGCTGGCCTTAGTGGCCTTCTCCTTCTTATCTGCGGAGGAGCTTTCGTCCCGGCTGCTCTCGTCTGCCTCGGAGGACTCATCTGCCTGCTCTGTATCGGAGGCAGCGCTCAGATCCTCGGACACTGCCGGAGACTCGCTGCCCGTGCTGTTTTCATCTGTTTGTCCGCAGCCGGCTGCGCCTGAGCAGAGAACTGCCATTGCCGCCAGAGCTGCCAATATCTTTTTTTCCTTCATTCCTATTCTCCTTCACTATACAGAGAACGCCAGACTCCTCAGAGCCTGACGGTCCTCATTAAGAAAACATTAGCTTTCGTAGATCTTATCGTCGTACTTGAAAAATACCAGGTTGATGGTCATATTGCCGTTGAGGGCACGCAGCTCGTCGATGAACTTCTTCTGATCGATGTCCTCACTGATCTCAACTGCATAGATCAGCTCAAAGAGAGTGCCGAAGTTGGTGGTCTTGACTCTTCTCAGCTTGTGGAAGTTAGTGTACTTGCTGAGCACGGGGTCGAAAACGCCCTGATAGTCCAGATTTTCGGGGATAGTGATCTTGAGAGTCATGTGCTTGGACTTGCTTGCGCCGAAGTTGATCTCAGAGAGCACGAACATGATGATGCCAAGGATAACGAAGAACAGTATGCCGAAGCCAACGAAGCCTATTCCGCAGGCAACACCTGCTGCCATTGCGAAGAATATGTAGGCGATGTCCTTCGGGTCGCCTGCCACGCTCCTAAACCTTACCAGAGTGAATGCGCCGGCCAGAGTAAGGGCTCCGGCAGTGGAGTTCACCAGAAGCAGGATCAGCGAAACGATGGTGGGGAGCATTATCATTGTCATGACGTAGCTCTGTGAGTAGCCCTCCTTGCGGTGGGTAGCGATGTAGATAAGGCTGATAAGGAAGCCTATCACCAGTGCAGCTCCAACACAGAGGCAAAACTCACTTACTGTGATAGCAACTGCGGAGGTCGTGTTGTTTGTGAAAATATCTGCTGAGCTGTCGCTGTACTTTGAAAGTACATTACCAAAAAAACCATTAGGGAACATAGATCAAACACTCCTATTCATCAATATTTGGCTGCTGGCCAGTGAAATACCTGAAACGTAGATGCTGCTGTCATTCTGCACCTGGTCTCTGATGTAATTCGTATAGGCCTTTCCGTACTTAGAGAAGCTGGTCTTATAGATCTGAAGATCTGAGAGAGCCTGGATGAGCCATGCAGGCATGGAGTCACCCACCTTGACCTCCATAAGGCGCTGGTCTGCGCCGATGATGAAACGTCCGTAGCTCTCCTGAGCAAGGGTAAGGTCATGACGGCGCTCAGTGATCTTTCGGTCGAAGGTCAGACGGAAGTCCTTGTTGTCCTTGCCGAAGAAGGCCTCTCTCTGATAGCTGATGTACTGCTTGGGAGAGACAGGATAGTGGTCAAGGAACACGTCCAGCTCACGGAACACCTGCTGAGTTATGTACTTGCTGCTCTCAGGCTTTTTCCGTGTGGCGAAGTATTCCTCGGACTCAGCCAGTGTCATAGAAACTCTTCTCTTAGTAACGATACCGCCGATCTTTTTCTTGATCTCAAGGAAGACCAGATCATCGGGCGCCGCCGGTGAATAATAGCTGCGCAGTCTGATCTTTTCCTTGTAATAGGGCTTTGAGAGGGATTCCCTTATGAGGAAATCATCAGGCGTATCGTAGTAGATATTATAGATACCGTACTCCTTGCCGCCGACGCAGTATTTATCCGGATCCATATACTGCGGGATGATCTCCATGAGATGTCTGTACTGCTCCATACTGAGAAGGAACTTGATCTCTTTTCTTGCAAAAGTGCTGATAGCCATATATTTCCGGCCACGGTGCCTTACCGCTCCGGTCCACACTCCTTTCGTATCATTTGAGTATATTATACGGGGGCATTCTTAAAATAGTCTTAATCAGTTTTTGGATTTTTGGAAAGATCTTGTAGTTTTGATGAAAGGCGTGTGAAAGGCTCATCACAGGCAGATGCGCCTCTTAGGAAGCAGCTGTCTGCCCGATCATTCCGGTAGCATACTGCCTGAGAATGATCAGGTCGAACACGTTCAGCTTTCCGTTTCCGTCCTTGTCGTAGAAGGAACAGTCACCTTCGCTGAGCTCTGAGTCGGGCTTAGCAAGGAGAAATCTTCCCAGCTTCACAAGGTCAGCCATTTCAACTGAGCGGGGCTCAGGTGCCGCAGTAGTGGTCTGCACCGTGACAGTAGTTGTCGCCATGGTAGTTGATGTATCCGAAGCGGCAGTTGTTGTCGCCGGAGCAGCGGTAGTTGTTGCAGGAACAGTTGTGACCGAAGGCTGTGTAGGGATCTCCTCCGGGCATCTTCCTGCAAGGTAGTCGTCCAGTTTTTCTGTCCAGTAAGCGCCCATGGCCTTATAGCCGGTGTTGTTCGGGTGAACACCGTCCATGAGCTGAGTTTTCACATCGGTGATGGCGGAGTTGACATCGGCGAAATAGATGCTGTCGTACTGAGCAGAGAGTTTCTCCACCACCGACTTCACATCAGCGTTGTACTGCTCCACCGCTGCCTTAACATTGACCTCCACAGTCGCATCGTCGTACTGGGTCTGCCAGTCGGCAGAGTGGCGGTAGTTGCCAAACCAGCTGTAAACATCGCTGCGGTTTGGGTCAAGGTAAGGGATAGTTGTAACGAACAGCACCGAGCCGTCCGGTATATTCTGAAGGATATAAACGGCCAGCCCCTCCAGGCGCTCGCCGGCCTTGTCAAGCTCATAGTTGTCGATAACGTCGTTCGTACCGATCTGGAGCGTGACTATGTCCGGCTGAGTCTGAGCAAGGCAGTCTGTCTCTTTAAGGGTCTCAAGGATACCCGTTCTTCCGCCGAAGCTCTGGATAGTGTAGCCGCTGTAGCCTGTGTTGTCGTCGTCATAGGAGAAGGTCTCACCTGTCTCCTCGTCTGTGTAGCTGGTAGACCAGCCTGTTTTTGAGCCAACCATGTCGATCTGATGACCGAGAGAGGTCAGCCCGTTGTAGATGAATTTTCTGTAGGAGCCGCTTACGCCGTAACCGTCGGTGATAGAGTCGCCTATGCACATCACCTTGACGGCCTCTCCGTCAGCACTTGACGCAGGCGCACCGATAAACGCCGATGTTACGCCCAGAACAGCTGCTGCGGCTGCCGAGATCATCTTTTTCATTGTAGAAAACACCTCCTGAATTATCCGCCCCAAAAGCGCTGCCTATGCACCTAAAGGGCTAAGTTATTTCCAATTTCCCTCATAAAAATAGTAACATATCTGCGTTAAGTTGTCAACATAAAAATTGCGAAAGCCCCGAAATAATCGCAATAAATGGGCAAAGAAGATCAGACAGCGTGTGCTGAAACGAAATGTAGGGGAGGCCGCCCTCGGCCTCCCGGCCGATCCGACAACATCTGCCGGAACGAATTGTAGGGGACGGCGTCCTCGACGTCCCGGCCATTTATCAAAACGTATGCGGCAACGATATTGGTGGGGCGATGTGGGCATCGCTCCTCCTGGGAGGACCCTTTCTGAGGAAAGTGTCCCCCCAGACCCCCTCCCAAAGACTTTTAACTGCAAAATTCTCTGCACAAGGGCATGGCAACCTTCTCAGATCGGCATTATATTCGAGCCCTTGTGCAGAGAATTTTGTAAATAAGGCTTGAGACAGGTTTGAAGAACGCCCCTTAGAGAGGCCTTCAGAGAAACGGTAACAATTATTACAAATCAAAAAAGCACTCCAAACGGAGTGCTTTTTATCAGCCTTTCAGCTCAACTCTTCTGATCTTTCCACTGATAGTCTTAGGAAGCTCATCTCTGAACTCAACTATACGGGGATACTTGTAAGGAGCGGTATGCTTCTTGACATAATCCTGGATCTCCTTCTTCAGCTCGTCAGTGCCCTCCTTGCCCTTTACCAGAACGATGGAAGCCTTGACTACCTGACCTCTTACCGGGTCGGGAGCTGCACTTACACCGCACTCAAGAACATATGGGAGCTCCATGATAACGCTCTCGATCTCGAAGGGTCCGATGCGGTAGCCGGAGGACTTGATAACGTCGTCAACTCGACCAACGTACCAGAAGTAGCCGTCCTCGTCCTTCCAAGCGGTATCGCCTGTGTGGTACATACCATCGTGCCAAGCCTCCTTAGTCTTTTCCTCATCGTTGTAATAGCCAAGGAAAAGTCCGGCAGGAGTATGCTTGTCTGTGCGGATGATGATCTCGCCGGTCTCACCGGTCTTGCAGGGATTTCCGTCGGGGTCAACTATATCCACGTCGTACATGACGCTGGGCTTGCCCATTGATCCGGGGCGAGCTGTCATGCCAACGAAGTTTCCGATAGAGAGAGTAGTCTCAGTCTGGCCGAAGCCCTCCATGAGCTTAACTCCAGTAGCGTTGAGGAACTGGTTGTATACCTCAGGGTTAAGAGCCTCGCCTGCAACAGTTGCGTACTTGATAGAGCTCAGGTCGAACTTGCTCAGGTCCTCCTTGATGAAGAAGCGGTACATCGTAGGCGGAGCGCAGAATGTTGTGATATTGTACTTTGCGAACATGGGGAGGATCTTGTTTGCGTCGAAACGGTCGAAGTCGTAAACAAAGACGCAGGTCTCACTGAGCCACTGTCCGTAGAGCTTGCCCCAGAGAGCCTTTCCCCAGCCGGTATCTGAGATAGTGAAGTGGATGCCGTTCGGGTCAACATTGTGCCAGTAACGGGCTGTGATGAAGTGTCCCAGAGCGTACTTGTGGCAGTGAGTTGCGATCTTGGGGTAGCCGGTAGTACCAGAGGTGAAGAACATCAGGTTAGGCTCGCTTCCGCAGGAGAGCTCCGCAGGATCTGTGGGACGGTCGAAAACGTCTGAGCAGCAGCTGATGCCCTTATCGAAATCGTGCCAGCCCTCACGCTCGCCGTGAGCCATCATCTTGATGATGTCCATGCCGCACTCTTCAACTGCCAGGTCTACCTGATGAGCAACATCGCCGTCACCTGTACAGACGATAGCCTTCACGTTAGCTGCCTTGAAGCGGTATGTGAAGTCGTGCTGTACCAGCTGATTTGTAGCCGGGATAACGATAGCGCCCAGCTTGTGGAGAGCTATGATAGCAAACCAGAACTGATAGTGTCTCTTCAGCACCAGCATGACCTTATCGCCCTTCTTGATGCCCTGTGAGCGGAAATAATTGGCGGTCATGTTGGAGTATTTCTTTATGTCAGCGAAGGAGAAGCGGCGCTCCTCCATTTCGTTGGAAACGTAGATCAGAGCAGTTTTGTCGGGGCACTTGGCAGCCAGGCCGTCCACAACATCGAAGCCGAAGTTGAACTCCTCCTCGTTCTTGAATGTGATCTTGGTGAGAGCGCCCTGCTCGTCAGTCTCAAGGTCAACGAACTTATCAGCGATGGGGTCCTCGATATTAGCCAGGTCGAAGTTAGTTACGCCGGGCAGGATAACGGGCTCCAGGTGAGAGATAGCGTGGGTAGGCTGCTGATTCTGGCCGAAAACAACGGCATAGAACTTACACTCCTGGCCTCCTACAGCCCACTCGTCATGGGGCTCTGAGCTGTCGTAGTAGATCGAGTCGCCCTCATTGAGCACCTCAACATTGTCGCCAACTCTAACCTTGAGCTGGCCGCTGATAACGATATCCAGCTCCTGACCCTCATGGGTATGGGGGTGAGGCACACGGAATTTCTCGTCAACGTAAGGGATAGTTACCAGGAAGGGCTCACCGATCTTGTTCCTGAACTTAGGGGCAAGGCGCAGGTAGCTCAGGCCCTTTCTTCTTGCGATAGGAAGGCCCTCGCCCTTTCTGGTGATGTCGAAGCTGTTGATACGGGGAGACTCACCCTCCATAAGGTCGGTGATCTCGACGCCTGTCTCGTTTGCGAATTTATAGATAAAGCTGAAGCTAAAGTCCTTAGCTCCGCCCTCGTATGCGAGATACTCGTATACGGAAACGCCGCATTTTTCGGCCATTTCCTCGGGAGTGAGGCCTACTGACTCACGGGTGAGTCTAATTCGCTCAGCGACCTCTCTTATCTTAAACTCGGGATTCATTGAATTACTCATAGCAAGCCTACTCCTTTCTACAGATTACAGCCGAAGGATAAGATTTGTTTTTCTGCTTTAAAGCAACTTTCCGACTGCGCTTACATAAGACAAATTATACCACTCTGCTAAGCGTTTGTCAATACAGGAAATAAAAAAAACTGATCTAAAAGTGCAAAAAAAGCTCCCCGGCTGTGCGGAGAGCGTTTTCATTATGTATAATGCTTGTCGGCAGAAGGCCAGACCCTATATGAAGGCTCACAGCCGTATGTTCCGCCGGAATCCATTGACCAGACCTCTACCTGCTCGGGGTTGTCAGTCCGATAACCGATCAGCCAGCCGTCAGTAGTCTTGTCCCCGTCCCTATACTTGAGCGGGCAGACCGAAGCAGAATCGCCGTTGAAATACTCACTTTCATTGAGCGAATCGACAAATTCCTGGCTCTCGGCATTTCCAATCTGCCACTTCCGTCCTGTAGCCGGGATCTTGCAGACCACAGTCAGGTTATAGTCTTCCTCGCCTCCCTTTTCGACACTTACATCGAACTTTGTGGTGTTGTGCTTGTAAAACGACTCATAAGCATCCTCGTCATCAGCCATGATGATAGCAGTTGCCTTGCCGATCTCTGTAGCTGTAGAGATGTCAGACTTTTTCCTGGCCTTCTTGATGTAGCCCATCATAGCAGGCACAAGGATAGCCGCAAGCACGCCGATTATTGCGATAACGACAATAAGCTCGATGAGTGTAAAGCCCTTCTTCTTATACATAGACATTCCCCCTGTTCTATGATTTGTCCCTTTTTATATACCGGCATTTCCTAACGCCGGGAAAGCATGATACTTACCCATTTTCACTTTATATACTTATTATAATATAGATCAGCCCATTTGTCAAGAGTTTATGAACGAAAAATTAACAATTTTTTACATGATGTATAAAAAGACCTCCCGAAATTTGTATGTTTCGGGAGATCTGTGCAAGATCATGCGTTAACGCTATCCGCTCTGTTATATTTCATGCGCCGAATTAGGAGAGTTATGACAGCCAGTGCCGCAGCAAATCCCAACTCGATGCCCATGTACAGCAGCACCTTGGATCCGTCAAAATGCTCCGTGCCTGAGATCATGCTGTTTGCACGAACGTACCAGTATGCCGGGAGAAATCTCGCTGCGCTGAGAACGCCGCTGCTCAGCATTTCCATGGGAACGAAAACTCCGCAAAGGAAGCTCATTCCCAGGCTGATGACCTGAGTGATCACGCCGACCACGTTGTCAGAAACATTAAAGCTTGACAGCAGCATGGCTATGAGCGCGGAGATCATTGCGAAGATCAGGCAGTTGAGCACCGCCAGCCAAGCTGTTCCTACAAATAAGCCACCGTTCAGGATCACTCCTGCCACAACAAAGATCAGCCATATCGCTCCCACGAAGACAGCACTTGCCAGAAAGGTCTGAACTGAGACAGATGACACCTTTATGCTGGAGCAATTGGTGCGGTAGCGCAGATCCTTGCGGTTCATCACGATCAGCACAGGACACAGACCGTTGAGCATGATCGAGATCAAGATATAGGGCAGGTAGCGGAAGAAGCCCTCAAAATACTCGCTCTTGCTCATGGTGCTATCCTCAGTAACTAATGTGACCTCAGTCTCCTTGGAAAGAGTGCCTATAGCGCTCTCTACAGCCTGGTCGAAGTCCTGTCCGCCGGCCATATAGCCGTCTACAGTAACAACGTACTCGGAAAGCAGCTGGTCCATGAGGGCGATGGCGTAGCTGTCGTGGATATGCTTTGTGGTGAACAGATCCTCTGTCTCACCGGCAGCAAGACGCTCAGCATAGCCGTCCTTGATAGTCAGCACCATGTCAACTGAGGCGTAGTAAAGAGAGTCAAGGATCACATCGTCATCGTTTTCCAGCTCCACCAGTTCATTGCCCTTTGCGATGAACTCAGCCAGGGCATGGCTCTGAGGAGTGTCGTCTTCGTCAAAGATACATATCTTCATTTCCTCTGCGGTAAAGCGCTCCTCATCGCCTCCTACAGTAGAGATCATGACAGAAATGATCATGAAAACGATGACATACGGCAGGATCGAGGGAAGCCTCGTCCGCATTACCTTCATAAAAGCCTTAAAGACTTGCATACTTCTTCCTCCTTGTACAGATGAGTCCCAGGATCATGAGCACTGCGGTCATGGCTGCCATGGTAACTATCTTTATGGTAAAGCGCCGGTAGTCTGAGCAGATGTTCAGGCAGTAGATGCTGTCTGAGATCAGGGCGGCGGGGTTGATGTCGTTGACGATCGGGCAGTGCTGCTGGATAAAGGGCTTGATGTTGCCGATCATAAGGCCGCTGAGGAAGCAGGCGAGCATGGAAAAGACCATGGAGATGCCGACCTTTGTGTTGAAGGAGAAGCTGTTGCAGGCTCCAATAAAGAAGCCGATAGCTACTCCAAGGATGCCGCCCAGGATAGACGTGAGATACACCAGTCCCATATGCTTGCCCAGGTCCACATCAAGCACGAAGCGCAGGAATGTGACGCTGATCGTCATGCAGACCGTTTCCATGAGTATGCAGCTTACGAGAGTTGCCAAAAGTCCGGTAAATCTATGAGCCGGGGAGCAGCTCTTCCTTGCAGAAATAGGCGAAAGATCAGCCTGATTGTAAAGGGTTATGTTTATGCCCAAAAGCGAGCCGTAAAGTGCCACCATTGCCAGAAGATTGAAGAAAAACTGGTTGTACAGGTCGGTGTTCCCGTCTGTGACGGAGACCTTTGTTGCCGGAGAGATCTCCTGGCTCAGTGCCTCAATGACCTTGGGGAGCCTTGCCGGGTCGTTTTCAGCAGTGTCTACGATCACCTTGCGCTGGGCGTTGTAGCTGTCGGCGAAGACCTTCAGCATTGTCTCCCCACTGCCGGAGCCTGCAACAGAGAGCCTCAGCTCTCCGCCAGCGTAGATGATGCCCTTGACCTTGCCATTTTTGAGCAGGGAGAGAGCCTCCTTCTCGTCAGTGTAGGTCAGCTCCATGAAAGGGTCATCGCCCTCTGAAAGAGCCTTTGCTGCTGCGGCGAAGTATGGGTCTTCTTCCTCCTCGACCACTGCGGCAGGAACTGCGTCGAACTTGATCTCCTTCTCGTAGACGCTGCCAAAGGCTACCTTGAAGAAAATTCCAAGAACTATGGGGAATATGATCAGCCAAATAACGAGCGCCTTTGTCCTGAGCATGGACAAAATGTCATATTTAAGATGATGAAGAAACATTTCAGTCCTCCTTGTCTCTGAGAGCCTTTCCGGTTACCTCAAGGAATACGTCGTTTAATGTGGGGAGCTCTGTGTAGACCCTTCCGAAGCTAAGGTCGTTTTTCTGGAGCACCTCCATCACACGGATAAGGTTGTGCTTTCCGCCGGAGCAGAAGACCGTCAGGAGGCTGCCGTCGTAGCTGTGATCATAAATATGGGGCAGACCTGCGATCTGGGAGATCACCTCATCTGTGAGCCCCAGCACCTCCACTGTGATCGTTTCGGTGTTCTTGATCATGCGCTTGAGCTGATCCTTGGTGCCCTCGGCGATCTTTTTGCCCTTGTCCATAATTGCGATACGAGTGCAGATCTTCTCTACCTCCTCCATGTAGTGAGAGGTGTAGATCACGGTGGCGCCTCTTGCGTTGAGCTCCTGGATGCCCTCAAGGATCTTGTTTCGGCTCTGGGGGTCAACTGCAACTGTAGGCTCATCAAGGATGATCAGCTTGGGCTTGTGGGCAATCCCGCAGGCAATGTTCAGTCTGCGGAGAAGTCCGCCGGACAGCTTCTTCGGACGGAATTTCAGGAAGTCCTCCAGTCCCACGAAGCGCACGGCCTCGTCAACACACTTTTTCCGCTCAGCCTTGTCAGTGATGTACAGGCCGCAGAAATAGTCGATGTTCTCGTAGACCGTCAGCTCGTCGAAGACCGCAACGTTCTGCATGATAACGCCGATGTCCTTCTTGATGTCATAGCTGGTGGGAGTCATCTCCTTGCCGAAGATCTTAATGTCGCCCTTGTCGAAGGCCAGCAGCGACAGCAGGCAGTTTATCGTGGTGGTCTTGCCGGAGCCGTTTGGTCCAAGAAGGCCGAAGATCTCGCCTTCCTTGATCTCTAAGCTAAAGTGGTCAAGGGCGATAAGGTCGCCGTAGCGCTTGACCAGACTGTCTATTTTTACAACTGTGTTTTCCATAGTGTTCCTCCTGTTTGAGTGTGAGTTTCAAGCTCTGATATGATTATATCACGGTAATTGAGGGAAATGAAGTGAACAGCGTCAGTATTTTCATATGACAAATGTCACTTTGCTTGCTGACAACCGGACAACCTGTGTGGAAACATTGTGTAGGGGCTGATAATATCCGCCCCTACATTTTCGCATATGTTGTCCTAAAGGCCGGGACGTCGAGGACAACCTCCCCTACAATTTGTTTCGGCAGATGTTTTCGGATCGGCCGGGAGGCCGAGGGCGGCCTCCCCTACGATCGCACGATACGTTTTGCGGAAGACACGTCTTGAAATGAACGGCATTATGTGCTATAATAATGTTTGAACGAACGCCGGAAAGGAGGCTTTACATGAACAGACTGCTGGACAAAACTGCGCTGCTGCTTCTCTGCCTGACCGCATTTGCCCTCTCGGGGGGCTTCACCGCTCCGGTCATCGGACTGCTGGCAGCGGTCATCTGCTCATGCCTTGTGCAGCTCCTCTCAGGCAGCCTGCCGGCGGCTGGGATCATACTGGTCTGCTCAGCCATGTGCGTGCCTTTCCCTATTTTTTTCTGCGCAGCTCCCCTGCTGGTCTACGATGCTCTTTGGGAGAAAAAATGGTGGCTGACTCTGCCAATAGTCACGGTGATCTTCGCCGGTGACAAACTGACCGCAGCCCAATACGCAATGACCTGCGCCGGGATCGTGGCGGCCTGCATAATATTCAGCAGAGTCTCCCGCTTGGAGCAGACCGTCCGCTCCCTGACCGAGCTCAGAGACCAGGTCACTGAGAAAAACCTCCAGCTTGCTCAGCAAAACCACCGTCTCGCCCAGGCTCAGGACTCTGAGATCCATCTGGCTGCACTGAAGGAGCGCAGCCGTATCGCCCGTGAGATCCACGACAACGTTGGCCATATGCTGACCAGGTCTCTCCTGCAATCCGGCGCTCTCATGATAGTCAACAAGGACGAGCGTCTGAAGAAGCCTCTTGCGGAGCTGAAGGACACTCTGGACTCCGCTATGACCAGCATCAGGGCAAGCGTCCACGACCTCCATGACGACTCGATCGACCTGAAAAAGATCGTAGAGGAGGCCGCCGCCCACCTTGACGGGCGCTTTGAGGTGAAGCTGGACTACGACCTTAGCCGGGACGCTCCCGGAAAGATCAGGCTGTGTATCGCCGGTGTGGTGAAGGAGGCTCTCTCCAACGCCGTGAAGCACTCAAACGGCGACACCGTCCGCATACTTATCCGTGAACACCCGGTGTTCTACCAGGTGCAGATCGAGGATAACGGCAGCTGCTCCGAAATAAAGGAGAGCGGCATCGGCCTTAAAAATATGGAGGAAAGAGCGGCGGCCGTGGGCGGAAGGATCAGCTTCACGCCCTCAGATACAGGCTTCCGCATATTTATGTCGATCCCGAAGGAGAGTGATGAACAGCAATGAGGATAGCTGTAACAGACGACGACAAACTGGTGGCATTGTCACTGAAAACGATCCTTGAGAGCTCCGGCGAGATGACCGTTGATGCGATCGGCAGCAGTGGCGCCGAGGCTATCCAGATCTACCGCAGCGTTCAGCCCGACGTCATGCTGCTGGATATAAGAATGGAGGGCATGAGCGGCCTTGAGGCCGGAGAGGAGATCCTCAGGGAGTTCCCAGAGGCAAGGCTGCTGTACCTGACCACCTTCTCCGATGACGAGTACATCGTCAGAGCACTGAAAATGGGCGCAAAGGGCTTCATCCTCAAGCAGGACTTCGAGGGTATCGCTCCTGCCATAAAGGCTGTGATGAACGGTCAGAGCGTCTTCGGAAGCCGCATAATGGACCGCATACCTCAGCTCATGCAGCAGCGCCAGGAGTTCGACTTCGAGGCTCACGGCATAAGTCCCAAGGAGCGTGAGATCATGGAGCTTGTGGCGGAGGGTCTGAGCAACAAGGAGATCGCCGGCCGGCTGTTTCTGGGAGAGGGCACTGTCCGAAACTACATCAGCGTCCTTCTGGAGAAGCTCTCCCTCCGTGACCGCACCCAGCTGGCGGTGTTCTACTACACGGAGGTAAAGGCGTAAACGGAGAAGGATCTTCGCCCCAATACCAAAGCCTCCCCTAGATCTCTGCGGAAACGATATTTATGGACAAAAAAAGGCGCCCCTCACAGGAGCGCCATTTTCTTTAGTTATGATCAAGCCATGCCGGCTGTGATGATAGCCATTTTGTATACCTCGTCTGCTGTGCAGCCACGAGACAGGTCGTTGATAGGAGCGTTCAGGCCCTGGAGGATAGGACCGTAAGCCTCAAATCCGCCAAGTCTCTGTGCGATCTTGTAGCCGATGTTTCCAGCCTCGATGAGGGGGAAGATGAAAGTGTTAGCCTGTCCTGCAACCTTTGAGTCAGGGCACTTTGTCTTTGCAACTTCAGCAGAAACAGCAGCGTCGAACTGGAACTCACCGTCGATGACCAGCTCAGGATCGATGTTTCTTGCCTCGATAACAGCGTCGTGACTGAGCTGGACTGTGCCGCCCTTGCCTGAGCCGTATGTGGAGAAGCTGAGAACAGCTACCTTAGGATCGATGCCGAAGAAAGCAGCGGTTCTTGCAGTCTCAACAGCTACTTCACCAAGCTGACGAGCAGCGGAGAGAACAACGTTGCCCTCCTTGTCAAGTCTGTCTGTGTAGCCAAGGTTGATAGCGCAGTCGCCCATTGCGATCTTCTCCTCAGCGCCGTCCTTCTCACGGAAGAGGATGAATGAGGAGCTTACCAGGTTTGAGCCCTTCTTGGTCTTGATGATCTGGAGAGCAGGACGAACTGTGTCAGCAGTTGAGTATGTAGCACCGCCCAGCAGAGCGTCAGCCTTGCCAGCCTTAACCAGCATCGTACCAAAGTAGTTGGACTTCTTGAGAGCACTGCGGCACTCTTCTTCAGTCATCTTGCCCTTGCGCAGCTCTACCATCTGAGCAACGAGAGCGTCAAACTCAGCGTAGTTCTCGGGATCAATGATCTGAGCAGCGCTGATGTCGAAGCCGCCCTGAGAAGCAGCAGCCTTTACCTCGTCGGGGTTTCCGCAAAGGATAACGCCCATAAGGCCTTCCTTCAGGAGCCTGTCAGCAGCGGAGAGTATGCGTGCGTCGCAGCCCTCGGTGAAAACGATAGTCTTTTTGCTCGCCTTGAGATTGGCAATGAGCTTATCAAACATTCCCATTGAAATACCTCCAAATAGATTAGTATGCTTATATTATACCACTCTTTTTACAATAAAGCAAGAGTGAAACGAGAATAAGTTTCAAGATATTGTAAGGGAGGCCGCCCTCGGCCTCCCGGTGGTTTGGATATTTTTTTCCGGAATAAATTGTAGGGGACGGCGTCCTCGACGTCCCGGATAATCTGACAACATCTGCCGAAACAAATTGTAGGGGACGGCGTCCTCGACGTCCCGGCCATTTGCAAAACGTATGCGGAAATGTAGGGGCGGATATTATCCGCCCGGCCTTTTGAATGACGTTTCCGAAAACGACCTGTAGGGGAGGCCGCCCTCGACGTCCCGGCCGTTTGGAAAATGTACACGGAAACGATATTGATGGGGCGATGTGGGCATCGCCCCCTACGTTTTTTTGTTCGTGGTGGCCGGGCGGACACATGGTCCGCCCCTACGTTTGGGTGTTCGTGGCGGCACGGGCGGACACTTGGGTCCGCCCCTACGTTTGGGTGTTCGTAGCGGCCGGGCGGACACTTGGGTCCGCCCCTACGTTTTTTGTTCTTGGCGGCCGGGCGGATAATATCCGCCCTCAGCTTGTCTAAAAAGCCCCTTTGCTGAGAGAGCAGAGGGGCTGATTTCATGTAATATCAAGCAAAAACGAGATCATGTAGCGAAAAATGGATAAATA
>CACWHY010000022.1 GCA_902760805.1 Ruminococcus flavefaciens | reverse complement strand
CGATCCGACACCTTCAATTCCTATCTTTGCCAATATTGATGTCAGTGCGGCAAAGATTGCCGAACCAAGCGCTAATAAAAACCACATAGTGATACTCCTGCAAATTCCGATTTTTCTTACTTAGATTATACATCACCACAGCAGCAATGTCAACCTCACACTGCCAGCACATGGGAGATTATCTCCGCAGAATGCTCCTTGCTGCTGAAATCAAGATGAGAATAAACGTCGGCTGTAGTCCTCTTGCCAAATAGTAACACACTTTCGTATGGTGTGTAAACAACATAAATACGCCTTAAAACAGGCTTCTCTTGTCTTTCAGCGGTTCATCGAGCAGTTTGTAGTAGATGTAGATCTCACGGGGCTGCCCCTCCACATAGGCATCAAGGGTGATATACTCGATCAGCTCTAAGCACATCTCACGGGTAAGCTCCTGTACATCAGTATACTTTCTCAGACGCTCCATGAATAGAGCCACATCTTCCTTGTCCTGCCTGATCGAGGAGAACTTTTCTTCAAGGTCTGCGACTTCGGTGGACAGCTCTTTCTGCTCTGCTTCATATTTTGCTATCAGCTTCATCGCCACGTCCTCTGAAACCTTGCCGAGGACTTTGTCCTCATAGATGTTCTGGATCAGCGTATCAAGCTCCTGCAAGCGGTATCTGCCCTCTGTCAGCTTCTTGGTGTCAACGGAATACTGCTCCTCGTGGTGCTTCGCCTTGCGTGCAAGAAATTCCGCTTTTGCCTTTTCCTCGTCCTCTACTACAAGCTGAGCGAGACTGCGAATATCTTCAAGCACAATAGCGTCCATATCCTGCATTTTGATGTAATGGCTGGGACAGTAACGCTTTCCGAACTTCATGTAGGAAGTGCAGTTATAATTGTGGCGAAGATACTTTCTCGGCTTTTTCTTACTGCCATTCGTGGTGTTGTTCCACGCAAGGCGGACTTTGTTTCCGCAGTCCTGACAGTAAATAAGTCCACTGAGGTTAGCAACATATCCGCTGCTGTTACGCTTGCCCTGAGATACCGACTGCTCCATCTCACGAGCCCTGTCCCAAAGCTCCTGAGAAACGATAGGCTCATGCGTATTCTTCACAACGATCATGTCCTCCTCATCGTTCTTAATGACCTTGTGATTCTTGTAGCTGACCGTTCTTGTGCGGAGCTGAACAAGGTGTCCGAGGTATGTGTAGTTGTGAAGTATTTGCCTTACCGTTTCGGGACTCCACATATGCCTTGTGCGGCGAGGATTAGGCTTGCCGAGCTTTGCATAGTAGTAATCCGAGGGAATCGGTACGCCGTCCTCATTGAGCTTATCAGCAATGTGGTGCGGACTGATACCGATTGCACGCATTTCAAAGATATTGCGGACGATAGATGCGGCATCGGGATCAATTACAGGCAAATGATTCGAATCATCGCCTTTTGTGTAGCCGAACGGAGCGCAGGTCGTGCGGTACTTGCCTGCCTTTGCATTGGCTTCAATGACAGCCTTGATTTTCTTAGAAGTCGAAGCGGCGTGCCATTCGTTGAACAAGTTGACAATAGGCATCATGTCAAGTGCTGAGGTATCCTTGCTTGCGGTATCCACATTATCGTTGAGAGCGATGAAGCGGATATTATAACTCGGAAAAATGTAGTCCACATATCTGCCGACTTCGATGTAATTGCGACCGAAACGGCTGAGGTCTTTGCAGATGATAAGATTGATCTTCCCCGACTGAGCATCAGACAGCAATCTCTGCACCGCAGGTCTGTCGAAGTCCGTACCGCTCCAACCATCATCGACGTAGGTATCGACGAGATTCCAACCTTGTTCCTTGACATACTTGGTGAGGATAAGTTTCTGGTTTTCTATTGACAGGGATTCGCCGGCTCTCATATCCTCCTGTGAGAGTCGAACGTAAATTCCTGCATTGTAAATGGTCTGCTTTGCCATAGTAACTCCTTTCAAATCAAAGCAGTACCATACCGACATCTTCAGTATAGCGCAAAATGCCGGTATAGTCAATGCCTTGCCGACAAAATTACGCCAGTGTTTCTTTTGTGGCTCTTTCAAAGGCGAGCCTGCCGATCACTTCGTCGATATTTTTCTCTCCGACGAAACGACTGTGAACGATGTACTTCTTCCCGTCGATCTCATATTCCGAAACACGCTCAGGGAAGTCCTTGTACTTCTCGTTCAGCTCAAACATCTTTCCTGCCTTTTCTCTTTCTATGGCAGTATCATTTTTATTCATAGCGAATTTTACTCCTTTAGCTTCTCTGTCTCTATGCTTTAGAGTTGAGGGCTTCGCTTTCTGTCTTTCACCCTCATAATAGCCGTAAGGTCGGCTCAGTGTTTTGAGCCGACTGAGTATTTTACGGCTACATTTTTTGTTACCGGATAGTTTTAATCCTCATAGGGATTCGCTTTATCCGAAAAGCTCATTTGCTGTCCGAAGTCAGCGGAAAGATTGACGGTATCGGTTTTCTCATTTTCAGCATTTCCGCCGCCGACCAGTTTCAGAAGATCTTCATCGGAAAGACCGCTTGCACGGAGTTTCTGCAACAGCGAATGCTCCGAGGTAATGATCTCATCAAGCTCACGAGGCTTGCAGTTGTATTCCTCCGCCATAGCCAGACGAGAAACTTCTTTCAGCTTGTCCTCCAGCGTTTTCTTTTTCGCTGTATCGCTTGCGATACGCTTTTCCAAACCTTTGATCTTCTCAATGAGCTGATCTCTTTTCTCTGTATAGATGCCCATAGAAAAATCACAACCTTTCTTTTGTGTTATTAGCAGGCAGAGCCGAGTGACCGAAGCTCACCTGCCATGATCCAATTATAGCGCGCTCTACATTTTAAATACAAGCCGCATTGCGCACAAACTTTTGTTCATACTTTTTCAACAAATGTCCGGGAAATTTTTAGATTCAAAAAACTGAAAGTACGCTATTTCGCCGTTTATGCTATCCGGGCATTTTGACGAAGCGATTTTGAGCGAACATAAAAAAACTGAAATTTATTATTGACGTGATTGGGAAAGTGCGCTATATTGATTATGGGGAGCGACGATATAGAGAAAGTCGCACAGCTCCAATTCTCGGAATCGAGAAAAAAGACCGAGCCGAAAGGCTCGGAAATGACATTCGCCCCACAGGGGCGAAACTCTACCAGCAAGCACGGTAAAGTGTGGGCGCAAAATGCGACTACACACACTTCACAAGGCTTGGCAGAGGGCACTGCCCCTACGACCCCGAATTGAGAAAAATAGAAAAGGAGAACAAGAGAAATGAAAGAAGAAAAGAAGCGTACATTGTACCTGAAAGTCCGTGTCAGCCCCGAAGAAATGGCGGCTATCAAGAAGAAGTTTGAGAACAGCGGTATGAGCAGTCTCAGTGGATTTGTTCGTGCGATGATTTTTGAAGGATACATCGCTCAGGTCGACGAAAACGAGTTGAAAGAACTCACCCGCATCGCAAATAACGTTGCCAACAATATCAACCAGATTGCCCGACGTGCAAATGTCACGAACAAAGTTTACAAGGAAGATATTGACGAGATCAAGGAGCTTGACGATAAGCTCTGGCGTCCGCTGATGTTTCTGCAAACAAAGGTGGCTCAGCTAAAGCATTGAGCATAAATTGAAAATCGCCGTCAGGATAATTCCCGACGGCGATGAAATACAATATGTGCGCTATGAACTGGACTGGCTTTTGAAATTGCTGCGCCTTTCACAAGAATGGTTACAATTATTCCTATATGGAAAAGCCTGTGCTTACGGAGCTGCCCACAATAAGCGACCGAATGACCTTCATCTATCTGGAGCACTGCCGTATAAGTCGTGAGCTTTTCCCCGCGTATGCGGGGGTGATCCTTGTCAAGTATTTTCCGAAGTTAAAACAAAAAACTTTTCCCCGCGTATGCGGGGGTGATCCCAAGGACGGGCCAATCTGCTGCGAAGGCTATACCTTTTCCCCGCGTATGCGGGGGTGATCCTACCGTGTAGACATAGTCAGCCGTAGTACACTGCTTTTCCCCGCGTATGCGGGGGTTATGGAATACTGCTATTCGTATGAATAAAGTGTCTGAAAATGCATAAAGGACTGTCCTTCCAGACCTGCTCCGCCTTCGGGCGGAGCTTTTTCATTTCAAATAGTTTCGGCAACAATTTCACCACCTTCTGTAGCTTAAACTACAGCGCCGGAAAACGCTGTAGTTTTGGCTACAAATCGGGAAATTATTGAATATTGTAACTTGCTGGAAATCATGGTATTATATAATCACGGAAGGGGAAACACCCCACCGAATGAAAATCAAAAATCTATTGTAATGAAAAAGGAGAAAATAATCATGAAAACCAGAAAGATCACAGTATTCGCAATCGCATCTATCCTCGGAGCAATCGCACTGACCGGCTGCGGCAGTGTAGTGGAGAGTTCCAGAAACGCAGAACAGGCACAGCCTGCAACTCAGGCAGCTGCCGAGGCTGCTACAGAGGCTGCAAAGCCTGCAAAAACTCCTGCTGCTGAGCAGTCTGTAAAGGCTGAATCACTGAGCAACACAGCAGATAACAACGCTGAACAGAGCATTTCCTACGATGCAAGCACTAATACTGCTTCATATACACAGGCACCTGCACAGCAGACAGTCCAGCAGGCTGCTCCCGTACAGCAGGCTCCTGCATACCAGGCTGCAACTTCCGCAGAGCAGGCCGCAGCAAACAACGCTATCGCTTACGCTGGCGGAAACGGCTACAAGATCATCAGCTCTGAGGCTGTTCAGACTTCTGACGGCTCCGCAGCTTACCGCTTCGGGATCGTTCCTGTTGACAACGCAAAGGCTCCTGCATGGTACTACTACGCTGGCGAGAACTTCGCAATGACAGAGGGCGAGTGGATCAGCAAAAAGGACGACCTCACAAAGAACGAGTGGGATACATACCAGGATTCCGCAGAGCACAGATTTGCAATGGCAAGCCAGCAGGCTGGTCAGAACGCAATTGCAGCTTCCGGTATCGCAGACGCTCGCATCGTAAGCTGCGACTTCGTGAACTACGATTATGACAAGCTCCAGTATGCTTTCAAGGTAGGTGTAAAGTCTGAGAGCGACCCCTCCGGAAAGATCACATACTTCACAGCTGGCTCAGATCACGCTGTAAAGTGCAACTGAGATAAAAAACAAGAACAAGAGAAATGATAACAGGCAGCTCAAAGCTGCCTGTTTTATCTTTAAACTAAGAAAGGTGTTCCGTCAGATCGCTGCCGCTTATAGGCAGCTTATCCGGTTGAAGCAGACCGGCGTCCACCATCATGATTGCAAGGGCATCGTTGCCGTTAATGCCGCTGGTTCCGGGATCGCAGACATCAGCTGCATCAAGGGCTATCGCATCCAGGGGATACTTCGCAGATAGCGCGATATATTGCAGTATCGCCACAGCATCGTTGAGGGTGACGCTGCCGTCTACATTTACGTCGCCTTTCATCCCTGACGGGATCATCCCATCGGGTGAAATACTGAAAGTGCACGCAGCAGGATTACTGCCGTCAGTCATTATGATATTTCCATCCACTGTCGATGTCAGATATTTTCCGGGATCTGATACGCTTGCAAAGCTGACCTTTGTAGGGTCTGCCAGTCCTTCTATTGTGCGGAATGTTGCCCGTTTCAGATCACTGTCAATAATTGTGGTCATCTGTGAGAGAACTGCTGATCTGCCATTGCTCTCCATAGTTACAAATAATCCTGTTTTGTTTTCGGATTCAATGGAAACATATGTTGGTTCTTCAACATTGGACAATCCGGGAACGATTACCCAATCCGTATCGTGCTCAGTCAGACCATTCAGCTTTGAGCCGAGCCGGACGTTTGTATACGGATAGTCATTGTCGTTTATGGAGTTCACAAATGCTGCGTGACCAATCATATTTCCTTTGGTATCAGTTATCTGTGACACTGTTCCGCCAATACCGGCTGTAGTTTCTTCCATCTTCATGATCCTGCCGTTGCTGTCGAAATTGACTTCACATATATTAGGACACCTTCTGTATCCATTGCCTTCCGGGAGTGCTCCGTTGTGATAGATTATATAGGTCTTGCCCTTGAAATCAAACAGACCGCTGTGATTGGTATTGGATGTAGCATTAGTTTCAAACATAAGGCCGCCAAACTTCCAGTCCCCCTTCAGAAGATCGGTACAGGTGGAATATGCCATTTGCTCACGCCAGCGATAAGCGTAGATTAGGTAATAATCTCCGTAATAGCTTCCGTCTTCGTTCTGTCTCCTGTAGATCCAGGGGGCTTCGGTATACATATTCAGTCCTCTGCCGCGGTAGAAAACATCTCCGTTCGGACCTTCACCTCCGAATGTTATCTTTCCGTCACCGTTCAGGTCCTTAACACTTATCATATCATCATTGAGCTCACAGATATAGTATCTGCTGTTGCCCCATGCAAGATACCGGTGCTCAACTCCATTCTTGTCCCGTTCTACCCATACCGTAGGGTCTATGTCATCCCAGTTGCTGGACTGGTCATTGGTGAGCGTACCTTTTACAAGAGGATGTCCGATGTCTTTGAAGTGACCGGTGGGAGAATCGGATACAGCGACTCCTATTGACTGTTTACCTTCGGAAGTCCTGTCCCAGGAGCAGAAGTAAAGGTAGTATTTGCCATTATGCTTCGTTACCTGACCTGCCCACGCACTTTTGGAGTCTCCCCATGAAACATCTGACATTTTCATCACTACGCCCTCATAATTCCAGTTGATGAGGTCTTTTGTGGAATAACAAAGATACTCGGGAATATTATAAATGGCTCTGTCCACCTCTGCATTTGTAGAAATATCATGACCGGTATATGCATAGACCGTATCTCCGTCTACAAATGCAGCAGGGTCTCCGCCGTAATTGTAACGCTCATTCTTCTTTGTGATATTTCCGGCAAAGGGATTGGTGTTCCGGCTTACAGACAACTCCACAGGCAGGCGTACATCGTCAGCAGTATCCTCTGTTTCAGATGCCGCTTCAAGTATGAAGTGCTGTCCGTCTCCTCCCCAGTAATCCCACTGGCAGATATTCGCACCGTCATCCATGCTGATATTGTATACATCAACAGCAGACTCTCCTCCTGATACGGCAGTAAGGAAGGCATAGGTATTATCACCTACCTGCCTGGGCAGGAATTTCTGTGCATCGCTGCCGTCAGCTCTTTGAAGCGAGATGTTATTACCGTCCGTACCTGTACCGCATTCTATTGTCAGCGCATAGTCATCACAGTATGTGATACAGCAACTTCCGTCAGGCTGATTTATGATTTTCCATGCTTTTGGTGAACTGAACTGCATCACATTGCCATATCGCTGAGAAAGGTATTTGTCGCTGTTGACATTCCTGATGAAATATAAGCCGTCCGGGATAATGCTGTCTGATGTATTGCCCGGTGCATTTTCAGCGGAAAATGCTGTGTTTAACGGCATACTCATAGTATAGGCTGATGCAGATAGCATAAGGGCAGCTATGACTGAAAGGGTTTTACTTGTCTTAACTCTGTGCATAGTTTTTACCTCCTGATTATTTCGCGTTATGCTCCGCTGTTATCCGTGCGGTCTTGTTCGGACCCATTTTTCTGCCTATAATTATATGACAGAATTTGTTCTGATTCAATGTAATATCTGAGCAATTAACTGATGCTTTTTATCAAAACCAGGTGATACAACAAGGCATTCAGCCGGATAGCTCCGATAAACCTGATTGACTTTTTCTGCCGGCTGTGATATAATTCAGATAATCCGGAGGTGTAAAAATGGATATAAAAAATGAGATACTGAAGAAACTTAATGCCTGCGAATCTGAGCATAACATCAGGATACTCCATGCTGTGGAATCCGGCAGCAGAGCGTGGGGATTTGCCTCTCCGGATAGTGACTACGATGTGCGCTTCATTTATGCCCATGATATGGAATGGTATCTGAAACTTGAGAAAACCCGTGATGTTATGGAGCTGGAACTGAACGATGTTTACGATATAAACGGCTGGGATATTCAGAAGTTGTTCCGGCTGCTGCACGATTCAAATCCTACGGTTTTTGAGTGGATCCATTCGCCGATCGTTTATAACACACAGCCGATAATTGCTGAGATCACTCCGCAGATCGATTCATTCTTTTCCTGCAAAGCCGGGCTGTATCATTATCTGAATACTGCAAAAGCGAACTTTAAGGGATATATCGCAAACAAGGATAAAGTGAAACTGAAAAAATACTTTTATTTGCTGCGTCCGCTTATGGCTTGCGACTGGATCTTAGCTCATAAGACTCCGCCTCCGGTCCTGTTTGACAGCCTGCTGAACGAAATGGAGACAGATGATAAGTTGTTTACGACGATCTGCGACCTGATCGACCGGAAGCAGAAGGCTGATGAAGCGGAATTGATCGCTCGTATCCCCGTATTGGAGGAGTATATCGCATCAGAGATCAGCAGTATCAAGGTTTCCGCGGATATGCTGAAGAATGATAAGAACAACGACTGGGAGCTTCTGAACTCGCTGTTTCTGAAATGTCTTGAACGTTAATATCAACAGAATACACACCTGGCACCTGCTTGAATGCAGGTGCTTTTTTTACAATTCGAGAGCGTTTTGTAGCTTAAACTACAGCACTGGAAAACACCGTAGTTTAGGCTACATATCGGGGAATTATTGAATATTGAAACTCCTGCAAGATCATGTTATTATATAATCACGGAAAGGGGAAAGACCTCCACCGGAAATCAAAAACGAAAATCTAAATGTAATGAAAAAGGAGAAATTTAATCATGAGAAAGCATATTTCAATCATCGCAACCGCAGTAATCACAGGTTCTATCGCAATGGCAGGAGCAATGAGCTCCTTCGCAACTGAGGACGCAGTTCCCGAGATGCCGGCAACAACAAACCACTGCACAGAAATGGAGCAGATCCAGACTGAGACAGTTTCTATAGACGCAGTTCAGTTCAAGGCTGACGAAGTTCAGGCGCCTACCGAGGCACCTACTGAGGCTCCCGCAGAAGCACCTACTGAGGCTCCCGTTGTAACAACTACAGAGGCAGTCGCAGTTGACGTTCCTTCCACAACAACTCCCGTAAACGCAGCAGCCGAGGCTTTCAAGAAACAGGAGCAGGCTGCCGGTGAAAACGCACTGGCTTCCGCTGGACTGGACGGCAAGACATATATCATCGTAAGCACAGAGTGGGTCCAGAACGCAAACGAATACTTCTGGAGAATAGGCGTTCGTGAGATCGACAACGGAAACGCTCCTGTTAAGTACTTCCACGTTGACGAGTATGCAGCCTACAACGAGGACGGCTCATTCTCAGGTACAACAGCTGTAGCAACAACAGCACAGGCAAAGGCTACAACGACCACTGCTGCAAAGACTACCGCTAACAAGAACGGTTCACCCAAGACAGGCGTTGCATTCCCTGCGATCCCTGTAGCTGGTCTGGCTGTAGCAGCAGTAGCAGTAGCATTCACACTGAAGAAGAAGTCAAACTGAACTTAATTTGAAACACTACACCGATTCGGCGTACAATAGATTTTCAGCCATGAAGCTCCGGGGAGATGCCCGGGTCTTTGTGGTTTTTACAGATAAAAGAAGCTCTCCCGTACATTGCAGCATTGCCGGAATAAGATATCAAGAAGTCCCATTAGCTTCCGCAGAAAACTGTTTGAAAATGATATGTATTTCATTCGTACAGAATCAGCGAATGTGGTGTTTCAGCCGCGAACAGTTTCTGAAAATGATATTATAACTAACCCCAAGAAGAAGGGAAAGACGCCCGGACTTCCATCAGGTCCGGGCGGTGCTTTTTGTCACCGGCTCGCTGCTTGCTGCTCCGATATCAGCAGGCGCAGCAGATAACCTCTATAACGAGCAGGACGACCAGTCGGTCCACTACGACGGCACAAAATGGATACAGCCCGGTGATTGGGGCGTGTCTGAGATTGACCTCTCAGCATACAAGGGCAGACTTGTACTTTTTTAGGCAATGTCCAAATCCCGGCGGACGACACAAGGGGCAGCGTTTATCGTATGATTTCGCTGCGGCTCAGATCTGTGCTGAGTCTATGGCTCATCACTGCAAGGCGATGAATTTGAGCGGTCAAAGAGGGCATATTGCAAAAACCGGGACTCATTGAGTCCCGGTTCCTGTTTATTCTTATATGTTCCGGTTTATGTGCAGATGCCGGTCAAGGTGTCACTTTTGGCCATCGACCAAAGCCTGTTTCATCAGGCAGAGATCGAATACATTGAGCTTGTTGTCAGGGCAGTAATCGGCAGCTTTCCAGTCAGTGAATTGTGTATCAGGAACACCAAGCAGCCACTTCTGAACAAGCACAACATCGGAGATGTTGAATTCTCCGTCACCGCTCACATCGCCTGTAATACTGCTGATTGCTTCAAATGTGTAGTCGTATTTCAGCGCATAAGCCTGTGCAGTGGAACCGCCGTAGCCCCAGATTACTCCGTCAAATATGTCTCGTTTCAGATTCTTGTCATATTCTGTACAGATCGTATCGCTTTGATCGAATATATTGCAATCGGGATTGTTGATCGTGATGGTCTCCAGCATCCTGCAACCAAGGAATGCATCTTCTCCGATGCTGGAAACAGAAGCCGGGATGTCAATCTCATGGAGAATGTTACAGAATGTGAAGGTATCCTTTTCGATGCTTTTCAGTGAAGCGGATAATGTGACTGACTCAAGATTGCTGCACCAGTTGAACGCATATTCGCCCATATCAGTGACGGAATCTGCCATCACAACTGTTTCGAGCATTATACAGTCCTGAAACGCATGGCGGCCGATCCGTGTGACAGAGTCCGGGATCGTCAGTGAGGTAATCGTTTCGCACTCATAGAATGCACCGTCTGCGATCATTGTGACTGAATCTGGGATGACAAGGTCGCCTTCATACGTTTTTCCGTTTATAAGGATACCGTTGACAATGACAAGAGGATCTGCTGTCTGCTGTGCGCTCATCCAATATGTGCTGTCGAATGTCTCATCGCCGATATATGCAACGGATTCGGGTATGGTGATCGTTTCGAGCTGATAGCAAAGGCAGAAAGCACGGTCGTCTATGCTCGTTACAGAATCAGGTATCACGACAGATGTAAGACCTGTTCCATAGAATGCCCAGGCAGGAATCTCCGTGACAGAATCAGGTATCGACACAGAGCTGAGATAGGCACAGTTTGAGAACGCATCTGTGCCGATCTTTGTGACAGAATCCGGGATCACGACTGATGTGATCTCATGACAGCCGCTGAATGCACTGTCACCGATCATCGTCACGCTGTCGGGAATTACGATGTCACCGTAGCAGGTTTTTCCGTCGATAAGGATACCGTTGACCACGACAAACGGGTCTTCTTCCTGCTTCGCTTCCAGCCACTTCGTTCCGACGAATGCGTTGTCTCCGATATACGTGACGGAATCGGGTATCGTCACGGAGACGAGTGAACTGCACGCATTGAATGCGTAGACATTGATGCTTGTCACGGTGTCCGGGATTGTAACAGAGGTGATCTTCTCGCAGCCGGCAATAGAAGAGAAACCGATACTTGTGACCGGCACACCGTTAACCTCATCAGGAATGATAAGTTCTCCCTCATAGGAACGGACACATTCTGTGACTTCGGCATGATTGGAGAAAATGCTGAATGTCATGCCGTTCAGTGTGACCTTTGAGGCTGTTTCCTCCGCGTATGCTGTGACAGCAGCAGGAAAAACAGGCGCAGCCGGCGTAAGACTCTGTCCGAGAGACATGACGGAAAGAGCTGTCGTACAGAAAATACTGAATAACCGTTTACATTTCATGATGAGACCTCCTTTTCTTATGTGCAGTGATATCATAGCCGAGCGGAACATAATCTGTCTCTTCTTTTTTGTCTGCCCTGACAGCAGATAAAAGCACAGGGCTAAAGCTGCAAGAGCTGAGAAGTGAATTTGCCTCCTGAATATACGATCAGGAAAGACTATATCAACGAATTCTTTAAAATAATTATAGCACGCATTCACGGATAAGTCAAGCGTTTTAGCAATTGTTTTTCATATTTTGCACGTTTTTTTGTATAGAGCGAACAAAACGGTGCTGGTGGTCACTAAAACTGAGTTAGAATAATGCTGATAGAGTAATATCAGCAATATTTTACTATATGTATACCAAAGAACTTGATCCCTCAGTTGCATCGTGTACATACTCAGACATAATGCGTTGAGCATCCCATATTTTCTTCTTATAGCCTGCTGTAAAGGCTTTTGCATAAGTTCTGGGTGAACTACTGCATGAGTACCCGGCTTGAACCTGACTTTTTATACTTTTGCCAGATTTGCCAGCCAAAGGCCCTCAGTATTTTCAAACAGATCGCCCTTGCCTGACAAAAAGAATATGACCTTGCACTTAGGATCATCAACGTTTTTAAGGAGCCGAGCGGTAAGCTGTTTGCGGCCGTATAGCTCCTGTTCCTCGTTCGTCATCCATACTGAAATGAACCTTCTGTTTTTATCCCGGTTTATCTCCATTAGATCAACTCCTTTGATACGGCTGGTGTGTCAATAGCCTATAGTCCATCGGCTCGCCAGTTTTATGTTCTGCACAAGTCCAACAGGCATAGTGGAGCATATCACAATAGGTACAAACCCTAAAAGTGTTACCAGCGGAGGAAGTGCATATCTGCTGACAATTCCTGCGATCTTCCTCTCGGAAATGCCTCTCGCTCTTGCGTACATGACGAAATCACTGTTGTAGCCGTCAAGTAGAGATGAGCGGAATACTCTGATGTTGGCGGCGGCTGTGGGTATCGCTATGGCAAGGGCAGGAAGTACAAAGTCGATCAAGTTCTCCGCACCCATTATACTGAACAGCGGTATGTTCACCGCAAAGGCGAGCATAAGCATGAAGCCTATCCAGTAATTCGGCACGGACATACATACGATACCGAACAGATATATACTTTTGTCTGCAAATCCGCCTTTTCTAGCCGCCGACAGCACTCCCAGGGGTATACTCAGAAGTGCCGTGAACAGCAGAGCCATTGCCGCCAGCTTCAGTGTCGGTCGCATGGAAGCCGAAAGCTCCTCGATAATGGGTTTTCCGGTATTGTAGGAATTCCCGAAATCTCCCTTTACCGCCTTTGTGAGCCAGCCGGTATACTGTTTGATAAGCGGCTGATCGAGTCCGAGCTCCTGCCTGACCTGTGTGAACTGTTCTTCTGTGGGACGGGTATATCTTCTTACTGCCAGCGCCTGCGCCGCATCAACGGGCGAAAGACTTGTGTAGAAGAATGTCAGCAGGGTCACGCCGAAAAGTACGACTGCCAGAACGCCAAGTCTTGATAAAATGCGCTTTATCATGTGTCCTGCCCTGCGATATGCCAGCTTTCAGCCTGCTCACGCTGTTTGATAAAGCGTGAGTAAATCCCGTCCTGTTCTGCAAGCTCAGCATGAGTACCTTTCTGCACGATATGTCCGCCGTCAAGCACGAGTATCTGATCTGCCTTGCGGACGGTTTTTAGTCTGTGCGCGATCATAATGATCGTCTTGTTCTTCATGAGAGCTTCGATTGCCGCTTGCAGTCTGTCCTCGTTTTCGGGGTCAACGTTGGAAGTGGCTTCATCAAGGATTATAATGGGAGAATCCTTGAGTATCGCCCTTGCGATGGACAGCCTCTGACGTTCACCGCCGGAGAGTGAAGCTCCGCCTTCCTCAAGCACCGTGTCATATCCGTTCGGAAGATTCATTATGAAGTCATGACAGCAAGCCTTTTTCGCCGCTTCAACTACTTGTTCGTGGGTGGCGTCCGGACTGCCGAACTTTATGTTGTTTTCTATCGTGTCACTGAAAAGGTACACGTTCTGGAACACCATACTGATATTCTTCATCAGGCTGTCAAGTGTGAAGTCACGCACATCCTCTCCGCCTATAGTCACTCTGCCGCTGTTCACGTCCCAGAAACGAGCGATAAGGCTGCACATGGTAGTCTTTCCTGAGCCCGAAGGTCCGACGATTGCAGTTGTGGCCTTTTCTTTTACGGTAAAGGAAACGCTGTCAAGTATCTTTCGCCGTAGGAGAAGCTGACGTTTTCAAATGCTATATCGTGAGTGTTCGGAGCGATAGCTCTGCCGCCCTCGTCCATGACAGGAACATTGTCCGTTTCGTTCGCCTTGTCGATAGAGCTTTCAGCAATACGGAGCGTTGCGATGCTTATGCCCGCACTTTTCATCTGCTCGAATACCATGAATGCTGCCACGAACATCATCATGGCATCAGCAAGCTCCATTGATCCGTTCAGATACAGTGCCGCAGTAACGATCATGATAATGACCGCAAACAGGTTCAGCACGATCTGCTGGAAGATCTGATATGGGGTCATCTGCTTTTCAATGGCAAGGTTTTTGTCACAGCTTTGCTCTATGGCAGAGCTTACCGCACTCGAAGAACTTTCGCCTAGATGAAAACTCTTGATAACGCTGATACCCTGCACAGCTTCAAGGACTTTTTCAACGAGCGTTTCCTGCGCACGCTGTCTTTCGGGAGCGCCTTTGCGTGAATGTTTTTCCTGTAAAGAGGTAGTCCAGATGAACGCCGCCATACCGATAAAAAAGATGATACCTATTCTCCAGTCAAATAGCAGGACCGACAGTGCGAATACAACAGAATTGATAAAGCCGCCAAGTACAGTCACAAGCACAACTGGTGCTGTATTTTCAACGTCTGTAAGAGTTGTGGTCGTAATAGCTGTCATCTGTCCGAGATTGTTTTTGTTGAAATAACCCATAGGAACCGACCTGAGCTTATTACCGATTGAGATACGCTTGTTTGCTACCATAAAATAGCCGGCATGAACTCTCTGAAGCTGAGAGAAAGTGTTCAGAACTATCCTACCTCCAATGCTCAGCACCATGATGCCAAGGGCGTAAAGTGCAGTCATTTTTGAGGTGTCGCCGTTTGTCAGCGCTTTGAGGATCACGAACACTGCCGCAAATTGCAGCGCATAGAATATCGAGTGAAGAAGTGCAAGGATGATAGATCTTTTGATATTCTTCTGTTCACTTCCTGCGAAGTCCCATATCTTCTTAAAAGCACTTATCATTCTGCTGCACCTCCTTTTGTACCTGTGTGAGCCTGCCACATACTGCGGTAAAGCTGAGAATTATCAAGCAGCTCATTATGCCTGCCGTGTGCGGAAACAGTACCGTTATCCATGACGATCATATTATCCGCATCGGTTATGGTGGAAAGCCTGTGAGCGATAACAATGACCGTCTTGCCCTGCACCAGCCTTGCGATAGCACTTTGGATAACAGCCTCATTCTCGGGGTCGATGTAAGCAGTAGCTTCATCAAGGATAACGATAGGCGCATCTTTGAGCATAGCTCTTGCAATGGCTATACGCTGCCTTTCTCCGCCAGAAAGATGTCCTCCGGCACTTCCGACTACCGTCTGATAGCCCTTGTCCAGTCCTCTGATTAAATCATCACAGCCTGCTGCTTTTGCAGCATTTATCACCTCTTCATCAGTTGCGCCAGCCTTGCCCTTGCGGATATTTTCCATGACTATTTCATCAAACAGGAAGTTGTTCTGCTCAACGTAAGCGATCCGCTCGGTCTGTGCTTCGAGGGGAATATCACGAACGTTCTGTCCGCCTATTAGCAGTTTGCCGTCAGTCACGTCCCAGAAGCCTGCTATCAGCTTTGCAACGGTGGATTTGCCGCTTCCCGAATGTCCCACAAGTGCTGTGACCTTACCTTCGGGGATTGTCAGGCTGATATTTTTGAGAGCATCGTTCTCGCTGTCATAGCTGAATGTCACATTTCTGAACTCTATGGTATTTCCGGGCATGTCTGCATTTTTATCTGTCCTGTTTATCTCTGGGCTTGAAAGAACATCGTTTATCTGCCCCATGACTGTGCCTACTCTTGCGATATTGTCCGTGTAGTTCATAGCTGCTATGAGCGGTTCAAGCAGACCGAGGGAGAGAATTATCATGGTGACAAATGCCCCTGCGGAAAGGCTCCCCGATGAATAAAACAAGGATCCGAATGGAAGTACCGTCAATAAAACCGACGGCGTTATCGCATTGTAGGCAGACATAGCCCACTGTGCGCTTTTCATCCAACCGTAGAAAAATGCGGCATTCTCGTTGACAGCAGACTCATATTTTTCGTAGGAGCGCTCGCCCTGACTGAAAGCCTTGATGACTTCTATCCCGCCCATATACTCAACGATGGCATTGGTCATTCTGCCACCGATCTCCACCGACTTTCCGTAGTTCTCGCCGTAGCTTTTCATAGTCGAACTCAATACCGCCATTCCCACCGGGATCGTTATGAGTGATAAAAGTGCAAGCCGCGTGAAGTCTATCTTGAAGTGTCATGAAAGTTGACCGAATGTTGACCAAAGTGATACACCCACCGCTGAAATCGCCCGAAAACATTGTCTTTTCGCAGTGTGAGTTGAAATTTCACGGTTAATATGGTATAATGAATGATGAATCATTCATTATACTTATTTGAATGCCCTTGCAGATCCGCAGATCAGAGATCTGCTCCCTGCACATCGGGCAATTATAACATATGCGCTTCGCTTATATGGTATAATGAATGTAAAGAGGCATTAGGAGGTGGTCAAAATGAAAAAAACTATCCTTAGCATTTTTGCGGCAGCTGCGGTGATGTGCAGCGGCCTTTCCATGAACGTGGATGTTGACGGAGCCCGTCAGGTGGAGATCTCCACCACGGAGGAGCTGCTGGCTGCTCTGGAGGGAGCCAGACCCGGAGACAGGCTGATCCTTGCGCCAGGAAAATATCAGAACGACGAGTGGAAGGGCAAATGGGCGGCGTTTTTCTCAGAAGCCAGCGGAACTGCTGAGCAGCCGATCACTATTTGCAGTCAGGATCCCGATGATCCGGCCATGATCTGCGGAGCTACCCAGGAAAACAAGGTGGGGCTCCACATAATTGGAGAGTTCTGGCACCTGGAAAACCTGGTGGTGTGCAATGCCGGAAAGGGCATAGTCCTTGACCAGGCCAGCAATTCCACCATAACCGGCTGTCAGGTCTATGACATCGGAGCCGAGGGGATCCACCTCCGTGACGATACCAGCGGCTGCCTTATCGAGAACTGCTATGTCCATGACTGCGGAACAGTCAGTCCACAGTACGGCGAGGGCATCTACATCGGCAGCGCCAAGGGTACCACCGGTTATGGCTTTGACTGCCATTACAATACAGTGAGGAACTGCCGGATCTCTAACGTGGGCGCTGACTGCATCGACATAAAGGAGTACACCCGGGGAACTCTTGTGGAGGGCTGTACCCTTGACGGCTGCGGAACTCAGGGACAGAACGGCGCCGACAGCCTGATCGAGGTAAAGGGCAACGACGTGATCCTCCGCAATAACGTTGGCTATCGCAGCGAGAACGAGAAGATCGTTCAGGCGGTGGACCTGTACAACGCTGTGGAAGGCTGGGGACAGAACAGCCGGATCTATGACAACACCTTCTACATGGACAGGGACGACCTGTTTCTGGTAAAGGGCTGGAACTGCTCCTCATACGTTTTCAGGAACACCAGCCAGCCGGAGTGTTCTCCCACAAGCGGCAATAAAGTTGCGTCCGTGAGCAGGATCCTGCTCAGCGGCGATGTTAACGAGGACGGATCCGTGGATCTCACCGACGGCCAGACTTTGCAGGATATGCTTCTTGCAAGGCCGGAAAAGCACTATTTTTCTTGGGAAAACACAGATCTCTGCTCAGACGGCCGGCTGGACATTTACGATATGTGCGCTCTGAGAGATCTGCTGGAGTCCGGCCAGCCAGACCCGGCGCAGGTGTTTGTGAACTTCACTCAGGAGGCTGCCGGAAAATGGCGCCTTACCGACGGACTTGGCGGAAGAACTCTCCATGTGAAGCTGAAGGCGCAGCCAGGATATGCGGTGAATGCTGCCTGGGGCTACTGGGACCCTCACTACACCGACTCCGACACCGGCAAGACCGGAAAATGGATCCAGCTCACTCTGGGCAAGCTCACCCTTGACGAGAACGGCGAGACTGAGCTCACTTTGGAGCTTCCCGAGGACGTTACCCGAGCAGACGTGGAGGTCTGGGACTACCTAAACGGCTCTGAAAAGCTGGACAAGGCTGGTGTCGAAATGACACAGGCATGGTTCATGGGGCTGAACTGAGAAACATATCTAGGAGGACTTGATTTTGATATACACCGTAACATTCAATCCGGCCATAGACTATGTGGTGCGATTGGACCAGATGAAGCCGGGGCAGGTCAATCGCTGCTCATCTGAGGAGATGTTCTTTGGAGGAAAGGGCATCAACGTTTCGATCGTTCTAAAGGAGCTGGGCGTCACCTCGAAGGCGCTGGGCTTTGCGGCAGGCTTTACCGGAGAGGCCATCGAAAACGGCATCAAGGCCATGGGCATACAGACCGACCTTGTAAGGCTGAAAACCGGCAATTCCCGTATAAATGTGAAGATCAAGGCCGGGGAGGAAACTGAGATCAACGGTCAGGGTCCTGACATCGATCAGGAGGCGCTGGAGGAGCTCTTCTGCAAGCTGGACGGGCTCTCTGAGGGGGATACCCTTGTTTTGGCTGGCAGTATCCCGAGCAGTCTCCCGTCGGACGTGTACGAAAGGATCCTGAAGCGGCTTTCCGGAAAACAGATCCTCACAGTGGTTGACGCCACCAAGGATCTTCTGCTGAACGTGCTGAAGTACAGGCCGTTTCTCATTAAGCCCAATAACTTTGAGCTGGGCGAGATCTTCGGCGTGGAGCTCACAACAGATGATCAGATCCGGCACTATGCCGAGAAATTGCAGGAAATGGGCGCTAGGAACGTGCTTGTCTCCATGGCGGAGCAGGGCGCAATGCTGCTGGACGAGAACGGCAATGTTCACCGCTGCGGAGTCTGCAAGGGCGAGCTGAGGAACTCCGTGGGCGCAGGTGACTCAATGCTGGCGGGATTCTTGGCAGGCTTCCAGCAGGGCGGATACGACAGCGGCCTGAGGCTGGGAACAGCGGCCGGGGGAGCCACCGCATTTTCCGACGGACTTGCCAAAAGAGAGCTCATCTGGCAGCTGCTTACACAGCTTTGACAAAAAACTGCTGAAAGGAAGGCTTATGAGATACATTGTTTTTGACGTTGAGACTCCAAACCGTTTCAACGACCGCATGAGCGCAATCGGAATAACCGTTGTGGAGGATGGCAGGATAGGGGAGTCGTTTTTCTCTCTGGTGGACCCGGAGACCCACTTTGACCGCTTCAACACACAGCTGACCGGGATCAGCTCCAAGACCGTTGAGGGCGCCCCGAATTTTGCGGCACTGTGGGAGCAGATCAGGCCTCTCATGGAAAGCGGCGTGCTGGTGGCTCACAATGCGGTTTTTGATATGGGAGTGCTGAAAAAGTGCCTTCACGGCTACGGTATCCAGTGGAAGAGCTCCGCCAAGTACCTTTGCACAGTTCAGGCCGGGCGGAAGCTTCTCCCGGGTATGAGCCACAGCCTTAACGTGATGTGCGAGCACTACGGCATTTCCCTTGATCATCATCAGGCCGACAGCGACAGCAATGCCTGTGCGGAGATCCTTCTGCGCTATATGGAAAGCGGCGCAGACGTGAACAGCTTCATTCGCACCTATCGTTTGGCGTAAAACAGGGCTTTTCCCAGTACAGATAAAACGAAAAGCAGTATCCTTGATCGGCAAGGATACTGCTTTTTTGTTTGCCTGATGGCTATTTGTCGGTCACTGCACTATCATCTGGCGCATGAGGATCAGGTCGAAGGTGGACAGCTTTCCGTCACCGGTAAGGTCGCCGGCCTGCCAGTTTGGCAGCTCGTCGATAGCCCTGAGAAGGTATCTCTGGAGCATTACCAGGTCGTTTACGGAGAACTCTCCGTCAGCGTTGATGTCGCCGACCACCTGCTCGGGAGCCTTGGGAGCGATCACAGGCTCAAGGATGAACTTCTGACCGTCGCCGCCCCAGTATTCCCACTGGCAGATGTTTGCGCCGTCTTCAAGGCTTATCTCGTAGACGTCTGCACATCTTGCGCCGTCTGAAGCCACAGTGAGCAGGGAATATGTGCCGTCCTTGCTGCACTGGAGCCTGAACTTCTGTGAGCTGCCGCCGTTGAAGTCCGCAAGCACGATGTCAGCACCGTCCTCAGCGGAGTTGTTCTCAACTGTGAGAGCCTTGCCGTTTTCGGCCTGGATAGTGTAGGTACCGTCGTCCTGCTTTGTGATGTTCCAGATCTGAGACTGGCTCTGAACAGCACTGCCGTTCTTGTCAGCGATATATCTACCGCTGTTGAGATTTTTTATGGTGTAGGTGCCGCTGGTCACTGAGGGACGTACCGGCTCGATCTTCCAAAGCTGGCAGGCGTACTCGTGGTAGGGATACTGTGCGATATTTCCGCCGTTCTCGGTAGACCACTCAAATACGTCCAGAGCGCTCTTTCCGCCGGAGCACTTGGAAACGATGCCGTAGTAGCTGCCGCTCTCCACCAGCTTGAACAGCTGATTGTCAGCGCCGGTGTAGGCCTGTAATTCCACATTTACGCCGTCAGCTGCTGAGTTTTCAGCAACGGCGATGCACTTGCTCTCGTCGCCGAGAGAAACGATGCGGAAGTAGGTATCGTCCACAGCAACAAGTCTCCACTGCTGAGCCCAGGACTTGTTGAAGTCCCACTGCTGGATATTGGTACCAGCCTCCAGTGAGCCGTCAGGCAGATCCAGGGAGAGACCGCTGTTCTGATTTGTGATGAAGTAGGTAGCACCGCTGAGCAGGCTTGTTCCGCTGAGCTTTAAGGACTTGCTCTGTTCACCTACAGTGTCGGGAGCCATTACCAGGTCAGCGTCGGGGTTTGTGTAGTCCGCAAGGGAAGCTCTCTCGCTGCCTGTGAACCCGCTGTTTTTAGCGCCCCAGATGCACTGGTTGTTGTTTCCGGCTGCTGTGAAGGACATTACCTTAGTGCCCTTTTCGTTCTCAGCAGCGATGAAGTAACCGCTGTAGCGCTGATTTCCGATAGTGATAGTTGCAGCAGCACTGTCGGGAGCCTGCTCCCACTTACCTGAAACTGCTCCGGAGATCGTATGGTCTGCGTTGAGCTTGATGTTCTGGTAATTGATTAGGTCTGCGTTAGTGCCATTGCCGTGGTTGATGTACTCATAATCGCCCACGATGTCGGCCTCGTCATAGCCGCCTTCTGAGATATGGTCTCCGCCGAACTCGAAGGGAGTTGCCACAGGCCAGCCGTCCTCGTTGAAGAACATCTCGTGGACTCTTACCTGGTGCATATTGCTGTTCTGGAAACGGGTGTGGTAGAAAAGGTACCAGCGACCGTCGTCGTCCCTGAGGACTGAGTTGTGGCCGGGAGCGAAATATGCTGAATCAAGGGTGCTGAACTTGTAGTTGCCCATTACCTTCAGACCAACGCTGTCAAGGTTGGTGCTTGGGTCAAGGACAGCCTTTCTTCCTGCCGGGTCAGTGAAGGGACCCAGAGGGCTCTTTGAACGGGAAACACGCATATTATAGCCGCCGTCCCAGGCAAGTCCGCCGTAAGTTGTCCACAGGTAGTAGTAGCCAGTGTCGGCGTTGTACTCGATGAAAGGACCCTCGCCTGACTTTCCGTAGCCGCCGGCGATTTTTGTACCGAAGTAGCTGTCCACCATGCGTCCGTCGGAGGTAGTTCCTGTCTTTGGGTGGATACATTTTCCGGTAGCCGGGTCGATCTCAAGGGTGAAGATACCGCCTGACCAAGAGCCGTAGGTCATGTACATCTTGCCGTCGGTGCCATAGTAGATAGTGGGGTCGATAGCGTTGGGGAAGAGCTGGTTGTTGAAATTGTTGCCGTTGAACCAGCTGTTGTTCATAGTCACCTCACCGGAAGCGATGAGCTCGTCGATGTTGGTGGAGGTGTACTTCTTGTTGACGTTCTTGGTGGCGCTGGTAACATACTGGTCGTTCTTGGTGAAGCCGGAGTAGATCAGCGTATCACCGAAGGTATAAGGACCCTGGATGTTCTTCGATGTAGCGAAGCAGATGACCGAGCGGATATAGGTGGATGAGGTGCAGAAGTACATAACGTAAGCACCCTTAGTTCCGTCAGAGTTCTGGAAATCCGGGTTCCAGATAACGTCCGGCGCCCAGACTGCAAATCCGCCGGCGCAGTCCTCTAAGTCCTCACCTGACCAGGCGAAGGCCTTTTGCAGGTTTTGTGAGAGGTTTCCGAACTCCACATTATTCGTTCTTGCGTAGCCGTTGGAAAACAGTGTCCAGTTCTGGAGGTCGTTGGTCTTGGCTGCATCGATGTGGGAGCCGAAAACGTAGTAGGTGCTGCCGTCCTTGATGATAGAGGGGTCATGAACAGAAACACGGGCTTTGTTAGCGGCTGCATCAGCTCTCAGGCCCGATGAAGGCAGAAGAGGAGCAGCTGACAGGAGCAATGCTCCGGCTGCGGCCAATGAGACCGCTTTCCTTAATAGCTTTGAACTCATAGTAAACTCCTTCCGTTGATGAGTGTATTCGACCGCTTAGCGGTAATATTCGGGCGCTTCTCCTGCCTGAGAGAAAACGCCATATCAGAGAGAGGTAAAGCACTGCGGCCTACACAATGCTTAATACAATTATAGAATACAATAAATTTCCACAAAAGTGAATGAACTATTGTATCAATTTTATTGCTTTTTTTATCACATTACATCAGCTTAGCAAAAAGCCCGGAATATCGAAGGTTTCCGGGCTTTGCTGTTTACTTGATGATCTCGGGAGCTGCTGTGAAGGAGCACTTCACGCACTCCGGGTCCTCCAGTCTGAGCACCTCGAAGATGCCGTCACCGACCTTGTACATATTGCCTAGCTCAGGGCACTGCTCCAGCATAGCGGCTCTTGCCTCGTCACGGTCGTCACGGACAGCCTTTGCGGTCAAGCGCAGCCAAGTCCCGTCAGGAGCCATGCCGCTGATCTCCACCTTGCTGTGGCCGATCATCTCAGCGTAGCACTTTTTCTGGTTGTTGGTGCATATGTAGATACCGCCCTCAAACTCGGCAACTGCGCCGAATGGACGAACGTGAGGGTCGCCGTTTGCGTCGGTAGTTGCGATGTAGAAAACGCCCACTTTTTTCAATTCTTCTGTGATCCTGCTCATTTCTGAGACCTCCTTTATTGCCTTGCGGCTATTTTACATCCATTATACATCATTTTGCTAGGAAAATCAAGCCCTCATTCGACTTCTGACAAAAGAGCTCCCGGTGATCCGGGAGCCCTGTTTATGCGGAGATCTTTGCGTATCTGGGGGAGGAGAGGACCTGCTCCATCACTGTCTCAGGGGAGAGCTCTCCACTCATCACCATGTCGAAAACTGCCGGTGTATAGCCGGAAACAAGAGCAGCACCTGTTTCTGAGCGCCCTACGGGGATCGCTCCCATTCTGGCGGAAACGTTCCAGAAAACGATCTCAGGCAGCTTGTAGCCGTGCTGTGCGAACAGCTCCTTCATCTCACGGAACAAGGGCTTGCTGTTTCCGCCGGTGACTGCCTCATCGAACTCCATATCGGAGATGATGTACAGCCTTGTGGGGAGCTCCTTCTGGGGAACTCTGTTGTTCAGCGCAGTCCTGAGGATCAGCAGGAAGACCTGCTCCAGATCGGTGTTGGCGATCTCGTTGTAGCTGGCGCAGTATTGAGCTTTTTCCACGATGTCGCCGCCTTTGATCTCAACCAGCTGAGGTGTTTCAGAGAAGGTGATGAAGTGGTTTGCGAAGGCGCCTACGTTGTGCTCTGCGAAGTACATCCCCAGGGACAGCGCAGCGTCCAGAGGGCGAAGGCTCCCGCAGCCGATCGTCATTGATCCGGAGCCGTCAATCACTGCGATCGCATTCTCCTTCCGGGATCCGGTAAGGTCAGGCAGAGCCTTCCACGCCACGTCAAGAGAACGGATCTCCTCTGCGGAAATACCGTAGGTAAGGGCTCTGCGGACTATATCATAGGGGTAGAGGGTGCCGGTGTTCATGACAGCTCTGCCCACCTCTACCTTGTCCAGATACTGGCTGTAGCGGAGACCGTCGTTACGGTAGAAAGCGTTTCTGTACTTGAACATGGCACGGGAAGGCTGCACCTCGTAATCGAAGGTGTAGTCACGCTCACGGAGGCGGTTTTCCAGAATGTCGGTGTACTTTCGCAGGGCGGAGAGCGCCTTTCTGTAGGCAGGCTCTCTCATGCCCATGAGGGCTGCAAGGCGCTTGCCACGGATCCTTGTGGCGGAGCTGGAGGCATTCACCGAGGGCATCCACTTTGCCAGCAGGGAAACTCTCTTTCCGTCCGCCATAGCCTTCATATCGGCGGAGAATTGAGCCTTGATCTGAGAAACGGCCTCATTTTCCAGAGGAGTCCCCAGCAGCACCATCAGGTCATCAAAACGGCCGTATTCTGCGAAATTCTTGATGTTTTTCCTGACAGACTCAGGTGCATAGCCTGCCAGAGCTCCCATAGCTATGCGGAAAAACCTGCGCTCGCCAAGGCCGCCTCTCACGTCACGGGCGAAGAAGAGTATCTTCATGGTCTTGTCAGGGTCCTCTGCAAAGGCGTGGATCGTAAGTGCAGAGATCTCCTCCTTGGAAGCGCCACGCATTGCGCCTGCGCTGAAGAAAAGGTCCATGCAGTTCCCGCCGGTGGAATTTAGAGCGATCGCACCGTTCTGGGTGTATGTATAGCTGAGTTCATTTTTTAACATTTCAAGCATATTCTGCTCCTTTCAAGTCAGACAGCGGAGAGGCCTCCGCTGGATCGTGTGTATGCTGATGCTGACTTTGACACGGCTCATTCTCATATCCAAGAGCTATTGCTGTATGAGTCGTTTAACAAGACGCAATATCTCCAGAACTATTGCTGTATGCGTCTTTGACCGGTGGGGCGCTTGCCCTTCATGGGAGTAAACTTAGTATAGCATGATCCGGAAGGAAGTTCATTTATTTTTTTCTGCGTACATTCTTTTGGGGCTTGAAATGCCGCCCGGTTTTGTGTTATATTAGATGTATGGAAGGAAGTGGAGAAATGGCTGGCTTTTCTGAGCTGATAAAAAACTTCGACAAAACAAGAGATTACCTTCGGGATTTTTTCATATACGGAAGCAAGATCAGGAGCGATTTCAATAGGAAGAGCTCCCGCACCTACGACGACGAGAAGCGCCGGGCGGAGAGCTGGATCGGGGACTATATGCGCTATGACGACTCAGTTCGTGGAAGGCAGGTGTCGATCTCCGTGGACAGCGGTCATATCCCCGAAAATCCTCTGTACAGCGCCTTTTATTCCAGGAGCTTCACCGACAACGACATCCGCCTTCACTTTCTGCTTCTGGACATTCTCTCTCAGGAGGAGAGGCTGCCCCTGCGGAGGATCGTGGATCTTCTGGAGAGCGAATACGGCTTCATTTTCGAGGAGCAGACTGTGCGCAACAAGCTCCGTGAATACACCGATGAGGGGATCGTCCTTGCGGAAAGATCGGGGAAGTCACTGGTCTACTCTCTGACAAAGGACCGAGCGGACGAGTACCTTTCTGCGGTCCCCGGCCTTGAGGACGCCGTGAAATTCTTCTCAGAGGTGCAGTCCTTCGGTGTTGTGGGCAACAGCATAATGAAGTCTCTGGATCTGAAAAACGACCTTTTCTTCATCAAGCACAACTACCTGATGCACACACTGGAGGATCTGCTGCTGCCGGATCTTCTCAGGGCGATAGATGAGCACCGATACATAACAGCAGCAGTATTTCCCGGGCAAAACAGCTCCGAAAAGACCGAAAGGGAGATGCCCCTTTTGCCCATGCAGATCTTCTCCTCAGCCCAGACCGGAAGGCGCTATGCGGCAGGCTATGCCCCGGATCTCAGGCGATTTGTGGCTATGCGGCTGGACAACATCAGGAGCGTCAAGGTGGGGCAGGTCTGTGAGGATCACAAACGGCTGGATGAGAGCTTCCGCAAGGCCGCAGCCCGGTGCTTCGGAGTGTCCTTCGGCTTTTCCTCAGAGAGCGCCGGAAGGTCACCCATGAGGATAGAGTTTTTCGCAGACCCGATCCGTGAATACTACGTCATTGAGCGGCTTCAGCGGGAGAAGCGCTGCTGCACTCTTGAGCGCACCGGCGACCATATCTTCACCCTCACCGCAGACGTGCTTGACGTCAACGAGATCATGCACTGGGTCAAGACATTCATCGGCAGGATAAAGCGTGTGGAAGGCGGCCCAAGCAGCGTAAGACAGCGGTTTTACAGCGATATTTACCGAATGGATAAAATGTACGGCGGTGATGAAGATGAACATATTCAGTGAGCTTTACGGAGCATATTTCCGGATCGCAGCCAAGCTCCTGACCCTTGGCACAACTGACGATAAGACCGTCCGGGAGGCGATCTTCCGAGGCGGCTTCCGGGACTCGATCCTCTTCCTGCCCCAAAAGCTGATCCCCGGCAGCGAGGATTGGGGGCTTTTCCGCAGAGAAAAGGACGGCAGTCTGAGGAGAGTCACGAAAAATGCTCCGCCCAGGATCCTCACAGGCCTGCAAAAAAGCTGGCTGAAGGCAAAGCTCTCCGACCCAAGGATCAGGCTCTTCATGGAGGAGGACGCCCTGGCTGAGCTTGAAAGGCGGCTTTCCGGAACAGTGCCCCTCTACCGGCAGGAGCAGTTCCGCACCACCGACCGTCCCACTGAGCACGATCCCTACTCCGACCCTGAGTATATAGCCAATTTCCGCAAGATCCTCAGGGCGGTCAAGGACAGAAGTATCCTGGAGATCGGCTTCGTTTCAGGAAAGAAAAACCGGATCTTCGGCAGCTTCGTCATGCTGAAAATGGAGTATTCTCCACGGAACGACCGGTTTCGGGTGTACTGCTATCAGCTGAAGGGCGGCAAGATCTCCGACAGCGGCATGATCAACATCGGCCGGATCCGCAGCGTTCGTGATACAGGTCAGGTCTTCACGGAGGAGATCTCCATGGACAGCTATTTTTCCAGCAGAAAGTGCAGCTCGCCGGCGGTCATCAGGGTAACTCCCGAGCGCAATGCGGTGGAGCGCTTCATGCTGGAGTTCGCCTCATTCGAGAAGCACTCTGTCCGTGACCCGGAAACAGGGGAGCACACTGTTGAGCTGTGGTACGACGTTCATGACGAGATCGAGCTGTTGATCAAGCTGCTCAGCTTCGGTCCGGTCATTGAGATCATGGGTCCTGAGCGGCTAAGATTACAGGCCAGAGACCGTGTGCGCAGGCAGGTGGAGCTGCTGGAAAAATTCGATGGAGGCTGGAAAAATGACCGACCTTGAAACCGCAAAACAAATTGCTCAGCTGGTGGAGGCTCAGGGCGGCCGTGCCTATTTCGTAGGCGGCTGCGTCCGAGACAAGCTCCTTGGCTGCCCGTGCAAGGACATCGACATAGAGATCCACGGGGTCCCCGGTGAGAAGCTCAGAGAGCTGCTGGGGGAGGTGGGGACTGTCCTTGAGCATGGCCGGAGCTTCGGTGTATACGGGCTGGCCGGGCGTGGGCTCGACATCTCGCTCCCTCGGGACGATAATGGCTGTGAAGCCCCCAATATCGGCACATTTGAGGCAGCCAGACGCCGTGATCTGAGCTTAAATTCGATCATGGAGAACGTCCTCACCGGCCAGCTCACCGACCACTTCGGCGGCAGGGAGGACATTGAGAGAAAGCTGCTGCGCCGGGTGGACGACGATACCTTCGCAAGTGACCCTCTGAGGGCCTTCCGCACAGCTCAGCTGGCAGCACGCTATGGCTTCTCAGTAGAAGAGGAAACTCTTGATCTTTGCCGAAAAATAGACGTTTCTCAGCTTGCAGGGGAGCGTGTCATGGGAGAGATCTCAAAGGCTCTCCTTCGATCTGAGCGGCCTTCGGTCTTCTTTGAGGAGCTCCGCAAAATGGAGCAGCTCAGCTGCTGGATGCCTGAGCTGGAGGCGCTGATCGGAGTTCCCCAAAACAGGTATTATCACCAGGAGGGCGATGTGTGGGTACACACCATGATGGTGGTGGATGAGGCCGCAAAACGCCGAGATACCGCCCATTTTCCTCTGGGGCTCATGATGAGCGCTCTCTGCCACGACTTCGGCAAGGCTGTCGCTACCACTGAGGAAAACGGCGTGGTACACTCCTACGGCCACGAGACAGAGGGCCTGCCGCTGGTGAGGAGCTTCCTGGCGAGGCTGACCTCCGATAAAAGGCTGAAACGGTACGTTCTGAACATGACCCAGCTCCACATGGATCCCAACAAGCTGGCAAAGTCACGTTCAAAGCTGAAGCGCACAAACCGGATGTTCGATCTCTCGGTGGAGCCCTTCGATCTGATCCAGCTCAGTATCTGCGACGGTCTGGGGAAGCTGCCTCAAAACGACAGCTCAGAGCAGTTCCTAATGGAGCGCTATGAGAAATTCTGCCGGATAATGGAGCGGCCATTCGTTTCCGGAAAGGATCTGATCGAAGCCGGGATCTCGCCGGGAGAGGAGATGGCTCAGATCCTGGAGTACGCTCACAAGCTCCGCCTTGCTGGGCTGGAGAAGGAAAATGTCCTCCGCCAAAGCCTGGCCTATGCAAGAAGTGTGCTGAAAATGAAGATATGAATTCTTTCGGTGGTGGAAAAATAGCAGGGGCTGATGTGAAGGTCAGCCCCTGTTTTATGGTTTATAGGACTTGTGAGAAGCGCTCCTAGATAGGCTGATCGGCAGTTCTCTCGGGTGGAGCGGCGCCTTTGGCTTATCTGAGCTGCGTGATCACGATCAGGACGTGTTCCCCTGCAATATAATTACTGCGCACCATGAGCAAGATCAGCTGTGATCCTGCTTTAGCTGTTTTAGAAACAGCTCTGCGATCGGTGAAAAGACCTGATACTTTTTCCAGATGATATACATATTCGTTTCAAGTGTAGGCTCGATCGGCCGGAAACAAAGGCCGCTTTCTTCACTTGTGTCGATCAGATGTTCAAAGGTCAGCAGATACCCCAGTCCCTCTTTGACAAAAACAGATCCGTTATAGGCAAGATTGACTGTTCCCGCAAAGTTGAGCTTATCCATATTTTCTCCGCACCAGCGCGGAAAATCCACTCTTATGGACTGCTCGGAGCAGAACAGCGGCAGCCCATAAAGATCATCAAATGTTACATACTCTTTTTCGGCAAGCGGACTGTCACGGCGCATGACAAGTCCCCATTTATCGCTTCCGTGGATAGACAGGTAGTTGTATTTTGACATATTAGGAGGCTCAACGATCACGGCAAGATCAAGGATACCTCTGTCAAGACGTTCGGCAACGGGCTCGGTATCTCCGCTGAATATGTGAAATATGAAATTCGGGTACTGCTCCTTGAATACCTTAATGCTCCGTGCCAGATACTTGATAAGATAGCTCTCGGCACAGCCTATGCGTATCTCACCGCCAACGATGTTGTCAAGCTGGCTGAACTCCTCGGTGGTCTTATCCACCATAGCGAGGATATCCTCGGCACGTTTGCGCATGAGCATACCTTCATCGTTAAGTATCATATTCTTATTCGTGCGGATAAAGAGCTCATGCCCTAATTCTTCTTCGAGCTTTTTGATTTCCTTAGAGAGCGACGGCTGCGAGATATGAAGCCGTTCAGCTGCCCTTGTCATGTTTTCCTCTCTTGCGATGGCAAGAAAATATCGTAATATCCGTATCTCCATACTGCACCTCGTTTTTGATACTACTATTATACTGCAATTTGTCATTCCTGTCAAGAATGACAAGCGATTACATATAGGTATTTTACATATCCGAAAAGATGTGATATACTTTAATCACAGAAACACGGAGGTGGTGAAAATGGCAAACGCAGCCGACAAAACAGCGGTCATGACCGAAAATCTCAGGGATATGGGCTTGGACGATGAAAGCGTAGCGAAATGCCTGCAAATGGTCAAAAGCGGACAATATCAGGCACTTGACTGTTTTCTGAAAAGCTATCGTCAAACGCTCCTTGACAGCGTTCACAAGTATAACGATCGTATCGACTGCCTTGACTATTTCACCTATAAACTAAAAAACGGAGGTATGTAAAATGAAAGACGAGATGCTCACTTTAACTAATGAATGGGATAAGACCTTCCCGAAGTCTGACAAGGTGGATCACAAGAAAATAACATTCCACAATCGCTACGGTATCACCCTGGCTGCGGATATGTACGCTCCGAAGAACGCAGGCGGAAAGACTTGCAGAGCGTGGATTTCTGACCATTGCATTCGATCCGTCCTTTACGGGTGAAAGCGGAGGACAGCCGAGATACATGGCTTCTCCCGACATCAACACTGAGGACTTTATGGCAGCAGTGGACTTCCTCTCGATACAGGAGAACGTTGATCCCGAGCGTATCGGTATCCTCGGTATCTGCGGCTGGGGCGGCATGGCTATCAATGCTGCAACACTTGACACCCGTATCAAGGCTACCGTTGCATCCACCATGTACGATATGACCAGAGTGAATGCAAAGGGATACTTTGATGCCGATGACAGCGAGGAAAAACGTTTTGCTATGAAGCAGGCACTGTGCGCTCAGCGTATAAAGGACTATACAAGCGGCGAGTACGAGCTTGGCGGCGGTGTTATTGATCCTCTGCCGGAAGACGCTCCCTACTTTGTCAAGGATTATCACGCTTACTACAAGACCGAAAGAGGCTATCACCCTCGTTCTCTCAACTCAAACGGCGGCTGGAACAAGATTGGCTGTATGTCGTTCATCAATATGCCTATCCTGCGATACAGCAATGAGATCCGCTCAGCAGTAATGGTGATGCACGGCGACAAGGCTCACTCATTCTACTTCGGCAAGGATGCTTATGAGAACATGATCAATGGTAACAAGTATACCGACAACAAGCAGCTTCTCGTTATCGAGGGGGCTTCCCACACGGATCTTTATGACGGCGGCGAGGGCAAGGTCATTCCCTTTGATAAGCTGGAAGCATTCTATAACGAATACCTGAAATGATCATTTTGGAGGAAACAGCAATGACAACATCAGAATTTCTTGAATATATGAACAGCGGCAGACAGGTCACGGCGGAGAACGATGTGCATCAGGCGATGCATAGGCTCAGTCAGGATGCGATCCGCATCACAATGGAGATCAACAGCCGTTATCATACACCCGAAGAGATCAATGCGCTGATGTCTGAGCTTGTGGGCGAGCCTGTGGAGGTCGGGCTGTTTCCTCCTTTTAATACTGACTGCGGCAAGAATATACATCTTGGCAAGGGCGTTTTCATCAATTCAGGCTGCAAGTTTCAGGATCAGGGAGGCATTTATATCGGTGACGGTGCGCTGATCGGTCACAACACGGTGCTTGCAACGCTGAATCACGGGCTTCTCCCCGAAGAACGTCATGATCTGATACCCAAGCCCATTCACATCGGTAAAAATGTCTGGATAGGGTCAAATTCGACGATCCTTCCGGGGGTCACTATCGGCGATAATGCGGTCATCGGCGCAGGCTCGGTCGTTACAAAGAACATACCTGAAAATATGATAGCAGTAGGCTGTCCTGCAAAAGTGATAAGGAGTATTCTTGATCAAACGCAGATCTGATCAAGCGCTTTCCTTCAGATGCTGATCCTGCTGAATTACAACAGGCTAATTTTTACTGAGAAGATCGCAAAACCATATTGACAATTTTCGATATGTATGATATAATATAGAAAATCATCAATATGAGGTGAGCGTATGGAACTGACAAATAAGCAGATCACAGTGATTTTCAAGGCTTTGTGTGATGAGAACAGGGTGCAGATCTTCAGACTTCTGCAAAACGGCGAGAAATGCGCCTGCAAGCTGCTTGAGGCTATGCAGTGTACTCAGCCAACTCTTTCCCATCACATGAAGATACTCTGCGACAGCGGTCTTGTGAATGGCCGAAAAGAAGGCAAGTGGATGTATTACTCCATTTCTGCGGAGGGTACGGAGGCAGCTGTGAATGTTCTGCGTGAGCTGACAAAGGTATCAGAAAGCGGCGAATGCTGCTGTACATGAATATCCGTGGGAACACGGATATTTGTTTCGGCTAAATATAGATAAATTCAAATATGTTTATCAGAGGTAACTATGAAACACACAGAAATCTCACCGCAGCAATGCTCCTGAGGATGACGTCCACAGCTGGTGAAAGTATATCTGCTATACGCTGACTATTTTTGGAAAAGCCGCACTATATGGGGTCATATTTTGAAAAAATGTCCTTTACCTCTTGACAAACTCAATTATATTTGATACAATATGATTGTGGCAAACATTTATGCGGAGGTGCATTGGATCGGATCAGGACTATAAAGAGGCAATGAAGCTGGACAATCAGCTCTGTTTTCCGATCTATGCGGCTGCACGCTCTGTGGTATCAGCCTATACACCCCTGGGTGATCGTTCCGCCCATGCTGTATGCAATTTATGCTGGGATCGGCTATGCCCGGAACTGGCAGTTCGCAGAAGGTTACAATTACCCGTACTTTTTCCTGAACTGGGGCAGCCCGGCAGGAGCATTCGGGTTTACAGATGAGCTGCCTTATATGGGCTGTGCATGGTGGATATTAGGACTGTTCTTAGCGCTGCTGATCGTTGGGATGCTGTATCTGCTGATACTGGACGGACTGAAAAAGGTGTTTCATACTAACAATAATTAAACAAATGATCCAAACAGGAGGGATCGAACATGGAATTCAAAGAAGTTGTCAAAAACCGTTATTCGTGCAAGAAATACAGTGACAGGCAGGTCGAGCAGGAAAAGCTCACCTCCATTCTGGAAGCAGGAAGACTTGCCCCCACTGCAAAAAACTTGCAGGAACAGCACATCTATGTGATACAGTCTGCTGAAAAACTGGCTGTCATCGACCAGCTCACACCCTGCCGCTACGGTGCGCCGACTGTTCTGGCAGTCGCCTTCGACAAGAACAACGTTTTCACCTATCCGGGAGAGAAGCGTGACTCCGGTGTGGAGGATGCAACGATCGTTGCCACACATCTGATCCTTGCTGCCGCAGATGAAGGCGTGGACAGCTGCTGGATCAATTATTTCGATCCGGACAAGGCTGCTGAGCTGCTCGGCCTGCCTGAGAATGAGGAAGTGCTGATGATAATGGATCTGGGCTATGCCGCAGAGGGCGCAGGACCTCTGCCAAATCACACCAGCAGAAAGCCTCTGTCCGAGACAGTCACATATCTATAAAACAAGGAGGATCGCAGTATGAAGTCGATCGTCATCTATTTCAGTGCTGAAACTGGAAAAACAAGAAAGATCGCAGAGGAGCTTGCACAGCAGCTGGGGGCAGATATTTTCGAGATCAAGCCGGAACAGCCCTACACCGCCGCCGACATGAAGTGGACAAATCCGCTGGCCAGATGCAATAGGGAAAAGCTCGGCAAGAAGGACGTTCCTGTTGCAGGCAAGATCGAGAACTGGAACGAATATGACAGCGTTTATCTTGGTTTCCCGATCTGGTACTATGCCGCTCCAAATGTGGTCAACACCTTCTGCAAGGGCTATGATTGGAAGGGGAAGACCCTCCATATCTTCGCCACATCCGGCAGCAGCGGCATCGGGAAAACTGCCGAAAAGCTGATGCCTTATGTCAACGGCGCAAGCATTGCAGATGCAAAAAGGGTAACATCTGTATCTGAGATCGTATAAGGAGAACGGTTTTGAAAAGATCGTAGAAGTACACTACTATCTGAAACCGAGAAGGCGTCAGGCGTTTTATGACGCAGCATATGGAAACGCCGCATTATCAAGCGCTCACAGAGATGAAAAAGAAATATGTTGCACAGACTCTATTCCAGCGGTATGAGATCACCGGATCATAAAACGCCTCCGATCAGAATAGATCCTATGACATCAAGAATAACATTGACGCTGTTTCTCACGCTACCTGTGCAATGGCGATAGATACCAAAGCCAAGGGGATCGTTATCAGCTCGCTTTCGGGAATGACCGTCCGTATGGTGAGCCGTTTCAGACCGCCTGTTGATATTATCGGAATGACCACCTCTCTGAAAGCGTGGAGGAAGCTGAACCTGAGCTGGGGCGTTACTCCTGTCCTCAGTGAGGAGTTCAATTCCGTTGATGTGATGTTCTATCATGCAATGCAGAAAGCAAAACAGGTATTCGGACTTTCCAAAGGCGACAACGTGATACTGACGGGTGGACAGACAAACGGAAGATCCGGAAACACCAACACGATACGTCTTGAAACAATAAACTGACATAACAAAACAGCCGTATTCTCACATTGGGAATACGGCTGTTATTTCTTTTATGCAGAGAGTCTGTATTTTTCATGATACGAATTGTAAGCGTCGATAAATTGCTCGGAACGCTGTGCTTTCAGTTCATTAAGGTATACATGACTTCTCATGCTGGACTTTGCAATCTGGATAATTGACACTGCGATATTGGAGCAATGGTCGGACACTCTCTCGCAGTTTATGAGCAGGTCGGACAGATAAACGCCCAGCTCAGGGCTGCATTCGCCCTTGCGAAGTCTGTCGATATGCTTGTCCCTTATCGCAGCGGTGAGATCATCAATGACCTCTTCAAGAGGCTCGACATTCAGTGCAAGCTCGGTATCATTATCCGCAAACGCCTTTAGAAAGAGCAAAAATACGTTGTGCAGAAAAACACTTTAAGACAATAAGTGGTAATGATGTTGTTTATGAAGTAATAGACACCTATGACAAACTACTT